>CAIXKO010000136.1 GCA_903919925.1 uncultured Bacteroidota bacterium | reverse complement strand
GATGGATTAGAACAGGCAGCTACTGATTTCCTTAGGTTCTTATAAAGGGTATCCTGCGCGAGGGCGGCTGAGAAATAACCATCCGGATCAGAATAATGGTGGATAGAAAGGATGTCGAAATCTTTGGCACACTCATTTAAAACAACCTGGTTCCACTCCATATCGGTTCCATTTCCGCCATGGGCAATAATGGTAATCGAAGGGTCTGCTTTCCGCAGAGCAGCTGCAAAAAGCTTCACCGCCTGGCTATAAATATGCGGATCCGGCACCCGCGACCGCCAAAGTTCATTATCAATCTCCCAGTACTTTACCTTGTATGGCTCAGGATGCCCGTTTGCAGACCTGATTGCGCCCCACAAAGAATTTGCAGGACCATTGCAATACTCCACCCAATCGGCAGCTTCCTTGATATAAGGCTCCCAGGCTTCCGGTGTTCCGGCTCCTTCATGGAATCCTGAATTGATTACCATCAGCGGCTCACTGTTCAGCTTTCTGCTCAATGAAATGAACTCATCGGTCCCTAATGAGTTAACATCCTTATCATCCCATATATTTACCGGAAAGGCCTGCCGCTTATGCTGCGGACCAATGCCGTCCTTCCAATGGTAAAGCTCGGCAAAGCAGCCACCCGGCCACCGTATAACCGTAGGTTTAATAGCTGCTACGGCGTTAAAAAGATCTGTTCGGAATCCCTCGTTTTTAATGGCGCTTTCCGGCATCAGGCTGATTTGATCGATGCTTACCGAACCCTTTCCGGACATCGAAATAACAAGATCTGCATTGCTTGCTGAAGTTAGCGGGTTAAGCACAACCGGGTACTCCTTCCATCCTGATGCAATTTCATTGATGACTGCTTCCGAGATTAAATCGGTCCCCTTCTTTATTTGTACCGATACCTTGTTGCCTGAACCACCCTTTAACCAGATAGATCCGGAAATACTTTCACCTTGTTTGACTGCAAAATCAGGTTGTGAAATAGAAACGGTCTCTTTACCGGGTGCAGCCGAAATGCAATAACCTCCGTTAAGCGCACCTTTCGATTCCACTGTGAACTTATCGGGATCAGACGGCGTCCAATGCCTGGGGAAGATTTTGTTGGTGGGAGCCGCCGGCAATCCCGAAAAAAGTACTTTCCCTGCTTTGTCCGTTACTTTCAGGTTCCGGTAGCTGACAGCCGTGCTCCAGGACCCAATTCCCACTGCTCCTCGCAATATTGGGTGAATAGTGTCTGTATAATTATACAAAAGTTGATTATTCAGGAAAATTTCCATCCGGCTTCCATTAACGGAGATCCGGATTGGAATCCATTCTTTCTCAGTTATTTCACCCTTAATAAATGGGGAGATCACCTCCCTTTGATTACTGATTTCCTTCTCAATTGAATGCTGGGAGTTGCCCCACCCACCCAGGTTTAACCAGTAAAAATTGTCTTCATCAATGGCCCTGAAAAGAACCAGAAAACCTTCATAACCCGCGTCTTTACGAGCTTCCAGGGTGAACTCATAATCGGTCCAACCGGTATCCCCGAATATCAATTTTACATCGCTGATTCTTTCTGATTGTGAAATAACCCCGTTGCTGATCTTCCAAACCGGTTTGCTTAAAAACTCTTCAAAACTCCGGTTCCAAACCAGGTCACCCCAAAGGCCCCCGTTTGCAGAGTGGTAAATGTGCTCATAAAAATGCCCGTACAGTAACGGCGAAATTTCCGACACCGGTTTGAGCGAAGGAATTTCCAGGGTAACAGAACCACTATCCGGACCTTTACATCCACAGATAATCAAACCGATAGCCATTAAAACCAAAGTGAATTTTCGTTTCATTTTTGAAGTGTTATTTTAACACTTAAATGTATGGAGATTTTCCACTCCATCAGTATATGAGTAAAATTTACCTGCAAGTGAGTTGAAATTATAAATATCTGAGATTATTGTGTTGGAAAATTCGTTTTGGGGTTTATATTTGAATCGAAAAATTTAACACTATTTAACATTTCATCGCTCATGAGAAAATTTACACTACTTATTGCAATTGTCGGGTTGATTGCAGTTTCAGCCACGGCACAAACTCCGGGTACCAAAGGAAACGGTCAGGTTTTTTATACGGAAACCTTTGGCTGGGAAAATCCTGCTGATGAAAGAGGCTGGACCAAGCCGGCAGGATATTATTTTCTCGATCCAACAGATATCGGGTTTAACTGGGTATGGTGGCCAGCTGGCAAGGGATTCGTTTCCACGCTTACACAAGATCCGCCGCTGAACTCTACCACAAAAGATAACGGCTGTATCGCCCTGTTTCTCGAAGAGTACAATTTAGGTGGCGATTTAACCACCGGCGTTGATAACTCCATAGGATTCCCCACTTTCGACTGTAGTTCGCATTCCACTGTGGTGGTAAGCTTTGAGACTCACTTTATGGCTTATTCCGTGGTTAACATGTATCTCGAAATTTCGGTTGATAACTGGGTTCACTCTGCAACCTACAGCACCGGCTTCGGGTGTGGTCACAAAGATCGGCCTCTCGATAAACCAAAAGGGGAACCGGCCTTGTTCCAGGCAAACATTTCTGATGTTGCTGCAGGCCAGCCAAATGTACAGATGAGATTGCACTGGATAAATACCCGCCTGTATTATTGGGCTGTTGATGATTTCAAACTATCAGAAGCATTTGACAATGATTTGAAAATGAATTTTGTTCAGATGGAATGGGACGATAGCGATGATAATACTGCCATGACCTGGATATACAATATCCCAAAATCACAGTTAAACGGCACCGGTGGATTTTTGAATTTCAAATCCAGCGCACTTAATTTTGGCGAAAACGATCAGGAAAAAGTTTACCTCGATGTCGACATTACCAAAAACGGCACCAGCGTATTCCACAAAATGTCGCCACAAGTTGATGTTTATGTTCTAAGCGTTGATACTGCCGACATTGCCGATAAGTACTCACCGGCTGATTATGGCCATTACAAGATCAATTGGGAGTTTAAATCTAAAGCGGAGGATAACCACCCGGTAGATAATAAGCGTGAAGTACTTTTCAATGTAACCGACAGTGTTTATTCGCGGGCCGGAGATGTTAATACCCTCTCCTGGTCGATGACAAAAGAGTCGTATAATCAGGCTGCTGCTGAAAACCTTAATCACTTTAGCGGTTCAATCTTCCCTATTTTCGGCGATTGTGAAGTCAGCTCAATCTCTGTTTATATAGCAGGAGGTAAGGCTGATGAGTTTTTGAACTATCGGTTTGTACTCTTCTATGTTCCTATCGGACAAGATGATGAAACTCCTTTTGAGCTGCTTACTACTGAAATGATTCAGCTCGACTCTGCTGACTTCAATACCTGGGTAACCATGGCGTTGGAAAAGGACGGTGAATCGGAGTTCCTGAAAAAGGGAGATTTGGTTTATGCGGGTATCTCCCAGGATAATACAAATCCTAATTACTTGGATCGCAGGAATAAAGGGTTAGAGATCGGAACCGATAATACCGTTACGCTTACCGAATCTTCGGGAATTTCTATATTCGATGGCGGTATCCGGTCGGGTGTGGGTGACTTTTATGGTAAAAGAAACATGATGATTCATCTGAACCTGAACGATCACGGGAATATTTCTGATGGTATAGAAAGCGCCCTGACTGACGCCCGGCTAAACCAGAACTTCCCTAATCCGTTCAGCCGCAGCACGGAAATTGAGTATGAACTCATTAATGGATCCGATGTATCGTTTGTGATCATGGACCTCACCGGACGTAAGGTTATGGAGGTTAAGCAGGGTATGATGCCTGCCGGCAAACATAACTTCACCCTGGATGCCCGCAACCTGGACCCAGGTGTATATTTCTACACTTTGAATGCAGGTAGTTTTGTTCAAACCAAGCAAATGGTGATTGTTGAATAATAGAGTGTCTTTTCAAGGAAAGGGCTGCACTCCGGTGCGGCCTTTTCATTTTGAGTCCATATCTGCTAATGATTTCACAGTAATTGAGCAATTTTTAACAATAAGTGAGAATTTTCTTTGCAAATGTGAATTTGGGGTTTATATTTGACCGGAATAATTTAACATTATTTAACTAATCATAAAAGCGTATGAGAAAATTTACACTGATTCTTGCACTCGTCGGGTTGTTTGCAGCAGCTTCGACACAAGCTCAAACCCCTGGAACCAAGGGAAACGGGCAAGTTTTCTACAGCCAGACTTTTGGTTGGGAGAACCCGGCCGACGATAAAGGATGGACTGCCGCGCCAGGGTATTATTTCCTCGATCCAACAGATACCGGTTATAACTTTGTATGGTGGCCAGCCGGGCTTGGGTTTGTGAGTATCTACACGCAGGATCCCCCGCTGAATTCAACTACCAAGGACAACGGCTGCTTAGCCCTGTTTATCGAAGGATACAACTATGCCACCGGAACATTGCTAACCACTCCGGTTGATAACTCAGTTGGCTTCCCAACTTTCGATTGTAGCGCTCATTCAACAGTGGTTGTGAGCTTTGAAACTCATTTTATGGCCTATTCAGTTGCCGATATGTTCCTCGAGATTTCGGTTGATGATTGGGTTCACTCCGCAACTTACCGCACAAACTTTGGCTGCAGTCATAAAGACCGCCCACTGGATAAACCAAAAGGCGAACCAGCTCTTTTCCAGGCTAATATTTCCGATGTTGCTGCAGGGATGAGTAATGTTAAAATGCGTTTACACTGGACCAATACCTACCTGTATTATTGGGCAATTGATGATTTCAAATTGTCGGAAGCTTACAACAACGATTTGAAAATGAATTACGTAAAAATGGAATGGGACGATGGTAATGATCAAACGGCTATGGCTTGGGTTCACAATATCCCAAAATCACAGTTGGATGTTAACAGCGGTTTCCTGAATTTCCAATCAAGCGCTCTGAACTTCGGGGAAAATGATCAGGAAAAAGTATATCTGGATATCGATGTTACCAAAAACGGGACCAGCGTATTTCATAAAATGTCGCCACAAACCGATGTTTATGTGCTGACTACCGATACTGCCGATATTGCCGACAAGTATACTCCGGCCGACTATGGTCATTACAAAATCAATTGGGAATTTAAGGCAAAAGATGCTGATGATTTTCCGGTAGATAATAAACGCGAAATCTTCTTTAATGTAACTGACAGCATTTATTCTCGTTCCGGTGAGGTTAATACCCTGAGCTGGTCAATGAGTAAAGAGTCCTATACTACCGCAGCTACTGAAAACCTCAATCATTTTGTTGGTTCCATTTTCCCGATCTTTAATAACTGTGAAGTAAGTTCCATTTCAACTTATATCACAGGAGGTAAAGCCGATGAGTTCCTGAATTATCGGTTTACCTTGTTCTTTGTTCCGATCGGTCAGGATGATGAAACTCCGTTTGAACTCCTCACCACCGATATGAAACAGCTGGATTCAGCCGACTTTAATACCTGGGTTACCATGCCATTATCAAAAGACGGGGAATCGGAATTCATGAAAAAGGGTGATTTAGTTTATGCGGGTATCCAATTTGATAATACGAATGCTGAATTCCTCTTGCGACGGAATAAAGGTTTGGAAATCGGAACCGATAATACCGTTGTCTTAACTGAGTCTGCTACCGTTGCTATTTACGATGGTAATATCCGGACCGGTGTTGCCGACTATTTTGGTAAACGCAATGTGATGTGCCGCTTGAACCTGAATGATCATGGTAACATCAGCGATGGTGTTGACCTGAGAACTTCTTTAGCCAAAATGGAACAGAACTATCCAAACCCGTTCCGTGGTTCAACACAAATTGACTATGAACTGGTTGACGGATCTGAAGTATCGTTCTCCATTATGGATATTACCGGCCGTAAGGTTATGGATGTAAACGAAGGGATGATGCCGTCAGGTAAGCATACTTATACCCTGGCTACCAATAATCTGGATGCCGGAGTTTATTTCTATACCCTCAAGGCAGGGAATTTTGTACAAACCAAGCAAATGGTGATTGTTGAATAATAGAGTGT
>CAIXKO010000135.1 GCA_903919925.1 uncultured Bacteroidota bacterium | reverse complement strand
CTTAAAGCCTATCTGTGAAGCACTTGGCATTGAGTACACCCGTACATTTAAGAATGTTTCTGCTGACCCGATAATAGGACCTGCGTTGGCTAAACAGCCAATGCAGGTACCCGGTGATCAGATCCGAAATATGATTTGTATCCCGGAAAACTGGATCTATGGTTGGATCTTTTCCATCAATAGTTCGAGTGCGGAGCTTCTGAACTACAAACGGGAATGCTACCGGCTGCTGTATGATTATTTCCACGGCACTATCACCCGCCGGAAAGAGTTACTGGGCGAGAAGGTATCGGTCCAGCTCGAACGGGGTAAGATTGAAAAGGTACTCCGTCAGAATCCCGAGTTCCTGCAATTCGAGAACCTGAAGGCCATGGAGGCCAGAATAGGAAAATCATTGAAGGAGGTTGAAAAAGATGAGATGGATGAGCAGCTGAGATTGCAGATCTAATCGCTGGAAATTTTACAAGCCCATTAATCCGCAACAATCATTCCTTACAAAACCTTTCAATATGAAGTCAGGAAAATACATCGTGATCCCCTGTAAACCTTACGTTAAACAATTTCTGATTCAGAACTTCGGGTACCCGGTCAACTTCTATTCTGTGGCCAACCCCTATACCTATCTATTTCGCACCTACCTGCACCTTCCTGATGATCCGGAAGGGAAAGCCCAGGTCAAAAGAGGGAAGCGGCCCAAGCCCAAGGTGAAACCTTCATTTACCAACTCGGACCTGGATGTTCCGGTTGAATTCGTCATCTCCGATCATGATTTTTACCGGTATGGCTGGGAAATGGATCCCATCCACATAACGGCTCTCAATACCATTTTTGAGCAGGCAGCCAAGCTTTTCATGCGAACATCCATTACCATCGATACGGCGATCTCCGGGAGCCAGGCAACCAGCATCCGGAGGTTTCAGGATCGTTATGGGTATCCGGATGAGATTTGGAACTTCCAGTCCATTAAAAAGGACCTTGACCGGAACACCATCCGTCAGGAAATCGGGTTCGATACCGAGATATACGACAAAATCCAAAAAATATTAATGCACAATTTGTACAAATTAGGGACACTTTCTAAAAACAATCCATTATCCAATGATTACCATTTCAAAAGAACTAAGCAACCTCGGAGGGATAGCCAGGATTTGGCTGATTCCATCCCGGCTGATCTCTTCAGCTCATTATAACTTTCCGACCACTCTTCTGCAGTTGCCCATGAATTGGGATACTGACGCCTGGGAATTGACCCCGGTGTTTCAATCGGCTTCCTGGACACAGGAGCAGCAATCCACCACCGCTGGAACCTACTATGAAAACACTGTGGCATTCAAGCTCCCGAAAGTCACCTACGATTCACGCTCGTTCATCAGCTTAATAACCAACGAGACCTGGACGGTGATGTTAATGGACCAGAACAAACAGTTTTTACTGATGGGTAGCCAGGAATATCCTATGCGTTCGACCATCAAAACTTCCACCGGTTCGGAAATTTCCGATCTCAATCATCTTGCAGTTACGATTTCCGGCAAATCTCCAAT
>CAIXKO010000134.1 GCA_903919925.1 uncultured Bacteroidota bacterium | reverse complement strand
TTTCCCTTCCAAGGGCAGTCAAAAGGTCCTTGTGTTTCCAGCCTTTCGATTTTAATGCGTCTGCTATTTTAGCGGCCAATTGCATTTTCTTATCCACCTGAGCCTGCTCCAAAGGCGAAATAGAATCTAAAATATCATCTATTAATTTGCTGGAAAAGGGTTCCACGTCATTCTGTTTCATCGTCTTGAAATTCTAAGTTTCCTGAAAAGTCCAGGTAATCGTTTGTGTATTGTATATCTCTTGTCCGTATTCGTTGGGTAATCAGTTCAGATAGCCATCGCAGGAAGAAATTCGCGTCCGATAGTTTTTCATCTTGTTGCAATGTTCTGATTGATTTTGGCTTAGGTCCTCCATTTCCGATCACCACTATCTGAGTGCCATATTTTATACAATACAACCTAAGGTTACTGTCAGGGGCATCGTACAAGGCACAAACTCCGTCTCCGCTTTTTCCTTCATGCTGTTTGAAGAAGTCGATTCTGGCGCCTGTAACATGACCTATTGTGTGTAAACGCATTAAAATGTCTTTTGTTTCACCTTTGAATGAACCAATATTCTCCCGGATGAACTTGTCGAGAAGAGTCTCGTGCTCATCATTAAGCATGACAGAGTACACTGAGGCCTTTGTACCACTAAGTTTGGTCAGTTTAACGAGCTTGCATTTCATTCGTTCTATCTGTTTGCAATGTTAAACTAATTTTACTTATAAATAAAAAGTACTTTAATATTTTCCAAATTTGTCAGCCGATGAGGTGGAATTTCAACAATTAACCTGAATGTAACGATTTGAAAGTGGAAATATTGGCCTTGTTTTCATTGTAGCCTATTCTTCAAGCAATCTTTTCCCGGCGGTCAATTTCCTTGAATGGTCGAAGGTGATGATTTCCTCACTTTGGCAGATAGATGAAGAAGGTTGATGGTTGCAGGTTGACAGGATTGCTTCGTCGCGTCTCCCCGCAATGACGCTATTTGATTATCCGAAAATTTCTGACAGAAGTTCTCTGGCTCTTTCCATCTCATTGTGCTCGAACGCAGGGGCAAAAACCCCTGCTTCAGCAGCACTTAGTCCCACAATTGAACTCATTGCTCCGGATCGCCATCTGGTGGCTCAAATTGCCGGTAACATCAGGATGTAATAAAATCTATCTTTATACAAAAAATGGCCGGCCAGTAACCAACCTGGCAGATAATTTCATCGATTACCACGATGGAGGAGTTGATAGCAATCAAGAAAAAATTGGAGCTGGAAAGAGCCGCACGACTGATGGCTGAAGCTCAGGGAAGGGAGCTCACCGGTTTGGCTAACCGGCTGAAGACCCTGCTCATGGCCCTTCAAACGGGAGTTTTGGTTGAGGACCAGAATCGACGTATCCTTTTCGGTAACAGGGAATTCTGCGGGATGTTCGGCCTATCCGCCGGTCAGCTCAATAAATACGATCCTCCCTGCACACCAAGCATTTAGTGCAATAGGTTCTGCTATTTGACTGTTATCAACGTACATGGCATTCCTGAAATTAATTTCGGTTGACGGCCAGTTTAACAGGATCACGCCAGAATTTACACTCTCCCTCGAAAGTCGCCACATGTATGTACGGTGGTTCATTATACTCGTCTGAGTAAAAATGAAACCTATAAGGTCCAATACGCAAAACTTTAGGCATTTCCTTACTTTCAATTGTTTCGTCAACAAACGAAGTCGTTCCAAAATTTACAAAATGCAAGGTTGTAAAAGGCAGATGAAAAAAGAAAAATGATTGAATAGCGGAGGACTTTCCTTGTCAGCAGGAAAATCCGGTTTGACCCTGATTATTCTGCCAGGAAAATTGCCAGTTTATCTGCAAGCGGATAGTAAAACCAGTAAGGTATAACCCGGATAAAACAGAATAGTTTTGTAAGTAAAAAAAATACAATCAGATATCCACGAATAGAAAAATAAAGATGACTTCTGGCGGTCAAAAGGTCAGGGGTTCGATTCCCCTTGTCTCCACTAAGTACTGATTATCATTAAATTACCCATCTTCTCGATGGGTTTTTTGTCTCTGATTTATTCTGTTTCCTGGTGGTGGCAGTCCTGGTACCAGTTCTGCTTCCCGCGCGAGGCCTGGGTTGCAAACCGTTGGTATGGACTTCCCTGTGAGATACCGTTAGCAACAACCTGAAGCAAGCCCACTAAAAAATATTGAGCTCCAACTACCAGAAAATCTACATAATCCTCTAAAATAATTTGTCAGGTAAATACTAGCATTTACCTGACATTTTATACATTTGTATCAGATACATTTATTATGAAAACAACTGATATATTAATAGATAAGATAAATAGACTTCCCATTGGATACATTTTCACCTATGATGACTTTTATCCTGAGGTGGACAAGCCTGACGCCTTGATTAAAGCTTTGAGTAGATTGGTTCAGGATGGCAAGATCAGAAAGCTATCCCCAGGCAGGTTTTACAAGCCCCGGTTCACTGATTTTGGCGAGTTGAGCCCTGAAACTTACCAGGTTGTTAAAGACCTGCTGACCCAAAATGGTAAAATTACCGGGTACCTGACCGGCTACTCCGCATACAATCAATTGGGGTTGACCAGACAAGTTTCCAGCATTATTCAAATCGGCTCCAACGAGCCCAAAAAAAATATCACCCGGGGTATTTATCAAATCAGGTTTATCAAACAATACAATACGATTACTAAGGGAAATATACCGCTGTTACGTATGCTCGATGCAATCAGCAAGATTAAGGAAATACCGGATTCTTCGGTTGACCATTCCTGCGGGATCCTTTCAAAACTCATCAAACAACTTGGTGATTCAGAGAAGGAATCCCTCATCAAACTTGCCAAAAAATACCAGCCATCTACCCGCGCCCTGACTGGTGCCCTGCTGGAGAACATCTTTGGAACAGCAGCTTCCGAAACGCTTTATAAATCGCTGAACCCATCGACAAAATACCAATTTGGGCTTTCGCAAAACAGATTACCAAACAAACAAAAATGGAGGATCCGTTGAACCTGCACCACCATAAAAATTCCTTTAAGGCAGCTATTCAGGCAACTTCAGACCGACTTAACATCCCACCGGTATTTATAGAGAAGGACTATTGGCTGACCCTTGTCCTCAAACGTCTGGCCGAAAGCGAATACCGGACCAGCGTAGTATTTAAGGGAGGCACCTCTCTTTCAAAAGGATTCCGTTTAATCGACCGATTTTCAGAAGATATTGATATTGCGGTCATCGATGTCTCCGGCCGAACTGGCAATCAGGTCAAAACTCTTATTCGCGAGGTGGAGAAGAGAATATCGGTTGATCTGGCTGAAACCATAGACTCATCCCTCACCAGTAAAGGATCCCGTTTTAGAAAATCTGTCTATACCTACCCAACCGTTACCGATACCAGGATCATCCCGGGGATTAGCAACAAACTCATTATTGAGATTAATTCCTTTGCCAATCCCCTGCCCTATAAAGGCAAAAGTATAGAAAGTTTGATCGCTGAATCATTATCACTCAACAACCAGCCTGATCTGATCGAGAAATTCGATCTGAACCCCTTCCCCGTCAACATTCTGGATAAGCGCCAAACCCTTCTCGAAAAACTGGTTTCCCTGTTACGTTCCTCTTTTGAGCAGAGTGCGGTCACCGGATTGAGCGGTAAAATCAGACATTTCTACGATCTGTATTTCTTATTTCAGGATTCAGGTGTCAGGCGATTTATTGACTCGAAAGATTTTCCTATCAAATTGCTCGAGTTATGGGACCATGACCAGTTGGCTTTTGAGGAGCCAGTAGGTTGGAGAGGCCAATCAGCCCTCGAATCTCCACTGTTTGTTCAATGGCCGGACATATGGGGTTCACTGGAGGGTACCTACCAAAAACAATTATCAGTACTGGCGTATTCCAAAATTCCGGACCCAAGAAGCATTTCCGAGGCCCTAACCTACCTGATTAAGAAACTTTCCCCTACCCCGAAATAACCATCTTGTGCTGGTCAGCTACTTGGGCTCCGGCCGTAGGGATATGAGACTTGAAGCTAAAGCAGAATGTTGCCGACCTGTCCCTTGACAATCATATGCTGCAGGATGTGTTAAAAAAACCCTGGGTCCTACTTAAATCTTCCTCAAATTATTAGTGGTCAGTATCCTTATTAGTTGATTCAGCTTTTGCATATCCTCCTCCAAATAGTTCGACAACTCTCCGGTCGTCTCCACGGAAATGAAGGGCAATCTGAAGCAACAGGTTGCCTTTCTTGCTTTTACCGTGGTTCTCAAGCGGTTCTGAAAAGCAGCAAAGATCCTTTCGAAGCATACCGGGAGGTGTTTATCCGGTGGAATTACCATTCCATTTCAAGTTCACCGATTTGGGTGCTTTTGCACTCAATGTCAACTTGTTGCATTATACAAGATCCATTCCCTCGCTTACATTTACCTCTAATCATTTATGCTTATGAACACGCAAAGGACATCTTTCCCGGTTCTGGAATACCATTGAACTAAACCAGCACAGGATCACGCGGAAGTGCAATAATAA
>CAIXKO010000133.1 GCA_903919925.1 uncultured Bacteroidota bacterium | reverse complement strand
TTTTCATAAACTGACTTTATCCGTTCAAACAGCTTCGGATTAAGATTGATTGCATCGTTATGCGCTGATAGTAAAGGGGAAACCTCTACCTGAATCTTTTGTAAAGAATCGTTAGTATTTGCCTCTGCAAGCCCGAAAAACACGCGGGTTGCTTTTCCCAATAAGTCTCCGGATTCATCCAGCGCAACAATCGTATTGGCAAATGAAGGTTTCTCGTTATTATTGATAATCGCTTCCACTTCCTTCATTTGCTCCTCCATCCCAAGCTTAAATGCAGGCATGTAATGGTGAGGTTTGATCAACTCGAAAGGAGGCACACCAAAAGGGGTGGTAAACTCAGCAACCAGTGGGTTATCCATCATAACAGGTTTTGTGTTGTTTGTGCAGGAGAAAAGGATTGTCAGGATCGCCAGAAAGGAAATCGAGGGTGGGAGGAGTTTTAGTTTCATAATAGAATATGTTAAAAGGTTCGCTGCGCTCACAAAATATTCGCTTCGCTCATTAAAAGGTTCGCTGCGCTCACTAATTACTCGCTGCGCTCGTTAAAAGGTTCGCTGCGCTCACTAATTACTCGCTGCGCTCGTTAAGAGGCTCGCTACGCTCACTAATTATTTGCTTCGCTCGTTAAGAGGTTCGCTGCGCTCACAAAATATTCGCTTCGCTCGTTAAGAGGGTTGCTTACCCCACTAATTATTCATTCCGCTCCTTAAATGGAAGTTCCCACAACTTTTGAATCAAGCTCTCCTAATTAGTGAGCGCCAGCGAACCTATTAGTGAGCGTCAGCGAACCTATTAGTGAGCGTCAGCGAACCTCTTAGTGAGCGCCAGCGAACCTCTTAATGAGCGTCAGCGAACCTCTTATTTTACAAACAGCTTTATTATCAGATATGTCCCCCCACTCATCACAATCGTTGCCGGAATGGTAAGAACCCAGGCCAGAACAATGTTACCTGCCACTCCCCAGCGAACTGCGCTAAGGCGTTTAACAGAACCAACGCCCATAATGGAGCCGGTAATGGTGTGGGTGGTGCTTACCGGTATACCGCCAAGGGTGCTGCCGATTACGGTTAAGGCTCCTGCCGTTTCGGCACAGAATCCTTGTACTGGTTTGAGATGAGTGAGTGAAGTGCCCAGAGTTTTTATTACTTTCCATCCTCCTGCCAGGGTGCCGGCACCAATTGTTACATAACTGGCCACCGCTACCCAGGTGGGTACCATGAATTCACCTTTTAAAAACCCGGTGCTGAACAGTAAAATGGTGATTATCCCGATCGTTTTTTGTGCATCGTTGCTGCCATGCCCTAAGCTGAATACGGCGGATGATACCAGCTGCATCACCCGGAAAATGCCATCAACGCTGCGTGGCGATCGCCTGCGAAATATCCACATGGTTGCGATCATGATCAGATAGCCGAGCAAAAACCCGATGATCGGGGAAAGAAAAATAAAAAGGGTAACCTTTAGTATGCCTGCTGCAATAAGGGCCTGGGTTCCGCCAATCAACAGGGCTGGACCAATCAAACCGCCTATCAGGGAATGAGAAACACTGATGGGTAATCCAAAATGGGTGCAAGTGTAAACCCAGATAATGGCCCCGATTAAAGCTGATAAAACAACGTATTCATTGATTATGTGCGAATCCACAATGCCTTTACCAATGGTTTTGGCAACTGTTACTCCAAAAATAAAGTAAGCTGCAAAATTCCAGAATGCTGCCCAGGCAACCCCTTGATTGGGTGTTAGAACCTTAGTGGAAACAACGGTAGCTATAGAGTTTGCCGCATCATTCATTCCATTAAGGAAATCGAATGTGAGTGCAATAACGATAATTGAAATTACCAGTATGGTCATACCGAATGGTTATGCTGATTTAATAATAATGGTTTTCAGAATATCAGAAACGTCTTCAATAGAATCTGAAGCCAATTCGAGCGTTTCCAGGATCTCCTTGTTCTTTATCAATTCAATCGCGTTGGTTTCCGATTCAAATAATTCCGATAGCAGCTGGTGATAAATATCATCTGCAACGTTTTCTAGCTCGTTGATCTTAACGCAGGCATCTGAAATCTTGCCCGGCTTTTTAAGATTATGCAATTCTTTTGTTGCTACTTTAATCTGCTCGCATCCGCGGATAATTATCAAAACCATTTCTTTAAACTGAGGAAGTAGTTTTTTAGGTTTGTATAATTTGATCTGCTGGCTGGCGGCGTTAACATAGTCGAGCACATCATCCATTTTGGAGGTTAACTGATGGATATCCTCCCGGTCGAAAGGGGTGATAAAGGTGGTATCCAAAGCATCAAAAACGCCATGAGCGATGTCATCGGCTTTTTTTTCCAGGCTTTTTATCTCCCTGAAAAGATCCTGTTGAACTGCCGGTTCCGGGCTCTCAACAATTTTCAGTAAAATCCGGGCCGAATCAGTAACCATATCAGCCAGGCCTTCAAACAGTGGAAAGAATTTCTCCTCCTTTGGAAGAAGAATTTTTTTAATGAATCCGGTTGCCATATCTGAATAAATTAAAGTATAAATCGGGAGACAATATAGTAAATAGTTCCGCTAATAAAAATATTCACCGGAATGGTGAGGAGCCATGCTTTCACGATGTTACTGGCTACTCCCCATCTAACTGCGGAAAGTCTTTTTGCCACTCCAACACCCATAATCGATCCGGTGATGGTGTGGGTAGTGCTGACTGGAATACCACCAAGAGTTGCAAAAATCACCGAAATTGCTCCTGCGGTTTCGGCACAGAATCCTTGCACAGGTTTTAAATGCGTGAGTGAAGTGCCTAAGGTTCGAATCACTTTCTTCCCTCCAGCCAGGGTTCCCAGCGCAATGGTTGAATAACTGGCAAAAATTACCCACGTGGGAATGTAGAATTCACCACCCAGCTGGCCGGTGCTGAAAAGTAATATCGAAATGATCCCAATGGTTTTTTGAGCATCATTGCTTCCATGCCCTAAGCTAAAGACCGCTGAGGAAACCAGCTGCATGATCCGGAATCCGGAATCAACCCTTCGGGGTGGTGTTTTACGGAAAACCCACATGGTGGCTGACATGACTAAAAACCCGAGAACAGCCCCGAAAACAGGGGCGATCACAATAAACACCGTTACTTTAATAATGCCTGCCATAACAAGTGCGCTTTTACCGCCAATGAGCAATGCGGGCCCGATGAGCCCGCCAATCAGGGCATGTGAAACACTGTTTGGCAAGCCGTAACGCTGGCAGGCGTAAACCCAGATAATTGCAGATAAAAGGGCTGTGAGGATAACATACTCATTGATGACTGATGATTCAATGATGCCTTTACCAACGGTCTTTGCAACATGTACCCCAAAAATGAATAGCGCTGCAAAGTTCCAGAAGGCGGCCCATAAAACGCCCAGAAATGGGGTGAGAACTCTGGTAGATACTACTGTGGCGATGGAATTAGCCGCATCGTTCCGGCCATTCATGAAATCGAAAAGCAGAGCAACACCAATAATGATTAAGACCAGGGTTGGCATGCCGCGGCCTAGGCTGATTTTATTATGATCGTTTTCAGAATATCCGATACATCCTCGATCCGATCGGTGGTGGTTTCCAGCGATTCAAGGATCTCTTTATTCTTAATGAGTTCGATCGGATCGGTTTCAGTATCAAATAACTCAGATATCAATTGGTGGTAAATATCGTCTGCAATATTTTCGAGTTCATTGATCTTTACGCACGCATTATTGATTTTGGCAGGATTTTTTAAATTGTGCAGCTCCAAAACAGCAACACGGATTTGCTCACAGCCTCTGACTACCACCAGGCAAAGTTCCCGGAACTGAGGAACCAGCTTTTTGGGCTTATAGAGCTTTATCTGCTGGCTCGTGGCATTAATGTAGTCGAGTACATCATCCATCTTTGAAGTCAGCCGCTGTATATCCTCCCGGTCAAATGGAGTTATGAAAGTGGTATCGAGCGTGTCAAAAACCTGATGAACAATATCATCGGCTTTGGTTTCAAGAAGTTTAATCTCGCGAAATGTTTCCTCCTGTTTTGAAGGTTCATTGTGATCAATAATTCTTGCCAGCAAATGGGCAGCTTTGGAGATCAGCTCGGCCATATCTTCAAACATCGGGAAAAACTTCTCTTCCTTTGGGAGTAAAATCTTCCGAATAATTCCTTTAGCCATAATGAATAGATTTGTAAGCGGTTAGAGAGAGTAAGGGCGAATATATGAAGTACTCAAGTTACTATTTTATTGCTTCAGTTGTTTCTGCCTGCTGCGATTTTTTATGAGGCGGGTGGGGGTTCCATCCGGCAATTCCAAGCATAATAAAAAACCCGATGATATAGGCTATTGTTACATGCCATCCTTTTTTCAGGTAGTTAAAAGTGTTCTTAGCTTCCGGATACATATTCGACAATGCTACCCCGGCTGATGATCCGAACCAAATCATTGATCCGCCAAATCCGACTGCAAAAGACAGGATGCCCCAATCGTATCCGCCTTGTTCCAAACATAATTTTGTAAGCGGGATATTGTCGAAAACGGCGGAAACAAATCCAAGGCTGAATGAGCTGAACCAAGTTGCTTTGGGTAATTCATCAACTGGCATTAAAGAAGCCATGGTAACCAACGACATCAGGAATACCGTTCCGCGCCAGGCGTTTTTCATTTCATACCAAGGGGTTTTTCTGAATGTTGCACCCACTAATATTGCTACCCAAACCCCAACTGCCGGAAAATCGAGCAGGTAATTGGACAAAATGGCGCAAACAAGAATCAGGAATACAATAAAAAGTCTTCCTTTATCCACTCTGATGCCAGGCTCATTGTTGGCGGTAATGGCTTGATGTTTATGTTGCTGAAGAGCTGCTATGGTTCCGAAAATAAAGAAGGCTGCAATGGATCCAAAGAAAGCGGTTAGCACCCAAACCGGATTCACCCCATCAATCCACATCAGGGTGGTTGTGGTGTCTCCTAAAACCGATCCGGCTCCACCGGCATTGCTCGCTGCAACAATGGCCGCCAGAAAACCCAGATGTACTTTGCCTTTATACAGCACCATGGCCATAGTACCACCAATCATAGCTGCCGCGATATTATCGAGGAAAGAGGAAATGATCATCACTACAATAAGCAAAACCAGTCCGCCTGTCCATCCGTTTGGCAGATAATTTGGTAGAATATCGGGCACCCTCGATTCTTCAAAGTGCTTGGCTAAAATGGCAAACCCGAAAAGTAATCCAAGCAGATTGATCAGCGTGCGCCATTCACCTTCACGCTCGGGTGTACCCACTATATGACCGGTAATGTCAAATCCGGAGTCAAATACTAATTTGAAAATCAGTACGGTAGCAAGTCCGATCAGCGCAACCTGCATAGTGTACTTGTGAAAAACAGCAACACATACCAGGGTAAGGGCAAACAGGACAAACTCCACCCTCACCGGGCCAAACGACGGAACTGCTCCTGTACCGGCAGCAAAGGATGCCAGCGGAATGAGGAATAGAACGGACAGCAACCCGGAAATTCGAACCACTGTGCCTTTGGAACCAGATGCAATCATGAGTTAAAAAGTTTGAGCTGGCTAAGATATGACCAATATTGATAAATTAACAAGGTTGGGGTTAAAGAAGGACATGACTTTTGTCAGAAAGTGCGGCAATACCCCCTCACCTGATCAATCGTTAAAGATCCTTCGGGTATCCATTGTGCACCATTCATATATCCCTTCAAACTGTACAGTAATTGCCTCGCAGCAGGCCTTTTATCCAGGTTTTTAACCAGATCGGTACCCGTTATAATCAGTTTGCCATTGCCTACTTTTGCCTCGATAATCAATCCCAGACTCCTGTTGGTGAACCAGTCGTCAATGATCCGGACTATCGGCTTCTGAGCGGGTTCAAGCCCATCAAGAATCAAAGGCTTTGCCTGCGAAATGATTTCCCACCATTGGAAAGTGCTGTAATAATCGGTCGGGAAATCTTTTAAAGCCGGATGTTTTGGGTTGCAAAGTATACCAAGCGTATGTGGAGCCTGGCCCCTCGTCCAGGCGGTATTCCAGAAAATACTGGAAAACCCGAGGGCAATGCTGCCACCTTTGTCCACCGCAACCCTATCGGGCCCCAAAGCCAGAATTGCCGATCCACCTTGTTCCATCAGCTTTGTTAATTGCGGGGTGACCGAGGAAAACACTGGTATTTCCCTAACAGGTGCAGGAATTGGGTTGGTTGGATATACCCAGAAATCCCATCGGTTTACCCGGTTACCGACACTCACCTCCAAGGTGAATTTTGACGCTTTCGTGATTTGAGATAATGGCCATTCGATTTTCCCCACCACGGTGTTTGTTCCTGTTGGCAAAATAGCGGCCGACCACCGGGTTTCTAATTCAACTTTAGATTCGGAATTCAGAATTCTAATTGGACCTTCAATAGGTCCGGTTGCTTCTTTAAGGTCAACAGCTCCATAATTGGCTACCTCAATACCAGCTTTAAAAACTTCATTGGAATTCAATATCAACTTTTCCATTCTGGCAAGGGGCACTAAAGAGTTGCAAAACAGGCTGTACTCTTCGGGAGTGATATACCCTTTCTGTTCCCAAAAGGGATTCAGTACCCCAACCAGTGCTGTACCCTGACCCGGAAAATCATGCAGGTCGAGCAGCTCAAATCCTGCCATACCAGGAGTACGCAAGGCGGCTTCAATATCGGCTTTGTAACAAAGTGCCTGAAGTTTTCCGGAAGCAAGCAGGAATGAATCCGCCAGGTGTCCCATTTTATTGGCTTCCAGGGTTTCTTTGAAAATCTCAAAGTTTTTAGCTTTCAAGACGCCGGTATATTGGGCGATTTCTTTAAAATCGGGGTAAACACACCATTGTCCGATTTCATGACTCACCACCGGCTTTTCAGGAAAATCCTTTGCAATAATATCCCTGAAATCATAGCTGGTTGAAGGTGCCTGAGCATTAATGATACTGCCCAGACCCTGCCCCCAGCCCTGAATCCGCGGATTTGCGGTACTATAGAAATCAAGCGATGGAACGGTGGGCCAGCCTGATCCGGAAGTGTATACCCTCCTGTTGTCTTTGTTTTTCCAGAATGACACAAACTTGTCGAGGAAAGCAACCTGATTGCTTCCTCCGGGCTCATTGCCATATGACATCATCACAAAAGAAGGATGATTGCCATAGTCATTAACAATCCGCTCACTTTCAGCATACAACCATTCGTCGAAGGTGTTACCCGTACCCACGCTGGTCCAGGCTCCACATTCAACATATAAATAAATTCCTTCCATATCAGCAGCAATAAAAGCTGCTTCCGGCGGGCACCATGAGTGAAAACGTATATGATTAAGGCCATGTGCTTTAGTGATTTTACAGATGCGCTGCCATTCTTCCACTTTTAAAGCAGGATAACCGGTTTTTGGGAAAATGGCACATTCCAGCGTTCCACGCAAAAAAGTGGGCCGGCCGTTGATTGCCAGTCTGCTTCCCAGAGCCTTGAATTCGCGCATTCCAAAAAGAATATCTGACGAATGAACTTCCTTACTTTTTTTCATCGTCAGGGCAACCTTCATGTTATATAAGTTTGGTGAAAACTCGTCCCAAAACAAGCAATCATCACCCATAGGATAATATAGTTCAAAAGCCTCGCTGCCTGCCGGAACCTCCTTCATCATTTTGAACGGACTCAGTGGTCGATCGGGTTTGCCAAAAGGCGAAACCACTACTTCAAGCGTGATCTGTTCAGTAGCCGGTGAGCTGTTCTCAATGGTTCCAACAACTTTAACCACGTGGTTTTTTATATCGGGATAAAGTTTTATAGTTCCGATATTTACC
>CAIXKO010000132.1 GCA_903919925.1 uncultured Bacteroidota bacterium | reverse complement strand
CTTGTGGAGGGGAATGTGCAGGAACTGGTAAACAGCCAGGATCGTCAGGTTGCCTTTGTACTCGCCGATACCTCAGCTGGCATGGCCGTGCTGAATGAAACTGTTTGGGCCTCCAAAATTATAAAGAGCAATCCCGATAGGATCTATTTCAAAATCAATAAGGAAGAAATTCCGGAACTCAACAAATTGATGGTTGAGCATAAAATGGAAGTCTTTGCCATTGAACCTGTTCGGTCTTTGGAAGAATTCTTTTTACAAATCACAGAAGATGAGAAAGTTAGTTAGCATAGAACTCTTCAAAATATTCAGTAAACCAAGAACATATATTGGTTTTGGAGCCATCATCATCATTGTTCTGGCGGTTGAATTCGGAATATTGATTGAAGGCGATACCATGGTCGGAATCATTATTCAAAATATCAGGGACCGATTTATTTTTGAAGGGAATATTATTAATCAGTACCTGGTATCCTATGTGATTTTAAACACCTTATGGATTCATGTTCCGATATTGGTAGCCATGGTTACCGGTGATTTGTTAGCCGGAGAAGCTAACTCAGGCACCTTTCGATTAATTCTCACCCGGCCAATCAGCCGTGTTCAGCTAGTTTTTGCCAAATTCATTGCCGGATGGATCTATTCATTTCTTTTGGTAGCAGTTATGGCTGTCCTGAGCATTGGAATCGGTCTTCTGCTATTTGGCCCCGGGGATCTGCTGGTAGTTACTAACAAAGTGAATGTTTTCCCGGCAAACGATATCCTTTGGCGATTTGCCGGAGCCTATGCTTATGGAATCTTAAGCATGACAACAGTTGCCGCTTTGTCATTTCTGCTATCTGCTTTTGCCGACAACTCCATAGGCCCGATTATCGGAACGGTTGCCACAATCATTGGTATTACCATCATCAGTACGGTAGGCGCAACATTGCTCGGACCCGTTAACCGCTATATTTTCACTTCCTATCTGCCCTCCTGGCAGCTGTTTTTTCAAACCGATTCCGGTCTGTCCTCCATAGGCCATGCCATCCTGATCCAGGTTGTGTATATTGTTGGTTTTTTAGGTGTTACCATCTGGTATTTCAGGAAAAAGGATATTTTAAGTTAAAATGAGAACATTAAAAATACTACTTGCCCATTTGCTTTGGGTATCCATTTGCTTTTCGCTTCCCGCCCAGGATGCAGAGTCATTACTGAAAGCATTGGGGAAAAATATGGACAAAATCCAGCGGTTTGAAGCGGATGCACTGATAAAGGTTGATGTCGATTTTATCAATATCAAGGACCGTAAAATGAAGGTGAAATTTGAAAGTCCCGATAAGTTCACTTTCGATGCAGAAGGCCTGGCGCTGCTTCCAAAGAAAGGGATGCAGATGGATTACCTGCAGCTGCTCAAGGCAAAATACACCGCCATAGATGTTGGCGAAGAGGTTATCAGTGGAAGTAAAACCCGTATGGTAAAAGTGATTCCGGAAGCCGAGGATTCCGATGTTATCCTGGCTCAGTTGTGGATTGATCCGGAGCTTGCGCGTATCATGAAAATGAAAACCTTTACCCGAAAATCAGGATCGTATGTGATTGATTTTGTATATAATGACAATTTGCGCCCTTTGCCCGATAAGTTAACCGTGAGCTTTGAGATCAACAATATGATGTTTCCCACCAAAGCAATGAACGAAATCATGACCAAGGGCATCCAAAAGCCTGATTCTGTGCCAAAAAAGGCTACTGTAATTGTTCAGTATTCCAATTATAAGATTGTAAACAAGGAGCAGTAAGAATTGGGGGGATCATTAATTAAACCCTTTTCGCAGATTTGTTTGAAAATTGATAATTTTGATAAAACTTTTGGCAATGGTTACCGATACTCAGATAAGGAATCAAATATTAAGGAAGATAAACCGTATTCCCACCGACAAATTAAAGGAGTTGGATGACTTTGTTTCCAAACTGGACCAAGGGATTATTCAACAACCTAAAGCACTGTCATTTGCGGGAGCTTGGAGTGATATAGACGATACTGTATTTAATGACTTAACCAATGATTTGATCAGCAATCGTCAGAGAAACAGAAGGAGAATTGGTGAATAGGGTGCTTATTGATACCGATATTTTATCGTACTATTTCAAAGGCGATGAAATCGTTATTGAACATTTTAAAAAGTATCTGAAGGAATATGATATGATTGAGATAAGCCTGGTAACCTATTATGAAATTGCCGGTGGCTTACTTGCAAAAAATGCAGTGAAGCAATTAACTGTATTTGAGGATTTTGTGGCTGGGAATATGGTGGTGCCAATGACTGATAAATCCGCCAGGATTTCTGCAGAATTGTATTCTTCTTTGAGGCAAAACGGTCAAATAATTGATGATATTGATTTATTGATTGCTGGAATTGCTATTGAAAATGAGTTGACTCTGGTAACAAACAACGAGAGCCATTTCAAAAGAATCCCTGGCTTAAAGATAAAGAATTGGAAAAGATAGGTGCTGGTATCAGGAACACACAATCCATTATGGCCAATCAATCACCATCCAAAAATGTGAAGTCGCTGGAGCAGAAAGTCCAGGAATTGATTTTGAAAAAACTGTTTATCAAAGTCAATGAAGATGAGCTGATTATCAGTAAAGTAGATTTAATTGTGCTTATTCTCAGGGACCTGATTACACTCGCAAAATCAAATTTCGATATTGAAACCGCTCTGAAACTTACTCTTGAAGAGAATGCTGATTACCGGAAGAACCCGAACATCAAGCGGAATGAATTGAAACAATGGGCTATCGAATTCAAAATTGAAATTGATGCCTATCGCTCTTACCAAACCTCTGTTGCAGATAATAGGCCTGAAGCCATCATTTTATCTGAAGTTCACTCAACACTAAACACGGAACCTGCACTTTTGGACCGGAAGCTTCGGGAAATCATTTATGAATCCTTAAGTGAAAAGATCACTGACGCCCAAACGGGTCCTATGGGTATTGACAAGCGCGAACTGATCAGCAAATATTGCGATTATGTTACCCTGATTGCAGAATCCGACAGCATTGATCAGGCAGTGGATAAGCTGATGATTTCCATGAAACTTTCCCCTGAAGATCGTATCCGGCGCCAGGAATCTTTAAAAGAGGGAATGATGCGGATTGCTTCTTTTGCCGGCGATGAAATAGATGCGGTTGAACTGGCCGTCACCCTGCGTGATAAAAATGTGGAATATTACAAGATTTTGGTGAAGGTGAAGGAGGAATTGGGGTTAGATGCCTGATTGTAGGGGTTGAAGATTTTCAACCCTATTTGGCATCAATCCAATCTGGGTTCAACCAATTTCAAGGGGGTTGAAAATCTTCAACCCCTACATTTGGAATTTGCCCTCTTGCCCTCTTGCCCTAATTCCATCTGTTTAGAATTCCCTGGGAAACGTTTATTGAAATAGGCTAACCGTTCCCCCGGTGTGCCAAAAAAGTACGCGGTCGGTTTCGTTAAAAAACCCTTTGCGGGCATAGGCTATCAAGGCCGCAGCAGCCTTAGCCGTATAAGCCTGATCGAGAAGAATACCCTCCGTTTCGGCAAAAATCTTTTCAGCTTCCAGCGATTCATCGGAGGGAACACCGTAGCCCGGACCTATAAATCCGGTTTCCACCCGAATATCATCCGGATTGATGAGGATTTTCATTTTCAGGCGCTTTTGAATCGGAGCAGCAGCAGTCATGATCTCGTCCCTGATTTCCTGGATGGAGTTATCGGCACTGACACCGATAATCTGAGCATTCATTTTAAACAGCCGTTTTCCAACCTCCAAACCAGCTTGAGTACCGCCGGAGGAGCTGCTGTGAAAGATATAATCGAATTGAAAACCCAGCGATTTCTCCTGGAGGTGCAATTCTTCCATCGCCTTCACAAATCCGATTGACCCAATCTCATCCGAAGCACCTAAAGGAATCGGATAAACAATTTTGCCTGCCTTTTCGAGCTCCTCCTGAACCACCTGCATCTTTACGGACCGTTCCTGACGTGAACTCACATAATGAATCTTAACTCCCATCTTACGGTTGATCAGCAAATTGGCGGTAGGTTTTGCGGGTATCACTCCATTGAGTACCAGCACCACCTCAAACCCAAACCGTTTAGCTGTCTGAGCCGTTAT
>CAIXKO010000131.1 GCA_903919925.1 uncultured Bacteroidota bacterium | reverse complement strand
TTCACAATCATGACCTTTGCTTCTTTGGTTGATGAAACATTTATCGGGTCCGGTTTTGTCCAGCCTGGCATCATGGTTCCGACTGTTAATCCGGAGCGGACTTTTTTAGAGAAGGTTTTTCTGTTGCACGAGGAGTTCCACAGGCCAATTGAAAAGATGCGCGTGGAGCGGTTAAGCAGACATCTTTATGATGTTGTCATGTTGGCGAATACGGAATTTGCTGAAAAGGCTTTAAGTGATCCCGGTTTGTATCAGACCATTGTTGATCATAGGCATTCCTTTACCCGGGTTGGCGGTGTAAACTACAATTTACTACAAACCAATACCATTGATCCTTTGCCGATACCGGCGGTCTTGGCATCATGGCGTGCGGATTATCAGAAAATGGTTGAACAGATGATTTATGAATCTAGCCCTCCGTCTTTTGAGGAGATTCTTAGTAAGCTAAGGTCACTCAAGGAAAGGATTAATAATTTGTCCTGGAAATTTGACAAACAGTACCCTACCTACTAAACCCGAAATAGTGATTATAAAAGTCATGGAGAATCTGTATTCACCCAAGATATATCAATCTGGCAACATATGGCAGAACCGGGTTTACCGGCATTTGTCGGAATATTTGAAAGAGAAGGGTGTACGTAATTTTGGCCGCTCCAAAGGCATTATCAGGAATGGCAAAAGGATTGAGGGATCATATTACGCCCATCTTCTTCGTGAGGAAGATGGTTATCTTAATTTCATCTCGACATCTATATTCCGTAAGGCACTTAAAAGATTTGATGAACACAAAGCAGGCGATAAGGAGAGGATATTGAGCAATACAGCTTCCTCTCAAGCTTATTGCTTTAACCTATTCTTATTCCTTGATGAAAATCGGAAATTGGCCAACCAACTTTTTTCAACCTTACTTGATCAAGAAGTTACGGTCCGACATATTATTCCGGAATTTACCCCTGGAAAGAATGCGAACCTGCCAGGGTTCGAATTTGATAAGGAAATCATTGATGAAACGATTGGTGATCAGGGACCCAATCGGGGAACCGATGCGGATGTGGCAGTGTTCTATACCGATACTCATAATCAAAAAGGATTGATTCTGATTGACAATCATGCCGGACAATCTGAAAGTGGAATTAGATGTGGGTATAAAAAAAAGTATAAGAATTGGCCCCTCACCCAAGATTCCAAATTGCTTGATATCAAAAGGATTCAATCCTTAACTGGTTGTCCCTTTAGATTTGGCCTCAATCAGTTATGGAGAAATATTTTGTTGGCAGAACGTGTTTCTGCTGCCCGTGGATGCTCAGAGGCACACTTCTGGGTTTTTTCTCCACAGTCCAATGATCCCTTCCTATGGAAAAACGGTGAAACAGAAATACAACTTCGCGTGATCCTTACAGAGAAAGGAATAAATGCTTTCCGAAAAATATATCTCGAGGCCGTATTGGAAAAGATTGAAATTCTGATAGCTGGAGAATCAATGCAAAGTGAATTCAGAGAAATCCTTCGAAAATATAGAGTATAAAATAAATAGGAATATTGCTTCGGTTCGTAAGCATGTTTATTGTTCTCACTTACTATTTCAGTAACGGTTAGCTAAAGCTCCGAAACCGTTTTCCTGACTTGATTGTAAAATCTTCCATGGAGGCTGCCATTCCGAATAGTGAGGTCAGGAGAAAGGTGAAATGGGGGGGTGCCTGACTAAGGCACTGACTTAGACACCAGAAATAATAGAAAGTCAAGAGGTTAATATCTTTGATTATGTTCCTATTCAGGGTTTTATGCAGGCTGCCCGGGCTGAAAATGAATCCGTTTACTATTTCAATGAAATCGATTCGATGGTCCGGAGCATTTTGGCTAAACTTGATCAGGATCACAAAACATCGCGAGAAAAAGTATAGCGACCATGGTGGTAAACGTGGTTTCATAATCCTGAAAACTTGATGGAATAGAGCGGTTGGTTGGATCATTACCTCCAGGTCAAGAAAAAAGCGGTCCGACTTATGTTCAACTAATCCAAACATTTCCAGGAAATTCGTGATAACCCGGTTTTGG
>CAIXKO010000130.1 GCA_903919925.1 uncultured Bacteroidota bacterium | reverse complement strand
TTGTTAGGATTTAATTATCAATTTGATACAAGATGGTCGGCGAAACTATTGATCGATCGTACCCGTCTCACAGGATCAATCAACACCATGTATGTGAAGGTTGCGCATATCCGCTGGGAACCGGATAACAGGTTTGCGTTGGAAATTGGTACAGTAAATCAAAACAACTATATCCCTTTTGAAACTTTTTATGGCTACCGGTTTGTGGCTGAAACTTTTCAGGACCGGTATTATGGCACTCCCAGTTCCGATATCGGCATCATTGGTTATTTTAAATTAAGTAAAAAAATTTCATTTGATGCAGCCATTACCAATGGTGAGGGTCCGCGTATTGATCAGGATGATTTTGGGAAATTACGATTTGCCGGTGGTCTTAACTTCTCCCCGGTCAGCCAGATTCAAACCCGGGTATTTTACCAGCTGAAATCATCAGGTGAACCTGGAAGGTTAGCTAAGGAACATCTGTTTAACGCAAATATTACTTACAAGGCGGGGGAAAAAGCCCGATTCGGTATCGAACTAAACTATATTAAAGATTTCATGAGTGTTTCAGGGACAGATTCTTATGGAGGAACTGCTTTCGGCTGCATTACATTATATAAATCTCTAAATTTTCTGGTACGCTACGACCGGCTGATCATGAAGCGACCCATCGAAATTCCAGGGGCAATTCCATTCAGCCAAAATGCCTGTATCACTGGCTTTTCACTTAGTCCAGCGAAAGGCATCACCATTTGCCTGAATTATCAGGGATCCTATCGTATTATGGAGAGTTCTCAGGCCAACCACAGGATTTTGTTTAGTTTTGAATATAGAATCTGAGTTACACCTAAAACAGTTTCATAGCGACAGGTGTTAATTGAGCATTGACCATCGATAATAATAAAACCTATGCGTATAATCCACATCATTCCCGGTTCAGGAGGCAGCTTTTACTGCGGCAACTGCTTGCGCGACAGCAAGTTTGTAGTGGCCCTCAGAAAGATGGGTCATGAGGTAATCAAGGTTCCGATGTACCTGCCGCTTTTTGCCCATGAGCTGGATCGTAATGACAGTCCGGTATTTTACGGAGCTATCAGTATATATCTCAAACAGTTGTATCCGATTTTTGAAAAGGCACCCAAGTGGTTCGATCACTTCCTGAACTCGAAACCAATGCTTAAGATGGCTGCCGGAATGGCTGGTTCCACGCGTGCCAAAGGCTTAAGTGAAATGACTATTTCGATGCTGAAGGGGGAGCATGGGCATCAGCATGAGGAGCTCGACCGGATGATCGATTGGATAAAGCACCATTACCCGGCCGACATCATTCATTTGTCAAACGCCCTTTTATCGGGATTGGCCCCAAGGTTAAAGGAAAAGCTTGGGGTAACGGTACTTTGCTCATTGCAGGATGAGGACGTATGGATAGATGTTATGAAGCCTGAATTCCGCCAGGAGGCCTGGGACCTGATGCATGAAAACGCCCGTTCCATTGATCGGTTCATCTCAGTGAGTCACTTTTTTTCAGCCTTTATGAAGGAACGGATCAGGGTTCAGGACTATAAGATTAAGACCATTCATCTTGGCATTGATCCATCTGATTATGAATATATTCCGATTTCTCAGAAGCCCAGGAATATAGGATTCATATCGAGGATGTGTTATGAGAATGGGTTGGACATTTTAGTTGATGCGTTTGTCCTGTTAAAGAAAAAGCAAGGTTTTGAAGATGTTAAACTCATTCTCACAGGTGGCTCAACCGGTGACGACAAGGGTTATTTAAGCAAAATAAGGAAATCCATTGACCAGAGCGGTTTGCGCAACCAGGTTGAATTTCAGGAGGATTTTGAGTCGGAAGGTAGAAAAACTTTCTTTAGCAAGGTTTCGGTGGTATCGGTACCGGTTCGTATAGGGGAGGCATTTGGATTATACTTATTGGAATCGATGGCATCAGGAGTACCAGTTGTACAGCCTGCTCTGGGAGCTTTTCCCGAAATCATTCAAAAATCGGGAGGTGGAGTGGTTTATGAACCCAACCGGCCTGAATCATTGGCTGAATCACTTGCCGGATTATTATCTGACCCTAAACAGTTAGCGGTTATTAGCGAGGCTGGCTATGAAGGTGTTCAGCGGCACTTCAATATATTTTCACACGCCAGGGAGTTGGTTTCTGTTTATGAATCTGCTATTTAATCATGCACAACTCTGATATTATTCTGAACATTCAAAAGTTGGATAAAGGCTATGGAGTGCCGGGAACGGCCACTCATCGCCCGGTTTTATCGAATCTGTCATTCCAGGTGAACCGTGGCGAGAGCATTGCCATAACCGGTCCGTCGGGTTCAGGTAAAACGACTCTGCTGAATCTCATTGCCGGATTGGATCGCCCTGATGCCGGGAATGTTAATTTCTTAGGCCGGAATCTCGCCAATTTTTCTGATCATGAACTTGATACCTATCGTAACCGATCGATTGGAATGGTTTTTCAGCTTCA
>CAIXKO010000129.1 GCA_903919925.1 uncultured Bacteroidota bacterium | reverse complement strand
TTGCCCCGTCCATCTCCCCGCATCACCGGATTATCGGGATCGGTCATCCATCTTCCATCCACAATGAATTTATAGGAGTAAGTTCCCATGCGCAGGTACATCGGCATGATCCAACCATTTTCCGATCGGAGCATTTCCATTTCCCTGGGATTAAACCCATTAAAACTACCCGCCAGGATAACTTTCCTCGAATCGGTATATCCGTTCAATCGAAAGGTGTAATTATAACAGTAAAACACAGAGTTGTTTCCACCATTCAAATCATCCTCGCGGTTTTTATTATTTGGATCCTGGGTCCAGCGCCCGTCAATAATATATTTGTACGGATAGTGACCTGGCGGCAATTTCAAGCTGATTGTCCAACCATTTTCAACCTTTATCATCGGAGTTTTTCCTGTGGACCATTCATTAAAGCTTCCTGAAAGAAATACGGATTTTGCCCAGGAGTAGCCCGGCAAATTGAGCGTAACAATCGAATCCTTGTATTGGAAGCAATCGGTTTTAGTAAATTTGTTAATTCCGTAAGGAGGCCCGGGTGAAACCGCCTGAATTCCCGATCCCGGCCACTGGTCATTCAGCATGATAAGAGGGAACTTCATACTTCCCATATCTGCCAATTGATCAACGACTTTCGATAGTTCGAGCATACCCCCGCTACGCTTGACTGCTTCCCATTTTATACCTTTAATCTCGATTTCCGTTTTACCTTTTAATACTTCCGATAATAAAGTGCTATCGAGGCTGAATTGCCTGATTACCTCTTTCCACTGTGCAGCGGTCCACCGGGTATCGAGCTGAAAAACCAGCTTCCCGTCAACAATACGGCATACCTCCTTAGGCAACTCCTGAGCACTGATCATTACAGGCAACATCCAGCACAAAAAAAACCAACACAAACGGTATCTAATTATTGTTTTCATTTTTTTCACGATGCAGGAAAAAAGAAAATTCCCTGGTAACTAAATTAATACTTATTACCCCCTGATCAAAAAAATCGAAGCCAAGAATTCCGCTAACCGGATAATCATAGGCCTGAGAAATAGAAGTCAAACTGGCAACTATAGTTTGCATGGGACCCAGCTTTAAGGTACCCAACACAAAGTTGTTCATCGTACCAAACAGTACTTCAGCATTGGCTCCACCAACTCCGGTAAGATCCGACCGGCTGCTGATGGTAATGCTTTCCATTACTCTTTTAGGAGCCGAACTGCTCATTACATTGGATTCGGCACCTGTATCCAGACAAAAATCAAGGGTTTTGCCTCCAATGGCACCTTCCAGAAACATCACACGTTTGACCAGATGGATTTTACCGATGAAATCTCCGGAAAAGCTGGTGATCTGTTTATTTTCTGGCACGCCGCTTTTATTTAGCCTGGATAGCCGGAGCGTTGCGTTTCTCAGGTCGATCTCCAGATGCATGTTGGTGAACAGGCTCATTCCAAAAAGGCCCAGAATCTTACTTTTCCGCCGGTTCTCAATTTGGCCAAGGTCAGTAACATCGGCTGTTTGATTCCCGAAAATTAATTCAGATGCTACAATCTCCTTAACCTGTGTGATATAGATTATTTGGGAATTGCCCGTGAGTCCGCCACCTGATTCTGTGGTTGTCATCAGGTTGTTTCTGAAGTAAGTTTTGTTCAGTACCATTTTATCGGCACCGGTATCGAAAACAAAATTCCCGGTTTGGCCGTCAACTGACGCCTCAATCAGGAATAGCCGGCCCACTCGTTTTAAAGGAATCAGAACACTTTCGATATTTCCCTCTGAGTCGGAAAGTTGGCGGGCTTGTAAAAATTCTATCCGGTGGATTGGTGGCAATAAAACCCGTTGAACGTGCTGGTTAGCACTAACTTTTATCGCAATTGCCAAAAAAAGCAGCAGGAGTGAGCAGTACTTCTGTATATTACTCCGGCCCATCACTTTCACGGTAAGATTATCTCTGCATAGTAAGCTGAAAAGCATAAAACTTCAGGTTTTCCAACTGATTCAGCAATAATGAGTCGCAAACCCGTAACCGTTTTCGGTTCAAAGAAATCGATACGTTTTTGCCCCACGGAACTTCCTTCGCATAGCTTTTCAAATTTACCATCCACTTCGCCTTCAACAATATACTTGCGGATACACTGACCATTTGCTATATTTTCCTGAATGATAACGTGATTCAGCAAAGTAGGTCCGGCGAATAACAGGACTTTGGGATTTCCACCTTTTTTGAATGATGGTAGGGGTTCTGCAAACCTCCTGGTGATTTCTTTTCCAAAATCGGCATAAACTTTAACATGCGATGCCGGGATCAGACCGGTAGTATCAGGAGTAGAATTGAGCAAAAGCACACCACCACGGCCTACCGATTGATAATAAAGGTCCATCAGCTGTTCGGTTGAAGGCAGCATATTATCGGAGTTTGGAGCCCAAAACCACTTGTGACCATTCACCTTTAGCAGAGGCACATCCATCTCAACCGGCGCATAGGCATCACCATTTGGATCGGAATGAACGGCCGTTGAAACTCCACCCGCCAAATCTTGCCGGCTAACCGTGTACCAGTTAGGGTAAGGCGCAATGCCATCCTCATTGCCAACCCAACGGATATTGGCCATTGGTCCCTGAAGGATTACTGCATCGGATGCATATTTCAGCAGGATATCGTTGACATCGATTATGCAGCTACCATCGAACCAAACCTCTTGAATGGGTCCGTAATTAGTGAGCACCTCGGTCATTTGTTGCCGGAAAACCTTGTTATATCCATCCTGTTTTGCGGGATCAGTAGTTTTACCGCCGCTCCCAATACCTGCACCCCAGGTTTCATCGCCGGGATACACATAAATTCCAAGTCCCAGTCCAAACTTCCGGCATGAGGCTGAAAGATCTGAAAGTACGTCACCCTTTCCATTTCGCCAGGAAATACTCCGCACGCTGTAATCAGAAGTTTGAGTTTGCCACCAGCAAAAACCTCCGGTGTGTTTTGCCACAAAGAGAATAAGACGTGCCCCCCATGATTGGGCTACCGCACACCACTGATCGGTATTCAGTTGTGCAGGGTTAATCCGGTTTGGAGCGATTGAATGATTATCATATTCCCTACCCTGCCAGGTGCAAGGATCGAGGCACAAAAACATTATTTGCTCATATTGCTGGTATCGAAGCTGCGCCGGTGTTGGCACCGGCACCTTTTGCACTGCAGGTTGAGCCAGGAGCAACCCGGAACCCAGGATTAACACCACGGCCAAGGAAATCAGACGCAAGTTTACTTTCATGGTTAAGAGATTTGCTCCTAAAATTAGAAAAAAACCTTTAACCCCGTACCATCAGAGGGCACAGGTCCTGGCTCCGGGGGTGCACCATAACCCTACTGGGCATATAGTGCCGGAGGCACGGCCGATATGGTACCCCGTGGGCTTTAGCCCCGGGCTGGGCCTGCTCCGAGGGAAGGGGCTGGCTC
>CAIXKO010000128.1 GCA_903919925.1 uncultured Bacteroidota bacterium | reverse complement strand
GGTACCTGTTTTCCACCGAATCGCGCGATAGCATTTTGCAGCGTATACCTTATATGGAGCCCTCGGTGGGAGTGCGCGAAAAGTGGCAATACAACAATTTCATGTTTTTCCTGCAAGGTATGGTAGCGGAAAAACTGACCGGCAAAAGCTGGGAAGACAATGTGAAAGAAAAAATATTCACTCCACTGGGAATGACAAACAGCAATTTCTCGGTTACTGATATGGCTAAAAATCCGGAAGGTGCAATTGGTTATGATTTGCTCAAAGATAGTCTGATCAAGAAGATGGACTATTACAATATCAATGCCATGGGACCGGCCGGCAGCATTAACAGCAGCGTGACCGATATGGCAAAATGGGTTACTGCCTGGATTAATAATGGCAAGGCCGATGGTAAAGAACTTATACCTGCGGGATTCCGGAATGAGGCCATTTCCAGTCAGATGATCGTTGCGGCAGGATTGCCCGATTCAGCCAATCCGGATGTTTACTTTGCAAATTATGGATTTGCCTGGATGGTAGCATCTTATCGCGGGCACTACCGGGTGGAGCATGGTGGTAATATTGACGGATTCAGTGCCAGTACCTGTTTTTTCCCCAGCGATAGCATCGGAATAGTGGTACTAACCAACCAAAATGGTTCCGCAATTCCGGGAATCGTTCGTAACTATATAGCCGATAGGATGCTGAAAGAAAAATATGTTGATTGGAGCTCTAAAGGCCGGAAACAAGTGGAAAAAGGAAAGAAGGCCGAAGCAGATGCAAAAAAGAGTGCATCCTCCAGCCGGAAGCCCAATGCGCCAATGTCTCATCCGATCAAGGATTATGAAGGAATATACTCTCATAAAGCATATGGAAGTTTTTACGTGAATCTGAAAAACGATTCTCTATTTGTACAATTGAAAGACAAATCGTTATGGCTGAAGTCTTTCCATTATGACGTTTTTGATGCCTGGCTCGTCGATAAGAAGGAAGGAATTGATACGGTAAACCAGGAGGCACTGAAGGTGCAGTTTGTTTTGAATTTAGCAGGAGATATCGAAAGTGCTTCGCTTCAGTTGGAACCGAGCATAAAACCGCTAATTTTTACACGGTCGGCCAAAGAACTGGCTTTAAAAAGCGACGATTTGTCGAAATATTCCGGTGAGTATGAATTGGCTGGCACCGTAATGAAATTCTATGTGAAGGGCGAAAAAACATTGTACGCATTTGTGCCCGGTCAGCCGGAATATGAATTGTCGCCGATCGAAAAGGACAGGTTTGCTTTGAAAGTTCTGAGCGGTTATTATGTGAAATTCGGAGTCAATGAAAAGGGTGAGGTTACCGATGTAACTTTTCAGCAACCGAACGGGAATTTTAAGGCCATGAGGAAGAAGTAGGAAGGGTGCAGGTGTAGGGGCAACCCTTGTGGTTGCCCGGTACTGTTGATTTTAAACCGGGCCGGTTTGGTTGTAAAGATGGGGTTGAGAGGGGTTGAAAATTTTCAACCCCTACGGGTTATTCAAAAATTTGAAAATGAAAATTATCAGAGGAATTGGTTTTCTGTTTCTTATAGTGAGTGCACTGGCGGTTAGAGTTGCCGGACAAACGGTGCAACCTGCTTTTCCGCTGCCGGATGCCGCGCAGCTCAGATGGCAGAATTATGAACAGACTATGTTCATCCATTATAATCCCACCACGTGGACCAACCGGGAATATGACGACCTTTCATTGCCGCTATCCCGGATGAATCCTGATAAACTAAGTACGGATCAATGGTGCAGGGTGGCAAAATCGTGGGGGGCCAAACTGATCGTTTTTGTAGCCAAGCATACCGGAGGATTCTGTTGGTGGCAAACCAAAACAACCGATTACGGGGTGAGCCATATTCCCTGGATGAACGGTAAAGGCGATGTGCTGAAAATGCTGTCGGAATCCTGTAAGAAGTATGGTCTGGATTTGGGAGTCTACATTTACCCTGGCGATGAAAAGTGGGGCGCCGGTATCGGCAGTGGTGGAAAAACCAGCGATCCTGCAAAACAAGAGGCTTATAATGGGGTGTTTCGTCGGCAATTAACAGAAGTGCTAAGTTTATATGGCCCTATCAGGGAGGTATGGTTCGATGGCAGCTGCAGCATTGATGTGTCCGATATCATTAAAAAGTACGCTTCCGATGCCGTGGTATTTCAGGGACCGCAGGCTACTATCCGCTGGGTGGGCAATGAGAGCGGAGTGGCACCGTATCCAAACTGGTACACGCTGAAAAGTGCAGATCTGAAAACCGGAATTTCCACTGCTTTGCATTCCGATCCCAACGGTGATGCTTATGCGCCTGTGGAGATCGACCTGCCGCTGCTGGCTAATGGCGGACACAAGTGGTTTTGGGCCCCGGATACCGATAAGTGGATACTTACCCCGCAGCAACTGATCGATGTTTACTACCGTACCGTTGGCCGTGGTGCCGTTATGCTCCTGAATTCTACACCCGATACCACCGGACTGATCCCGGAATCGCATGTAAAGGCCTATAAAGGTTTGGGTGAGGAAATACAGCGCCGGTTTGGAAATTCAATAAAAACTACATCCGGAAAAGGATCGGAGCTGACTTTGGACCTCGGTGGTCCGACGATGGTTAATCATGCTGTTATTCAGGAAGATCTGGCATTTGGTCAGCGCATTCGCAAATATGTGATCGAAGGGTTCGAAAATGGCAAATGGATAAAGCTATCGGAAGGCAGCTCGGTTGGCCAGAAACGCATCGATCCTTTTGAAAGCAAAACGATCACTCAAATGCGCATTCGCATCAACGAATCGGCAGGTGAGCCTGTTGTAAGAGCATTTACGGCCTTTAATATCGAAGGATATAAACTGACATCCGGGGTTGCCGATGCATCAAGGAATACGGTCACTATCGGTTCCTGGACCGCAGGTACTTTTGGCGATGAATGGACAGAATTCAACCTCGATCTTACCCCATATATTCATTATATAGGACAGTATGTGCTTAATTTTGAGATGATTTCCTACGACTGGCTTAAAGATTGGGGACTGGAATTTAAGGACTGGCGGGTGGAGATGTACGGTAAGGATCTTCCACAGGCTATTGAAAAGGTAAAAGACGGTTGGGCCTTCCGCTTGACCCGCTCCCAGCAAACCGACAAGCCTGACGATTTTCCCACGGTTTTTAAGGTTATGATCCGTTCGAAACCAGGGAAAACGATGGGGAATATTTCGTTGAAGAGGGTTGAATACCGGTAGGGGCGTGCATCAGATATGGATTCAATGATAGATTTGTAATTTTGTGGTAAATTATTCTACAATGGAAGCAGTTATTATTGAAGTTAAAAGCGATTCTGATATCAGGTTTTGGCTCGATCTTGCAAAAAAAACAGGAACCAGGGCAAAATCCATAGATACTCAGGATATTGAAGATTCCAAACTCGCATCATTAATAGAAAATGGTATGAAAACCAAAACTGTAAGCCGAGCCAAAATAATGGAATCTCTCGGTCAGGAAAATGAAGACGTAATTTAAGGCTTCCTTTCTGAGAGCAATCAGAAAGCTTGATGATAATGAGTTGAAGGCTGACATAGCTAATGCCGTCCGAAATGTAGAATCAGCAGATAGCCTTAAGCAAATCATCAATTGTAAAAAGCTTAAAGGCTAAAATTTTTTTTTCGCATAAGAATTGGGAATTACCGTATCGGAATTAAAAAAGTAGGCGATACTGTTTTTTTCGTTGACAATGATCATAGGAGCAAAATTTACCAGGTTTTTCCTTAATATTGGCGATTAGTTTAGTCCCGGGAATAGTTGAATTCTCAATTTTTGAAAGGTCTTTATTGAAGCTTGAACAAAAGAATGTTCTCATGTACGATTGAGTTTCCTTCCGCCTATGAAAATCTTCTTCACGTTTTTTTTGCTCTGCCTGACGGTGACCTTTGCTTGCCCCCAAACACAACCAATATTTAAACTTGATATCGACAAGGCCCTCGAAACCCCGGGAGTTTGCAATCTTTCCTCCATTGCCGGTAAGGTCAGCTATGTTCCGCTTGAAGCAAAACCAGGCTCCTTTATTCAGAATGTCGACCGCTTTGTTATCTCAGATGATTTTATTCTGGTGGCTGATAATAAGGTTGGAAAGGTGATG
>CAIXKO010000127.1 GCA_903919925.1 uncultured Bacteroidota bacterium | reverse complement strand
GTGATATCATTCAAAGCCTGGGTATAGTTTTTTGTGTCAGCGTAAATTTTTGCCCTTTTTGAAAACAGTTCTGGATTTTTCGGATTTTCGCGAATGAGTTTGTCAGCCATTTCGAGATTCAGGGAGTTAGGTGAAGCAGCAGTGGTTGCCGCCTCACCCGTCTTTGCTGTTTTGTTGCTTGTATTCTTGCAGCCGCTGATAATCAGAGGGGTCAGGAAAACAATGAAAAGGACCGTCCGTAATGCGGTTCTTTTATTAGATCTTGGCATTTTTCAGTGCATCTTTAATTTTTACTGTGATCTCTTCCGCCAGTTCTATATTATCATCGAAAAGGGATTTTACTGAGTCGCGTCCCTGACCTAATTTGGTATCGCCATAGGAAAACCAGGATCCCGACTTTTTGATGATATTCAATTCAACTCCAAGGTCAACAACCTCGCCGATTCGTGAAATTCCTGTTCCATAGACCAAATCGAATTCTGCTTTTTTGAACGGAGGGGCCACTTTGTTTTTCACAATCTTAACACGGGTGCGGCTGCCTGTCATTTCTTCGCCATCCTTGATCTGAGCGATCTTCCTGACATCTATACGCATAGAAGCATAAAACTTCAGGGCATTCCCGCCTGTTGTGGTCTCGGGGTTGCCAAACATCACTCCGATCTTTTCGCGCAGCTGGTTGATAAAAATCACACAGGTTTTTGTTTTACTGATGTTGCTGGTGAGTTTTCTCAAAGCCTGCGACATCAAACGAGCCTGTAAACCCATTTTGGAATCGCCCATTTCACCCTCTATTTCGGCCTTTGGGGTGAGGGCAGCAACAGAATCGATTACTACAATGTCTACCGCGCCGGACCGGATCAGGTGATCAGCGATTTCCAACGCCTGTTCACCATTGTCAGGCTGCGAAACCAGCAAGTTAACTACATCTACACCAAGCTTTTCAGCATAGTAGCGGTCAAAGGCATGTTCTGCATCGATAAATGCTGCTGTGCCGCCTTCCTTCTGTGATTCTGCGATTGCATGAAGTGCCAGGGTGGTTTTACCGGAGGATTCAGGTCCGAAAATCTCGATTACCCGCCCTTTTGGATAGCCACCTACTCCGGTGGCAACGTCTAAAGCGATGGATCCCGTTGGTATAGTCGGAATTTCTTCTATCGCATCGCCTCCCATTCTCATGATGGTGCCTTTTCCGTAACTCTTCTCCAGTTTTTCGATCGTGAGTTGCAACGCTTTTTGCTTTTCCTTCTGGATGGAATTGTCCTTATCCTTCAGGTTTGTATTGTCTTTTTCCATTTCAAGTATTGATTAGCTGATAATGATATATAGATGCAGAAATTAGGCAAAAATGGAAAAATGGGATCACATTTCTATCAATTGCATAATTTGTTTTGCATGATCTTTAGTGTTAACCTTGTCTATTATGTTGGCAATCAGACCTGTGTCATCAATAACAAAGGTTGTCCGTATAATGCCCATAAACGATTTACCCATGAACTTTTTCTCCCCCCAAACTCCGTAAGCCGTTAAAACCGATTTGTCAGTATCAGATACCAATGCAAAGGGTAAATTAAACTTAGTTTTGAAAGTTTCATGAGATTTAGCCGAATCAGCGCTAACACCGATAACCTCGAAACCCATTCCGCGCAAATCATCATAGCTGTCGCGTAAGCTGCAAGCTTCCAACGTGCATCCGGGTGTATTATCCTTAGGATAAAAATAAAGGATTACTTTCTTTCCGAGGAAGTCATTCAGGCTGCGGGTATTGCCTTCCTGGTCCGTGAATGTAAATACCGGCGCAACATCACCTTTTTTTAGCTTTTCCATGTTTTCTCTGAATTGGGTTAATGTACAAATATATCAACAAATTCGGGTTGAATTTCTCCACCTTTTGGAAGGTTATTAACAAGCAGATTTCCGTTTGTGAATAAAATTATTTACTTTGGCATCCCTTTTAAAAACAAGCAAATGGGCCGGAATGAAAGTAAACGCAACCCTGATTTCCAGGATCTGACGAATTTTAGTCAGGATGAAGATCGTTTCCTTATTTTACATAATGATGAGGTTAATACGTTTATATTTGTAATTGATTCATTGGTCGAAGTTTGTGGACATGATCCTTTGCAGGCTGAACAGTGTGCCTTTATTACTCATCATCAAGGGAAATGCGATATCAAAAAAGGTGTTTTCAAAGTTCTTGAGCCAATGCAAACAAACCTTTTGAATCGGGGACTCTCGGTAACAATTGACTAAACTTTGACCATGACTTTACTTGGAATTATTTTGATGATAGTGGCAGGATTGGTTCTGTTCCTGCTGGAATTACTGGTTATACCCGGAATCACTATAGCAGGAGTCGGGGCCTTGATTCTTATGGCGGTGTCTGTTTATCTGGCTTTCAGTCTTTTCGGAGCCACAACCGGAACAATTGTTCTATTATGCGTGCTGGTTTCCATGGGTGTGGTTTTAGCCTTCACCTTTCGTTCGAAAACCTGGCGGAGAGTTTCTCTTCATACCCAGTTAAATTCGAAAGCAAATGATGTTACCGGTCATGGGATTACTCCGGGAAATGAAGGTATTTCAATCACCAGGCTTGGCCCAGTGGGAATGGTGCAGATTGGAGATCACCGGGTAGAGGGCCATTCCGAAGGACCCTTTATTGACCAGCAAAGCAAAATTGTTGTGACGAGGGTTGAGCCCTCCTATGTTGTTGTTAAACTTAAACCTGAATAGTATGAATTTAGACACAAACATGGTTTACCTCATCGGGATCATTGCCGCATCCATCGTTGGTTTGGCAATTCTGATGTACATTATTCCTCTGGGATTATGGTTCCAGGCGATGATCAGCGGGGTAAGAGTTTCTTTGGTACAACTGATTTTTATGCGATGGAGGAAGGTTCCACCAAAAGTTATTGTAAATGCATTAATTATCAGTACAAAAGCTGGAATAGCTCTTAAGCGCGATGATCTAGAGGCACATTATCTGGCAGGTGGTCATGTTCAATTGGTTGTAAACGCTTTAGTATCAGCTGACAAAGCCAATCTTGCCCTGGATTTTAAGATGGCAACCGCAATTGACCTCGCTGGACGTAACGTTTTGGAAGCCGTGCAGATGTCGGTTAACCCAAAAGTGTTGAATACACCTCCGGTTAAAGCAGTGGCAAAAAATGGTATTGAATTGATCGTCAGGTGCCGCGTAACCGTTAGAACAAATATTAAGCAATTAGTGGGTGGTGCCGGCGAAGAAACGGTACTGGCACGCGTTGGTGAAGGTATTGTAACTTCAATCGGGTCTGCTGAATCGCACAAAGACGTGCTGGCCAAACCTGATTCCATTTCCCGCACAGTCCTGGAAAAAGGGCTGGATGCCGGAACTGCTTTTGAAATCTTATCCATCGATATTGCTGATATAGATGTAGGTAAAAACATTGGAGCTGAACTGATGATGGATCAAGCCAATGCCGATAAGAATATTGCCCAGGCCAAAGCCGAAGAGCGTAGGGCCATGGCCGTGGCACTCGAGCAGGAGATGAAGGCAAAGGCTCAGGAGATGAAGGCAAAAGTTATCGAGGCCGAGGCACAGGTTCCTCTGGCTATGGCAGAAGCCTTCAGAGTTGGCAACCTGGGGATCATGGATTATTACCGGGTTAAGAATATCGAAGCCGATACCCAGATGAGAAATTCGATCAGCGAACCTCCCGGAAAACACGAGAGACCAAAAGACTCGAAATAAAGTTTGGAAAGTGCGGTAATTGTATTACTTTTGCCGCTCTTCTTTGGAGAGATGGGTGAGTGGCTGAAACCAGCAGTTTGCTAAACTGCCGTATGCCTAAAGTGTACCGGGGGTTCGAATCCCCCTCTCTCCGCAAGACGGATGTGTGCCGGGAGATGATGGGTAGAAGGGGGGAGCGAAGAAGTTGTTTGTAAAAAGATTGTTTTTATGTTTGATTTCGAGAAGCTGGATTTGTATCAGGAACTAAAGAAGATGAACTTGATGGTTTACAAGAAGATCCCTACAATCAGCGGAATTGATCCTTACATAATTGAACAGTGGAAGCATGCCAGCCTCAGTAGTTTGCTGAATTTGGCGGAAGGAACCGGAAGGATGACACCAACTGACAAACAACATTTTTACACACTGTCAAGAGGTAGCATTTTCGAATGTGTTGCACTGGTTGAGTTGACAAAAGAGCTTGGATTTCTGACGAAAGAGGAATATGAAGAATTTTATCTGGGATATGAGAAGGTTTCAAAGATGCTCTTAGGCATGTATCGAAGCCAATCCTAGAACACACACACACAAAACAACCTCGGGGTATAGCGCAGTCCGGTTAGCGCACCTGGTTTGGGACCAGGGGGTCGTAGGTTCGAATCCTACTACCCCGACAGAAAAACCCGCAGTAAATGAAAATTTGCTGCGGGTTTTCTGTTTTATGTAAAATGGGGCGCTTGGTTACAAGGATACTAACGACCATTTTCGTGACGTTACGAAAATGGTCGACGTGCGGAGCATAGCAAATCTTAAAATTATTTTCCTTCCTTAGCCTTCTTCTTAAAATACCCCCGCAACAGGAAATTGTGCTGCAAGGCCTCCAGGTCTTCATTCAATTTCTGCGAACTCAACTCCAGATTCTTAATGGTGGATTTCAAGTCGGACCCGGCTGGCTCATCATTGAGCAACACTCCGGCGGGCGTGTTGCTGCTATTGAGCCCGCTGGTTGCCTTTTTAAGATTATTGGTTAGTTCGGCAGCAGCAGCTGCAATTAGCTTGAGCTCTGAAACAGTAGCTTTAAT
>CAIXKO010000126.1 GCA_903919925.1 uncultured Bacteroidota bacterium | reverse complement strand
CGGCATACGGCATCAACGGACTTGTTGTCACTGTAAAACTCCTCATAAGTCATGTCGCTGGTATAATCCAATATTTTATTGGCGGCATCGAGTATGTCTTCCAATAGGAGGGTTGGTGTTCTTTTAGACATACATCAAATCTTTTTGAATTTCTCTGAAATATTTAGGTTTGATGCCATTGCGGGATACCAGATCAACAGGGCGCTTCAACAATTCTTCAAGTTCTTGGGCCAGGTCGATGAACTCGATTCCAATCGGTTGCTCATATTCAATAAGAATATCAATATCGCTGTCATCACGGAAATCATCCCGGGTGAAAGAACCAAACACGCCTATTGAAGTCAGATGATACTTGTTTATCAGCCGGGCCTTATTCTCTCTCAGAATCAGCGTTATGTTTCTTTTGTCGGTCATAGTTCAAAGATACTGAATTTTGTTTTAGGTTGGAATCGTGAGCTCGTCGATGAAAACCATACCATTCTGGCACCTTCCTGGCAGAAACGAAAAAACACTTACCCGTTTGATGAGGTAAGTGTTTCATTTTCTTTGCGCTCCATCCTGGACTCGAACCAGGAACCCTCTTATTAACAGGAAGCTGACCCCGATAGTATTTAATATGGTTCCTGGCTTCATATAAAAAACCGAGAATTCCCCTTTACATGCAAAGCAAAAGCCCCCTTTCGGGGGCTCTCACCTTAACACGAACACTATGAAAAACCACGACCTATGCTTTTCGTTTGATGGTTGTTTTAGCCGGTTTTTGCTGTTCGGGTTCAATTCCTTGCCCGGGGTCCGCCGGTTCGCTTAATGGGCGTAATGCCTCCTTGCCAAGAGCGGTGAGCTCCAGGTATGGAAAGCCATCTTCATAAAGCGCCAGGACCTTTTCCACCGGCAGACTGAGATCGCCAAAATCCAAAGTACCAAACCGGGGCGTAACAATACGCCCCGGCAGGACTTTGATTAGGTTAAAATAGTCTGTCCAGATCACGGCGTTGGCACTGCTGCGGTGAGCGGAATGCTCCCGGTGTAGGTGTACAGGCTATGGGTGCGATAGGCGAATGTCATTCCGAGTCCGCGCCGACCATCGGTTGTTGAACCGGTTCCCGATGCATCACTGGCCTGGAATTTAGCCGAACGAATCTCACATCCGAGTAGGTAGAACTGCCCGGCGCTATCCTGAGCAATCAAAACCAGGTCCTCGTTCTTCGTTGCGTTCATGAATCCCAGAAGCTTCTTATGCAAACCGGGTGCGAAAATGTGCAGGAGGTATTCATACCCCTTGCCACCTTCTTCGCCAATCACGTTGATATCCAGTTTGGCTGCATCCTCGGTGGTATACAGTTCAAACATTCGCTTGCCTTCCTTCATCACCAGCTCACCGGTTGCGGTGCCCAGGGCATCGAGGGTTAACGGGGTTGCCGGATCAACCGGCCAGGAAAGAACATCGTTCCAAAGACCGAAGTAAATCCGCTGGGCCAGTCCTCCGAGGTTTTTCCCGTCAACCAGTAATTTTCCAATATCTGCAAAATCCATTGTTTTTGACTTTTTATGGGTGAATCAATTCAGGGTTAACCTCCGATCGGTGGCGGTGTGGTAAGGACATTGGTCCACACAGCGGCATTCATTCCGAATCCCATACCTTCCCACCAGTCGCAGAGGAACGATACCTCACGTTTGCTTTCCTCGATGGAGAATTTGGTTTTATTGGAGCTCTTTTTGGTCAGGTGCAGGAGATTTTCCTTCGGGGTGGCGAACATAACATCCGTTCCGTTCAGGCAGGGCAGTTCCACCACGTTCTGATTGGTGAAATCGATCGATTCATCAACATCCTTGTCAGAGGTCCGGAAATAATAACCGTTTTCGCGCTTGTTGCGAAGGTAAAGCTTGCGCCAGGTCTGCGACATGAATACCGACATCGGAATTCCCTGGTAAATTTGAGAGATACCATCGACAAAGGCTTCCACCTGGTCGTAAATGGTATCCTTGTTCAAAGCGCCGAGTGGAATTGAGTTGATGGTTTCATTGTCCACCCCGCGCTGAAGCTGGATGATCAAGCCGTCCATACCGCTGCCGGTTACTCCGGATACACCTTGGGTCGGTTCCACATAGACGCCTTTACCATATTCGAACAGTTCCATGTCATGGTTGATCTGCGGCACATAGCCGGTTTCGATGAGGTAGCGGACCAGCGGCCATTCCTTGCGGGTTACGGATTCCGAGGTCAGGAATCCGAGCCATGTAGCTTCGGCATCATCCGGCCAGATATCCTCGTCTACCTTGAAATGGAACAGCCGAATCTCGTTAGGAGTGATTGCGGCAGCATTCCTCGGAGTCCAGCCTTTCTGAAAAGGCTGCACCACATGCTGCAGGGAGAGTTTCGCCAGTTTGAAGACCGTATCATCGGTCTTGACCGGCATGCAAAGGCCCGGGGTGACAAGACCCTGGGTCAGCATTTTCTTTACACGGGTTTGGTTCTGGCCTGAGTTCTCATAATAGGCCCCGAACGCAGAGATAATTTCCTGAATATCCATGGTTATTGATTTGTTTGGGATTAGTCGTTAGTATTTGTCTTCCTGCATGTGCGGAAGCGCATTGAGCGTTGCCCAGTCCACTCCATCCGGAGAGGGAACAGCGTCTTTGGCGGTCTGTACACCGGAGGCGGCAACAGCAGGCTTTGCTGCAAGGATAGCACGGATAGCCGAAACCTTGGTTTCAATGGTTTCAGCTGCAGCGATGCTGGGATCGATCGCATCGAGGGAAGCAATGACGTTGGTCCGTTCGGTTACGGCGGCATCCCGTTCTGAGACGGATTGCTGGATACCTTCCAGGCGAGTGTTCAGGATCACGGCCTGAGCTTCATTGATGTAAATCCCATCATCGGTGGATTCCAGAGAAGGAATGCCGAGCAGTAAATTAAGGGTGGTAAGCTGTTTCATGGAGAATATTGAATTGATTGTGTTTTTTATGGATGCGGTTATCTTCTGAATCATTCCGGGGACTGGATCCTCGGTTTGCTCCAACCGGCATGGGATTTCCTGTGCTTCGCTCAATACCGGCAAAGGGAGATCGGAGTAATTCAGCATGGTCACCATTTTGGAATTGGATAGGAGGTTTTCCTTGGTGGCCGGCTCCTTGATCTCATCGATAAACCCCCAGGCCAGGGCTTCTTCAGCGGTGAGCCAGGTTTCCTGTTTCATCAGGTTGAGAATCTCGGAAGTGGTCTTGCCGGTTCGCTTGGAATACATCTTTGCCAGGACCAGGGTAACCTTCTCAAGCATTTTCTTTTCGGCTTCCAGCGATAGGATCAGGGCATCGATATCGTCTTCGTTCATGTTTCCCCAGGCATCCACCCAATTGAGTGCCTTATGAATCAGATAAAATCCGTTGGAGTTCATCAGGATTCGCTTTGCACTGAGGGTGATCAGGGTGGCAGCCGATGCATTGAATGCCGAAAGGTGAATGGTTACCTCACCATGTTCGGCAAACTGATCGTAAATGGCGATGGCATGATCCACATCCCCGCCGAGAGAGGATACCCGAACGGTAACCGGCGATTTCCCGGCTTCGGCCAGGAAGTTTTTGACAAAGGATTTCGAGTAACCCCAATTTCCAATAAAGCCGTCAATATCAAGTTGTAATGCGTTCATGTGTCCTCTGCCATTTGGTATTAAAAAAGCCTGAGCCACCAAATTAGGGGTGACCCAGGCCAATAAAAAGGACAAAACAGGACTTGAATGCCTGTAAAATCAGGGATTTATGCCGGTTTATCCACGAAAACTGCCCGGAACGGCGATTGTCCTGAGAATTTCATGGCAATGTGGTTCAGATCGGATATGTCGGCGCCAGTTTTAATATTGGCTACCATGCGAAGCGGGTAATCCCGGCATCCGATCAGTTTGTACTGGGAGTTTTGATCCAGGATGAGGATTGCCCAAAGCCTCCCGGTCAACGACTCCAATGCGACACTATTATATATGGAGTGCTTTGGGATCGTAAATAAAACGGTTTGGTTGAAGAAGTGACCGGCCGACTGCTGGCCCTGCTCTTCATCGAATGAGGCCGATTGAAATACCGGCCAGAATTCGAAAGCGTTTTCCAGACATCCGTCCGGAGCAACATAGGCTCCGGGGGTCTCACTTCGTTCCAGTGAATAGATCAGGGCTGCTGGTATCACCCAGATTTTGGCGATCCCCCCGAGGTTGTTTTGTTCTTTTTGAATTGAGTTCATTGGTTATTGGATTGATTTTGGTTATTGTCCCGGATTTCGCCAGGATGCCCACAACTATTTTTTGAATCTTGGAATAAATCTCCGTTTCGAAGTCGATTTTATCAGAGGGGATATTGCGGTCTAGGTCCTTTTTGATGGAATCGAACGGCCATACAGAATCAGGATATTCGTACAAGTCCTGGAACCTCCGGATGCTTTGCGCCAGGTTGCCGGAAATGGAAGCATCGATCGAAATACAGGATCTCATGAAGATCTTGGCAGCCTGCTCGAAAGTTGAATTCAGGGTGGACATGTCGGTGACCGATATTTCCCACCCATAATGGTAGAAGTCTGTATCCGAGATCATGAACTCCACTGAATCTGTAAGGGTGGACTTGAATGCCAGTTTCTTATCCCGGCGTTTGCAGGGCTTGGCCAGGAATGACCGGAATAGGTATATGTATTGGTTCTGAATGGAATACAAGTTCACCGGATCACCAAAGTTCTGTACCAGGAATCGCTTTACATAAGGCTTGCAAGGAACTTCGATGGACTTGAAGGATTGCAGCTTATTTTTTTCAGGAATCATATTGATGGGGTTTTGCATGGAATCGACCGTTTTACTTTTCCAGTTCTTGTATCACTTTTTCGAAAGTGTAGTTGCCGGATTCAGCCGGATCGGTAAAACTGCTGGCCTGTTTCAGCTCACCATACAGATGAGCCACCCGCAGCATCCGGAGTACATCCTTATTCTTGAGTAGTTTGCGGGTCCTTAGCGTTTGATTCATCAGCTGTGTCGGATTGAAGCTGAGGATCTTGGTAACGAATGATAGTTTCATGAAAAGCCAGGGTTGTATGATTTAAAGCCTTACATCTGTAATCTAAGCTGTTCATCCATCTCGTCCTTCTCAACCTCCTTCAATGATTTTCCTATTCTGGCTTCCATTGCCTTTAGGCTTTCGAATTGCTGGAAATCCTGGTGTTGACGGAGAACGATTTCAAGTTTCCCCCGCTCGAGTTGGACGGATACCTTTTGCCCCAGTAATTCTTTCCGGCGGGTGATGGTGCCGTGGAAATGGTTATACAACAGGCGGTAGCATTCGCGTTTATAATTCAGAAGCTCCGTGCTCGAGCTATTGATAGAAAATATCCATCCATAAACCAAATACTCCGGCAGACAAACCATGTTCCGGATCTGATCGCCGGGGACCTGCATACCGTGGTTACAGGATGCAGGTCCTAAAATCGGATCCTGGGAGATGCGTTTTAACTGATGCTTGAAATTCACGTTAAGTGCTTCACATACTGGCTTTATGGCTACCCAGTAAATGCCTTTTTCTGACAGAATAAGCAGTGTTTTCCCGTTGAATTGTAAAAATCGCTCAATTGACTGTTTCATAATATATTAGATTAAATTGTAGAGGATGCAGGTATTGGGGTTAAACTTGTTTTTTCAAGGTTTTGTACGGGAATTTTTCCTGGATGGTGAAGACGGAATAGCTGGAATCCCAATGGACATTTGTAATCCAACCGCCATCGATCAGGAATTTGACGGCTTCGATAAATTTCTCTGGTTCCGCGAGACCGGACATAAGAAATTTACCAGGCGGCCGGTCCTTCAAATCCACGTAGACACGATCGATGTAGTCCATTAAAATTCGTTTTTTGAAAAGCATTTACTCTTCGAAGTGTTTTCCCCGGTACAGCCGGTACAGTGTACTTTATTTATTAATTATCTATTAATCAATATTATATACTGTACAGGGCAGGCTAAAAGTGTATTGTAGTGTACCGTGCTGTACCGGAGAAAAAGGGGCTGTACCGTGCTGTACCGGGGTGTACTGCGTGGAATTTGATATAAAGCCCTGAAAGACAGGGTGTACAATCTGTACTTCCTGTACAGCCGTAATTATGGCGAGGAAACTAGAATGGTAATTTTTCATCTGGTTTGGGTTTTGCTGCTGGTGGGTTAATGGGAGTAGAAGTTTCATCGTCTTCGTCGGTGGTATTTTCGTCCAGCGAAACATCGAGGTCATCATAATTGAAGCAAAAGGCTTGTTCGGCTTTTGATTTCCATTCGCCGGTCGGACTTAGGGTGGTATCAAGGAACTTGAACCTCACCCTTGTTTTCCCTAGGTATCGCTTATCGTTTTCAAGATAATACTGGATCGATCCCAGGGGAAGGATGTTCTCTCCGGAAGCTCTGCCATGCTTCTTGTATAAGTAAAATATCCTGGACATCTGGATAAACAGGATATTGGTCTCCTGGGGTAAATCTCCCTCCCTTCGGTCTGTTTTGAGCGTCTTTAATCGGGTTACCTTGAAATCGATTCCGTCATGGATAAATCCATCAGCGGCCAGGTAGTGGACCATTTCCCAGAAGATGGATACCTCGTTACCCTTTTTGGTTTCCTTGTTTTGAACCAGGATCTGAGTAGCAGCAAGGGCAATCAGTTCTCCATAGGTGAACGATACATCGATGTGGTTTTTGATCGCATGAAAAGTGGCCAGAATCACCAGCCAGTTTTTAAATATGCGGTCCTCGATGACCATTTTCCCAATGGAATCCGCCAGATCCTTAGCCACCGTTTCAAGACTGTCGTTAAAATTCTGAGTGAATAATTTGCGAAGTGCCAGGATTTGATTGGTAATGTGGGTATTGCCGAGTTGCTCGATGTCTTTCAACTCATTAAAGGCAATCTTTTCCTCGTCGGTGTATTCATATTTGGTGAAGGTCAGATATACCAACCGCGAAAACAGGGCAATGTCAGCCGTTGGCATCTCCTGGCCGGAAAGGATCACTGCGCAGTCCACTGCCGTGGTTTCCTTCTTTTTATCCTTTTCCATATTCATCCGGGTTCGCCCGGTACCATCCCACATCCCTTTCAGGAATTCGATCTTGTCGAAATCGATGCTGTTTTTGTATTCATCGATGTGAGCGCAGGCATTACAGAGTTGGGAAACATGGTCTGCCAGGGCGGCCTTGCTGGTGTTATTGATGTTGGGTCCTTTGCCAAATTTCCCGAAGAAGCTCATGATACTGACAGCGAGTTCCGTTTTGCCGGCGCCTTTGGGTCCGAATAAATTGAGAATCGGGAAGAAGTTAAACTTACGGATGATGATGTCCCGGAACAGGCTGGCAAAGTAGAAGCAAAGGGCTATTGAAGCGTTTTTATCAAATACACTGATCAACCTTTGACTGTAATCTTTGAGCGTTATCGTGTTTCCATCCCGGTGAACAAACTGTCGTTCGGAAACATAAAGATTAACCTCCCCTGCCCAAATCTGTGAGAATGCTGGCAGGTAGTAGTTCTTGCCATCGTGCGATGCAATTCCGTTTTCATCCACACTGGTAAAGGTTCCGTTGAAGATCCCGTTGCCCCAGGAATAGAATCCATTCTTGTGCCAACCGAGCTGGGTGACCTCCAAACAGGATTTGGTTTCCTGATACAGATACCGTTTCAGTTTATTGAGTTCGGTATCTGACATTTCCCACAGGAAATTGCCCAGTGATTCAATGGCTTCCTTGAACCGGCCCATACTGATGAGGGCATTGATCGGGAGTTCGATAACCCGGGTGATGCCATACTCGTTGGTTATCCGGAAGATCCGTTTTGAGTTACTGACTGATTCGATGTGGAACAGAGGCACCAGGGTGAAGTTGCATCCCCTTTCGATTCCCCTCTGTGTCCGGAAGAAATAACAATTCTTATCCTCGTAGAACCCATATTTCTGCCAGGCCGAAAGGGATACATGTTCAGGGATGTCGTTGAACTTATCCTCTTTTTTGACTTCCGGTGTTTCCTCCTTGAGGAGTTCTTTGAGCTTATCCTGCCAGGCTTTCTTGGGTTTGATCAGCTTGCTGACCTGATCGATATAGAGTTGGTGACTGTCCTGGTTAAGTTTTACAATGAGAGCGCAGATCTCAGCAATCGCCCTGAGTTTATTATCCGGGTTGTCGGATTTCTTGCTCCAAGAGAAGGCCAGATCAACAATGTAGTCCTTTGTATTGGCCTTGGCGAACGCTTTGAATTGCGTTTCATCGGTAAAAAAACTATCCGGATCGGCTTTGGCTTCCCCCGCAGGTAGTCGTATCAGGTTGCAACTCATTCCTTCCCCAATGATCAGCCTTGCTGATTTTTCCGTTGCTTTCAATCCGGGTCCGTCCGTATCGCCAATAATGGTGATGCTGTTACAAAGCTTCTTGATCTCCTGGATCTGATCAATGGTCAAGCCTGTACCTGAACTGCAAACGGTTTCATAGATGCCGATCTGATGCATCCGGATGACATCGGCGTTGCCTTCGACCAGGTAAACGTATCCTTTTTCTACAATCGCTTTATGCGCCCAGGTGAGTCCGAACAGACTTTTCCCTTTATGATAGATGGCCGTTTCCGGTGTGTTCAGGTATTTTGGTTTTTGATCATCCTTCATGGCCCTGGCGGTGAACCCGGTGACCCGGCCATATTTGTTATGGATCGGTATGATCAGCCGGCCTCGGAAGAAATCATACAGCTGGCCAGCCTTGTTATCACTTTCCCGGATCAGTCCGGCCTCCTGCAGGATTTCCATTTTGATGCCGGATTGCCTTGCGAAATTGAGCAGGCCATCCGACTTGTTGGGAGCAAAACCAATTTCAAAGGATTTGATGGTTTCTTCGGTCCATCTGCTGAGTGCATAATCCAAGGCAGGTTTATTGGCAGGATCGTTCATTTGAGCGGTGAAATAGGAACTGGCCAGGGAGTTCACGACATAAAGGGATTCGGCATGATGATGAGATGCCTTTTGCTGGTCAGTCTGTTCCTCTTCTTTTAAATGAATGCCATGACCGGAAGCCAGAGACCGGCAGGCCTCTGGGAAGGTGATCCCTTCCTTCGCCATGATGAAGGCGATGCTGTTACCTACGGCTCCGCAGCCAAAGCATTTGTATGTATTGGTTTTTGCGAACACTTTGAAGCTGGGCGTCTTTTCATTATGAAAAGGGCAGCAGGCTTCCCATGTCGTTCCTTGTTTTTTTAAGGTTGCATACTTACCGATCACTTCAACGATCGGTATATTGATTATTTGGTCTATGGTAGATTGGGGGATCATGAGAAAGTCTTGATTAAAGTGGTGACTGAATCGGAGCCGTATGGTTAGGGTAGGGAACCCGCCTATTCATACCGCCGGTTGTTCAGCACAAAGGTGATG
>CAIXKO010000125.1 GCA_903919925.1 uncultured Bacteroidota bacterium | reverse complement strand
AAACGAAAATGCTCTCCGGATTTGTCGGATCGGGTTTCAGGTTGGTCAGCACGGTGGTTCCGCCACCCCTGAAAACCAACTCCCAGTGCTCTCCCATATCGGTGCTTTTCTGCAACCCTTTCCATCCGCTGAGAAACCAGATATTGTCGCCTTGGCACCTCACCTGCGATGGCTCGCCAACCACACCATAGCTGTTGATGACCTCCCATGTTTGTCCCCCATCGTGGGTAGCAAATAGCTCCGTGATCCCGCTGCCATCGGCAAAATTCTTATATCCGGATACATAAAAATCGAGTGCCGAAACCAGGTCAACCGAGGTATACGTGATATCTTTTTCCGGACTGATAAACTCCCAGGTCTGTCCACCGTCGGTAGTTTTATAAACGGCACCGTTATCACCAACGGTAACACCTGTATCGGGTCCGCTGAAGTTAACATCGCGGAGGGTTTCCTTGGTAAATGATGGAAGTATTGTCCACTGCGCGGAAAGTATGCTACCATAGAGGAGGGTGGCGGCAAAAAGGCAAAGTATTTTCAGTGTTTTCAAAAGCCCTTTTCAGTTTGGTTTTTATTATTGAGAGCAAGCAGTTAGTATTACTTACCGGCTACCCTCGAATTCCCCGATTGTCTGAACATCCATGCCATCATAAGCGGGTCACTATAAGCTGCCAACCATGAAAAGTGCCCCACTTCAGGATACTGCGTAAACCCGGGATGGGCACCTGCCTTGGTTAAGGCACCAACCATATCCAAGGAGAATTTTGGATCCACTGCCGTATCTTCGGCTCCATGAAATATCCAGATTGGGATATGTTTGATTGACTCCGCCTTTGTAATATCGCCTCCTCCACAAACCGGAACCGCGGCAGCAAACAGATCAGGATACCTTTCAATGGCATCGAATGTCCCGAATCCACCCATCGACAAACCGGTAATATATATCCGGGTGGTATCAACCGGCAGCTCTTTCGATAGCTTATGAATCAATTGAATAACCAGTTCCATTGGTTTGGAAGGAGTATTCAGCAGCCGGATATCATCGGATTTCCGGCGATCAGAAAAATTCGACCAGCCTTGATTTGCCGGACATTGCGGGGCAATAACCAAAGCAGGATATTGTGCCATCGCCTCATCCGTTGCAAAGTTCATAACACCCCATTTTAACTGGGCCTCATTATCGTTGCCGCGCTCACCCGAACCATGTAAAAATATCACAAGGGGATACTTCCTCGATGGATTGTAATCCGGCGAAAGGAGCCGGTAGAGCAAAGTATCACCCTGGGCATTTATATATTTGTTACTGCTGAAGAGCGAGGGTTGGGCAAAGGAGAGGGATGTCCCCAGATAATTAAAAATCGAAAGAAATAATATGATTAATTTTAATTTCGAATTTTTCATAATTTATGATTTTATTTTCATGTTGTTTGTTATCAAACATCCAGGTATCGAGCGGAAAATCAAACTTCTGGTGAACTAAGATGCTCAAAATCAATACATTTCCCCTGTAATGCTTGATGATATTCAGGAATGATGATCTTTTGCCATCCCGGCACCAGACTAGTCATTGCAGCAGGACCAAATTTTGGATAAAACTCTATTAAGGTATTGATTTTATTGACAAAGTCAAACAAAATAATGGCCCTGTATCCGCTACTTTTACCATCCTTGGTTGAAGAACTTGCAATACGGAATTTACTTATTTGAAATTGCTCATTTCTGAAAATCATACGGTTAGATTTAAGAGCAATATCGAATGGCAACTCTTTAAAAAAGCTTGTGATATCTGCTAAGCAGGATGAATAACCAGTTTTAGATTTTTTTGAAAGCCGTTCAATTTTCACACGACAGGTAGGAGTAATCGCTATTTGCATTAATCAAGAACTGGAAGTGCAGCCAGCATTTTCGCAAATTCCTGATCATTTTTCAGGTTTTCTCTGATTAGAATGTCCGATTTAACTTCCTCAAAACGATCATACAGATTCAATAACCGCTTATACTCCCTGGGAATAAGTAAGTAATAAAAGGAAATTTTAAGACCATGAATAATGCGCTTGGCATCTGCGTCAATTTTCTCAAGAAGCTCAGCTTCCGATTGATTTTCTAAAGTAATGGTATTGAAATTCGCCTCCAGTGAATTTACAAAAGAATCGAGCACGCTTATAGCATTGTTCAATTGGTTCACCATTGATTTTTTCGAGTGGAACATTGGAAATGTCGGAAACCTGGATCTTCCGGACCCCAGATTAATCAGAGGTAACTGTAAGGCTTTAGCCAGTGGCTGGGCAAATGCGATCATAATTTCATTGTTTTCACTGTGCAAATGTAGGTAAAATTCAACTCATTCATTCCTAAGGGCCAACTGATCAATAAAGGTTTCCTGATAGACGATATTCTTACAATCGGTGAAGTTATGATGACATCAAAGCAAGCAGATCAGCGGTTTCCTGCTTTCAATTCCATTGGCAGAATACAATGATAAACAAACCGGTTAACCGGCACGCTGATTCCATGTTTATCAGCCAATTTAACCACCGTACCGTTTTGATATTCAATCTCCGATGGCTTGCCTTCCCACACATCCCTGGTTAAGGAAGAGGTTGAATCATAAGGGAATGAATCTATTAACGCAACCGACCGGGCGATGTAGTCCGTATCTATTTTAATGCCCATCTTTTGTGATAACTGATAGATTTCATTCAATAATTCGAGCATTAATCCCCGGGTTTCTTTTAGTTCCCTCAATTCACCGTAAGTAGTTTTAGAAACTGCCAATAATCCGCTGACACAAATGGCAATGAACTTCTTCCATAGATCAGCCTGAATATCAGAAGAAATGCGCGATTTTATTCCTGCCTGGTCAAATGCCTTTTTTATATTGCTTAACCGATTGGAGAGAGAATGATCCAGTTCTCCGAAAACTATTTCAGGCTCCATGCCCGTATGGCAGATGACCCCCGGAGAGCCAATTTTACTGATGATCCGGCACAAGCTACCGATAACATGGCCGGGATTTACCATTTCCGATATTTCTTCAGCCGCAGAGATGCCATTTTGAAGAGGCATTATCACGGTATCAGTTTTTAGTATGCCATGCATTTCTTTCGCGATATCCCTTACCTGCCAGGCCTTTACTGCAATAATCACCAAATCGGCCAACCCGATAGCACCAATTTGATCAGTGGCCTTAACCGGGTTTAAATGGAAATCACCCAGGATACTTTCAACAGTAAGGCCTTTATGCTGAATGGCTTTCAGGTGTTGACCGCGGGCAAGGAAAGTGACATCGTATCCGGCCTTTGCCAGTTTTCCGCCAAAGTATCCGCCCACACCTCCGGTTCCGATAATTGCTATTTTCATTTCATCTGATTGGTCTGAATTTGCAAAGAAAAAGCCAAATTATAAAGTTTGCCGGCACATACTCCCAAGGGCATACAACGGACAGATATCAACCAGCCCGATTCTGCCAAAATTCTCCAATGAGGTACGGATAGCGGATGTGGATTTTTTTAACTCCATAAATCGATAAAGACTTTGCATGGCACCTTTGGTTCCGGCTTTGACCTCAATTGGACGAATGCATCCGTTATCGGAAATCACATAATCAATCTCTGCCTGGGCACCTTTGCTGAGGCGTACCCAATAATATAGTTCCTGCCGTTCAAAGGGACTACCGTGCTTTAATAACTCCAGTCCGGCAAACAGTTCTGCTACATCACCTTTATTAACCAAATCCCGATCAGGCGAGAGTAGGATATCGTATATTTCCAGATTTAGTATCCTAAGTAACAATCCCGTATCCATGAAAAGAAATTTTCGGAATTTTACGTTTATTTCAGCCCCCAACGGCAAGCCATTCGCTGCGGTATGCGTTACCGGAATGATAATTCCCGCCATGGTTAACAGCTCCAGTGCATCTTTTATCTTAACTGGTTCCGCTTCACCAACAACTTCTGAGTACATAAACTTGCTACCCGACTGATGAGCCACTGAACGCAGCGTTTGGTGCAGAATGACCAGTGAAACTCTCTTTTTGTATTTCGCAAAATCATCAGCATAAGTTTGTAAAATATCGTTTTGTACGGAGCGGCACAGCTGATAATCCGCCTTGTCAATCCATGTGGCAACGACTTCAGGCATTCCTCCAACTAAAAAAAACGTCCGCAGATGATCCGTCAATTTATTATGCAACGCCTCCAGCAAAGGTTTTTCGGCAGTTGCATTGTTTTTTTCTTCCACCAGCAAATCTAATCCATGTGCAGAAAGATATTCATCAAATGAGAATGGATACAGGAAAAGTGAACGGATACGGCCAACCGCAAATGTTGGGATCTCCTGTATTGCAAATTCAAGCAGGGAGCCAGCTGCAATAATGTGTAATTCCGGATAATCTTCATAGAAAAAGCGCAGCGAGGCTATTGCAGGTAAGCAGGCCTGTATTTCATCGAAAAATAAAAGAGTTCTACCGGGGCTAACAGGGGTGCCAAATATTGCTGACAGCTTCGTGCAAATATTTTTCGGATTCAACGAAACTCTGAACAACTCAGCCAAATCAGTCTGACGCTCAAAGTTTACCTCTAAAAAGAAATCAAACGACTGGCCTAAATGCCTTACTGCAGATGATTTTCCAACCTGACGGGCTCCCCTCAGCAACAAAGGCTTATGCCTGGGGTCGTCTTTCCAGGAACTCAAATGCCGATCGATGCTTCGTGCCAGATATCTCCTGGATTTCAAAAATAACAGATCACAATTTTACCCAATTCACCTATTTATGCCATCACAAATATAGCGTTTTTACAGAAAAAGCAGACCGTAAAACTAATATCTTTAGGGTAAAAGAAAACAATTGATGCAGACAAGAATGGATTATCTGCTTTATCTTATCTTTGTATTGTTTACTTAAAAATTGGAAACTATGGTCGAATTTAAAGTACAAATTGAAGAAGATATCGTAAATGAATATGGTAAAGATATTTTAGAGCAATATTTGCAGGAGTATTTAACAAAAGCCATACTTAAGCTTGCAGCCAAAGAAATTCTTGATGATTTAAAGGCTATTGATATAAAAGATAAGAGTTGGTTAAAGGCACGGGAAAGAGCTTGGGATAATTTTGGCAAACATTATTTTTTACATGTGATTGCAAATGTTTAGCTATGTGATTGATACCAATATTGTGATGAGTATGCTTCTAAGCGGAAAATCGCAGTACTTGAAAATATTGTCCTGTTTTGATTTTATTTTTCCTCAATATCTGTTAACGGAATTAGATGAATACAAAAGCATTATTATCGAAAGGACAAAATTAGATGAATCTCAATTGCTGAAATATACCTATTCCTTATTTTCACTAATGACAGTAATACCTTCAATGGCATTATCGAAAAACTCAATTGATTTTGCTAAAACATTGTGCGAACGCGTTGATATAAAAGATATGAGTTTTGTGGCCTTGTCAGTGGAAACAGGATTAATACTTTTAACAAGAGATGAAAAATTATATAAAGGATTAAAAAAGCAAGGATATCGTAACATTATGCTTTTTGAAGAATTCCTGACTGATTTGTATAAAATGAAATAGGGCAAGAGGGATCCCGTTTCCCAGGGGTTGTCATCAATTCTCCAACTTTTTGATTCTTGCATGCCATCAGGCCAGCCTGTATTTTGCACCTGGATTTCCAAAATCCGATGAATATGGTCATCTGGATATCAACGGTATACTCCCCCGTGCCATTGGGGTACTCCTTATAATCAGCGATTCCGGCTTGTCCATAATAATCCTGAATGAGCTTAATTGGCATAAATTCCACCGGAGCACCAAAAGCGTCACCAACGGTTCCTCCAGGCAGACAGTCTTTGAAGGATAGCTACGTGATTCAGATCCCATACCTGACTGATAAACGCAGGAATGAACTGGAAATTCTTTTGAGCATTTTTGACCAAAGTAACCCCGCCGACCCGGAACATCACCTTTTAAATATCAGGGAAAACGAATTTCCCGAAAAATACCGGCCGATTATTCGAAAATTGCAAAAAGCCATTCTGGATAGTGATATCAAGAAAAAAATGGAGTTGGAGGACGGCATTATTGACGAATTAGAAGATCTTGAAAGAGAAATCGAGGATTTAGAACAAAAGCTGGATACTGCAGAACAGGTGACCGATCAGGTAAAACAGGAAAATGATCAGGTAAAACAGGAAAATGATCAGATAAAACAGGAGAATGATCAAATAAAGCAAGAAAAAGAAGTGCTCAGGATCGAACTGGAGAATCTGCGAAAAGAATTAAACAATAAGGATTAATCACAAAGAGTTTTTTGATCATTTCAGGTAGGGGTTGAAAATTTTCAACCCCTGGGTCGTTTAAAACCCCACCGCAATTTTCAACCCCCCATAATACCAGTTAAAATCCTTACTCACCATAGGCAAGAGGGAAACCTTTGCAGGAAACTTATTTAACACCCTTTTAATCTGGGATTTTCTGATAGTTCCATGAATCCAAATCGGCATTCCAATAGCTGCTATGCCCGCTCCAACGTACATCAGGAGTTGACCGGTTACCGCTATCAGCAAAATCCCCATAGGGTCACCAATGTTTTGCGATGACGGCGAAGCGAGGTAGTTCTTTGCCAGAATAAAGGTAATCCCGCCACCTGCAGCGCATAGTCCGCCAACCACTGAAACTCCGGTACCCAGACTGCGCGTATTTTCCGCCTTTCCCATAGCTGCTTTGCATTGCGCCTCAGTAAGTTCATCAATGCTGGCTACTCCATACGATTTGTACCATTGAGCCTGAGTGTGAAAAGGATTGAGAATAGAAAAACAAAGAGCGATGGCAAAAAGGAAAGTAGATTTTTTCATTGTTATCACGATTTTATCGCCCCAAAACGGCAGCTGTCGCTGCAGCGGTTGCATTGGATGCAATCGTAACCGGAAACTTTTTGAATATCCTGTTTTTTGCTGATCGATATGGCCTGGGTAGGGCAGGGTTTTACACAGGCATTGCAATAAGTACATTTTGCCCTGTCGATGGTGCGGCGCCGGAAGGATACCAGCGAAATAACGCCCAGCATAGCGGAATAGGGGCAGAGTAACCGGCAGAAAGGCCTTTCTATCCAATACCCGGCAACCAGGGTTACGGCCAGATAACTCCAGCCAAAGATGCCGAAGCTGAGCAATAATCTGGGTTCCATAGGGCGACCGGCTACTGCGGCAATGCCTTGCTCAAACCAGGCTTTACCGGTAAAAAACAAGGGCTTGTAGGGGTCGAGCTCGCAAGCCAGGTAGAGGGTGCCCTTAACAGCAAAGAATATCGTAGCCAGCAGCACCAGGATGGGGGCAATCTTCAGGTACCGGTTAACCTTCTCCGGCAGCCTGAGCGTTTTTTTTCGGCGGTAAAGCAAGTGCTGAACGGCCCCCAGCGGGCAACCGGCAGTGCAAAATATCCTCCCAATGAACAATGCGATTATCAGCGGCGCCATAAACATAATCAGGCCGGCAAAGCTAATCATGTAGGGATTAAGAATGCCCATAACCATATTGCTGGTTAGTCCCATGGGGCAGATGCACCCGCCGCGGAGAATGCCCAGGTAAACCAACGTGAAAATGGCAAGCCAGGTGAGCCACTTTGCCGGCTTGTTTTTCCGTACAAACCAGATTCCCGCCATCATCATCAGCAGCAAAATCCCAAGATCAAGATAAACCAGATTTTCCGAAATTGGCAGGTACTCATGCGGCAGCCATTTATCGCGGAAAGTGGCAATTTCACTCTGGTCAATCTGCTCTTTGGTGTAGCAGGCAGTATCGGTTTTTGTAACCGTTTGCGCATGAAGCTGAACCGCACCGGAACTTAAAATCAGCGAAATTAAGGAGATCGTAAAAAGAAGTTTTATCGCCTTCATCGTTCAACCCTGCTCCTTACGGCCTGAATAGTTAAAGTTTTTTATCGATGGATCATCTTTTTCGAGCTCCCAGATGCCTTTAAATTCATCTTCCGATCCGATAAACACCTTGTCAACAGCCTTTTCAGGACAACTAATGGCAATATTGCAACTATTGCAATTCAAACAAAGATCGGGACGGATAATCAGGAACATCGATTTGGTGCCCCTTTTGGTACAGTATTCCACGCACTTACCACACCCATCGCACTTATCGTCATCAATTTCATAGATAAAGTAACCATCGGGCCTGCCGGAGTAATCGATCCGGATCACGGCATCCATGGGGCATACCCGCTTGCCCTCGGTCATGATCTTTTCCGATGCGATGTGCTTGTTAGTGATATGCCCGTAGCAAACCACGCAAAACGAACATTTTTTCTGATCGTTTACTGCCTTTACGGCCGATGGCGTTCGCACACACATCGTTTTGCACTTATCGCATGCCTTGCATTTCAAAGGGTCGATTTGCCAGGCATGACGCGTTAGTGGGCCTGCTGTATCTTCGTTCAAATTGGAACTCACCACCCGGAAAGCGATTCCCCCCAAAGCCAGGCCACATGCGGCGCGACCGGCATTGATCAGGAATTTCCGTCGGTTAGTGGTATCCATCGGTTTCAGTTGGTTTTTACTTGATAAGGTTCTGGTATCCAAAACATTGGTTTTACAAATCCGCTGCTGGCAAAGCTTTCCGGGCACTTCTTACCGGAAAGCGCAAGCAATGCCAACTGCAATTGTGCTGCTTCCGCCTTGCTTACCCGGTTCAGATCGAGGATAACGGAACAAAGCGGGATATCGGAGGTTTTCCAGATGGTGCGAAAAGCATCCTCCTCGGCAAAATCAACGGCGCAGCTGGCAATCAGCGCATAATCGGAAATCACCGCCACATCTGCCTGGTTATCCAAAAGCATATTGATGCCCTCGGAACAGATGGATCGCCGGATAATCTTATCCGGCTTAATGCCCGCCTGATCCAGCATTTTCAGCGCCAGATGGTTTTTTTCATACGAATCTTCTTGTCCGATGGCAATAGTTTTACCGGTTATATCTGCAGGCTTTTGAATGGGCGATTCTTTTCTGACGATAAATATACCTCCGAGCAAACTGTTTTCAAATGGGTCAAAAACATCAGCAATGCGGCTGAACCTGAAGTTGCCCGCAGGCATCAAACGGAAGGCAAACCAGGGCTTGCAGATGGCGCCATCGAACTTTCCGGATTTCAACATTCCTTCAATATTCTTCTCATCCATGCACCAGCTAAGTTCCAGGTTGATATTGTAATCGCGCCGAAGTTTGGCGGTCAGCTCCTCATATTCCCTGGAGGCCAGGTTCTGAATGCACTGGCAAGCGGTTTTTTTGCAATAAGTATCGTTAACCACCAGGCGCAAAGTAAGGGTTTTCGAAAGCTTTACTGCCTGAACATTTTTGCGGTACTCAAATGCAGTTTCCTTATAAGCGCCTGACGATGACCGGTTTTCCTTGCAGCCAGCCATTATCATACAGGCTGCAAGGATCACCGGAAACGTAAAATATCGGTTCATGAGCAAAATCTATTTCGATGCCGGTGCGGGAACGCATTTAATGATCCCCGATTTGGCGGATGCCAGGTATAAATTATTTTTGCTATCGAAAGTCATTGGAATATAGGTACATCCTTTTACCAGTTCCTGAATTCCTTCCACCTTTTTAGCGCCCGATTTTGAATAAACCTTAATCCTAGTGGGATCCTTTTCCACGGTGATGATGGCTCCGTTGGTCAGGAACGCTACGTTTACCGGGTTGCAGCAGCCGTGAAAATCATTGAGGCCCTGGCCGCGCCTGCCAAAAGCATACTTTATTTTACCTGAATAGTCAAAAGCCTGCACCCTGAAAGCACCCAGGTTGGCGACCAGGATTTCCTGCTTGTCATTCACCCCAAAATCGAGTATGCCGCAACACGCGCGCAAATCGCTGATGGTTGATTCCATGGCGCCGGTTTCACTGTTGAAAATGGCAACCTTCCGGCTGCTGAAATCCGATACCAGCAATTTTCCGTTGATTACTTTGGCTCCGCTGGCTGTTTTTAATCCGATAAGTGTAAGGCTCTTAAGCTCAGTTCCTTTAGTATCGTAAACCAGGCATTCCACCCCTACCTTTTCTTCCACCTGGTATTCCTTGCCCCGGAATTTGGTAGATTTCATTTTGATGATCGTCCCCAAAACGTACAAAGTTCCGCTCTTTTGGTCGATCGCCAGAGCAGTGGGCCTGGCCGTGAGATTGGTTTTGAACTCACTGATCTTTTTCCCATCGGAACCAATCAGGCAAACAACCCCATCCTTTCGCAGCGCGCATAGCCTGTCGTCAGGGAACGATGCCAGGTAAACCATGTCCATGTGTTCATTGCCCGGATAGGTTTTATCGGGCGCAAAATCCATGTCAGGTGCATTGTTGGCAAAGGCTTCAATTTTTACATCGGTGTTT
>CAIXKO010000124.1 GCA_903919925.1 uncultured Bacteroidota bacterium | reverse complement strand
GATCGATGGAGTCACCCTCCCCGGATTTCTTTCCAGCCAGCATTCCTATTCAGTTGGCCTTCCGCCAGAAACCCTGATCATTCCCACCGTTACTTGCGTACCCACTGATCCTGATGTAGAAAGTGCGGTCGTGACCGATGCGGCGACTTTACCCGGATCGGCTTCTATCATTGTGATGGCTGAGGATGGGATAACTTCCATTACCTATACCGTAACTTTTATTTTCGCCACACCATCCCTCTTAAGCATATCCTATAATGATATAGCGATCAGCGAATTCGCTCCTCACAAGTTAGCCTACGATATCATTCTTCCCTATGGCACCTCTTCCAACCCTTTGGTAACTGCCGTTGCCGGGGTGGATACCACCATCCAGATTACCAACGTTTTGGATATCCCCGGCGGGGCCGTGGTTGTAGCCAGTGCCGCCGGGATTGATGCGATTTACGTGATCAATTTTACGATCTGTAGCACCCCGCCGCCATCAGGCATCTATATCGAAAGCAAATATTTAGCAGGTGATAATACCACCTATGCCGGGATCATGTCAGCTGTCGTGGCCTGCACACCACTCGTTCGGAATGAGACGATTGTTCTCAACACCCTCGATGAAGTGATTTCCGCCTGGATGGCCCAGAGTAACGATACCGAATTCCGCCTCACCATCAAGGCCGGTCCGGTTTGTGATGCCGCTAATGTAAGAGCCATCATTGCCGATCATGGTCGGCAAGGCGTCGCATTTTCAATCGAGCAGTTCTCCAATCTCGAACTTGTAAACCTTGATATGGATGGTTCGGGAACCCTTGGCGGTTGCAAAATCGGTCCGACCAAGGCATATAATATTGTGTTCCGGAACTGTGTGCTCGGAGGCGGAGACCATGGATTCTATTTATATGCTGGTGAGGGAATTGAGTTTTATGATTGCCTGGCTCATAACTTTGCCCAGTACGGGTTTCATATCCTGAGTTTCAAGGATGTGATCCTGGATAATTGCGACGTTGAGTTTGGAACTTTGCCAGTGAATAAGACCTGGCGAAGTGACGCGGCACCGATCTATATTTCCGGAGGCACGGGCATCGTGCTTCGGAACTGCCGGATGGTGGACCAATCCCGCAGGGTAAACAATATCTGCAAGGTCACCAACACCGACAACCTTTTGTTCGAGTCGTGCTCCTTCAGCGGGGCTTTTCAGTATACGCTCTGGTTCACAGGATCCAACACCCCGTATGCCTGCAACAACATCGAGGTGCGAAACTGCCTTTTTGAGCATAACCAGCTGGCCTCCGGCACCGAAACCAAGTACGGGGCATTCCTGATTGAACTTACCAACAACACCAAGTTCATCCACAACACCTTTGCCGAAACCCAGATGCAGTCCTATTTCTGGGATTGCTGGGGTGTGGTGAAAGTCGAAATTGTCAACAATTACTTTTATTTGAAGCGCACCACCACATCAAATATGGTAGTCGTCCGGGTCCGGGGAACCGCCGCAGGTACACCCGAAGAAATAGTGATCAAGAATAACTATTACGATCTGGTAGCGATTTCCACAGCCTGGACCGTGCTCTCCATCTCCGGATC
>CAIXKO010000123.1 GCA_903919925.1 uncultured Bacteroidota bacterium | reverse complement strand
TGGTTGCCCGAAACGGGAAAATTGTGTATTACAAAGCTTTTGGAATGGCTGATAATCAAAGTAAAAGGGGTTTAAAGCGCGATGATATTTTTCGGATAGCATCGCAAAGCAAGGCCATCACCTCAACAGCAGTAATGATACTTTGGGAAGAAGGAAAATTCAGGCTGGATGACCCCATATCAAAATATATTCCTGAATTTAAAAACCCGCAGGTACTAACCGGCTTTACTTATTCCGATACCACCTATAAAGCTGTTAAGGCAAGTAAAGAAATCACGATCAGACATTTACTTACGCACACTTCCGGACTCGGCTACGGGGTTATCGATGGCGATGAACGATTCCAGATGCTGTATAAAAAGGCTGGCATTACCGACCTGTTTACCACTGAAAAAATCAGTATTGGTGAGAGCGTCAGGAAACTTGCCAAATTGCCACTGCACCACAATCCCGGTGAAAAATATACGTATTGTGAAGGGTTGGATGTTTTGGGATATTTTATTGAGGTAATTTCAGGAATGCCCTTTGATGTTTTCCTTAAAACGCGCCTTTTCGATCCTCTCGGTATGCATGATACCGGATTTTACCTTCCTGCCGATAAAGCAGGTCGGCTGGTTTCCGTGCAATCTCCTGTTGATGGCAATTGGAGCCGGTACCCGGTTACATTTTACGATCCTGATTATCCGGTAAAGGGTGCCAAAAGTTTCTTTTCAGGAGGTGCGGGACTATGCAGCACGGTTAAGGACTATGCCACTTTTCTACAGATGTATCTCAATGGCGGGGAATTGAATGGGGTGAGAATTCTCAGTCGCACCACTGTGGCGGCCATTATGGGAAACCAGTTCCCGGCTTTGTGGGAAGGTAAAGGTGAACATTACGGGCTGGCTTTTGGCGTGCTGGAGCAGAAAAATCAGGATTTGGGTGGACAAGGCAGCGCTGGCTCCTTTTATTGGGCAGGCTATTTTAACACGCAATATTTTGCAGATCCGAAGGAAAAAACCATCGGGATCCTGTTTAAGCAAACTCAGGATACCAAAAAAGATGATACCGGCTGGATGTTTAAGATCCTGGTGGGTGCGGCAATTGACGATTGACCTGGTTGCGGTTAATTCCCGATCAGCATTTTGCACCGGTTTTTAAACTCATTTTGTCTGGCCGATCCATCGGGAGTATTGCTCCCTGATTGCCAGGCAGCAATGGCTTCTTTGGATTTACCCATGGCAAGCAGCGTTTTTCCCTTCCAGAACCAGGCAGGAGCCTCCTCAGTTCGCACTGAATGCCCCACTCCAAGGTTTTCCGGGAAAGTAAGCGCCAACTCGAAACGCGCGAGAGCCTCTTTGTACTTCTTCTGATTGAACAATTCGGTTCCGCTGCCTATATGCGACTGATTGAACAGGTCCCATGTAATTGTTGATCCCTCCCAATTGACAAAATAGGGGGTTGAAACCAAAAGATTTACGGCATCATCAAATCGCTTTTCATCCAGATAATTCTGTGCCAGATCCTGGATGATATCAGACCTTTTCATGCCATTAAAGGACATATTTTCCAGCAGGGAAATCGCTTCCGGTCTTCTGCCATTGTCAATGAAAACCCTTGCCAGATCGCGATAAAGGGTTTGGTCAAATGGCCTAATTTTAATGGCATTGCGGAAACAGATTTCCGACTGCGCATGGTCATTTTTTACTACCCAATGATACAATCCCAGGTTCCGCCAGGGAATACTCATCGATGGATTCAACTTTACCGCTTTATCCCACTTACCGGCGGCTTCGTCCAAACGGCCAAAATTACCCAGCAGGTTACCCAGCTGATAAAATGCCTGAGCATCGTTGGGATTTTCTTTAACAGCAAATCGCAATACCACTAATGATTCCGGCCTGGATGCCATAATAAAATCCTGATAATTCCCAGCCGCTTTGGTCAGATAAGCCGATGCCTTTTCCTTGTTCCCGGCTTGGTCAAACAGATAAGCCAAATGATACTGGATCAGGAAGTTTTGTTTGTTGGGATCCGTAACGTTTACACATGCATTTTCGAGTATCCACGCGGCTTCAGCATTTAATCCGAGCTCCGAAAAGGCGATGCTGGTTTCGATCATCTCAAAATCATATTCTCCGACAAATTCTTTAATAACCGAGGTAAAAACTACCGGAGAATTCATCATGATTGCTTCCAATGCCCTGCATACCAAATTAGTAGGATTTATTGCGATACGATTTTTCGCCAATTCCAATGATTCCTCCTTCTTCCCATTTTTATATAATGCAATGAGGTAGTGATGAAGGGCACTGGAATTGTTCTGGTTGGCTACAATTGCTTTTTCAAATGAACCAATTGCCTCATTATAATTCCCTTGCAGCATATATCCCCTACCCGACAAATCAAACCCGATAGATTCGGTACCCAGGCATCGGGATGCTTTATAACCGCATTTGATTGCCTCATCAATGTTTTGGCTGTTCAAATGGCATAATCCCAAAAAATACCAGGCAATTCCATCATCATTCGGAATTTGCGAAAGCGCTTTATCAAAGAGCTTTGCAGCCTGATCATACTTCGCAGCCTCAAAATCAAGCACCCCCAAATCACGGAGAGCAGCCAGATGAAGGGAATCTTTCTCCAACACCATCTGATAATACTTTCTTGCCATATTGCGATCGAGTGCCCGATCGAACTTCTGTGCCTTCAAATAAACCTCATCCAGTGTAAGCTGATTATCAGGCTTATTAACATAGGTAGGTTGTTTTGGCACCACCACCTGAGGTAATGGTAGCGGGCTGGTGTATGAGGCAAGTTCTTTTCCATCTTTTGTTTTCAGGAGCACTTTCACGGCTTGCCCCACAGGAACGGTAACGGAAATAAAAGATGAATTGGTGGGTGAGAGGTCAATTATTTTGTTATATAATTCTTTATTATCCTGATAGATAGCACAAGTTGCCCCGATAAACTTTTCTGTTGAGATCATTTTGATTTCCAGCTGACCGTTTTTCCGTTCCGTACGAAAAGCAACCTGCTGGTTAGCGAATTCAAACCCATCGCCCAATCCATGAACGGGGTACCAATATTCTTTCCACGATACCTGGCCCTTTGGTGCCAATATTCCGTAATCGGACTGGGTTTGCATAGGACCACTCTGCACTTCGATATAGTTACCATCGGTATCGGTAAGATTCTTTTGGCAAATCCTGCCATAATCACCCTGTCCCCAGGTCCATGCCTTTTTTCCGCTGTGTTCAAAGTGATTAGCAACCTGAACAACACCTCGATCGAGGTCCACATCATAAGCGCCAAAAAAATCGTAAGCACAATTCACGGCAAAAATCGAAGCCGCATCCGCGTAATTTTTGGTCCACGAAAGGTCATTTCCCTTATTCACCGGCCAATTGAAGAATTCCACTCCAAAATGATCAGTTCCCAGGCTCATCGGGTAAATAAAGCGAGTACCGGGCAACTGAGGAAAGGCCGTACAATTCCAGAAATAATAAGGATTCATGGCATCGGTAGGGTTATAGATGCGCATTTCCTCATCGAGATAAGATTTACCAGGATGAAGAGTAACCCTCACTGTCCATTGGGTGCGCAAACTTTTCTCCAGATTGCTCACTTCCAGATAGGCCGAGCCATCGGTATTGGTGCCGGAGATCACATTAACCGGCGAAAGAATGGTAACAGTATGCACCTGGGGACCGGCATTCCATTCAACTCCACCGCTGATAAAAGCTCCGCGCATACCGATCATGCTGGGCTTGATGACGTTATTTTTATGAAATACCTCGCGATTGGTCGTTTTATCGTATACCGAATGCAAGCGTCCGCCGAGTTCAGGCAAGCAGGTGATTTTCAGATATTCATTTTCCAGATATATCGCTTTGTAGGTAACATTTTCCAGCTTGCGTGAAAGATGATCCTGCATCCAGTAAGGATAAACAATTGAAGCCCTCACTGTTGTGGATCCCTTTGCACCACCCTCCATGCCCCAGAATTTAGGGTTTACATCGTTTTCCCATCCATAGGTTGGGATCGTGATGGTGCCTTGCCAGGTTTTAACCTGAGCAGATAAAAGCATCGGGAAGATTGTGAGAAAGAGGGAGATCGAAAAGAATACCGATCGGCAGCGGCAGGAAAAATTAGTTTTCATCGTTTTAAATAGATTAGATCAAAAACAGGTTCTCACAAGATAGAAATTTTTAAGATAAATATGAGGCATTTTATCGTGGTGGGGGATAAATCAATGGGGTGAGGATATATCGTCACGGGGATAAATATCGGGGTGGCAATATATATCGTCACCGGGGTTATTTTCGGGGTGGCAATATACAGGGTGGCCGGGATAAATCCCGGCCCTACAAGATATATCGGTGTGGGGATAAATCCCGGTGATACGGGGGTTATCGCTGGAGGTCGAGGATGGTATTTTTGCCGGCTGCCAGGGTAACCTTCCGGCTTGCGGATGGAGTATCGAGGCTGATTGTTTGATCTTTTCCGGAGATCAGACTTACCCGGATAGAGTTTTTATCCCATTTCAGACTGGTTATTTCTATCTGCCCCCGGCATAAAACACCTTGAATTTCACCTTCGGGCCATGCAGCAGGCAAAGCAGGTAACAATTTTATGCGGCCGGGATCGGAGGAAACCAGCATTTTGATGATAACCGCCGGCATACCCCCGCTTATATCCATATTAAACAAGGATTTATGATTGTGCATCGATGCCATATTGCTCAGCCAAAAACGGTTAACCATGTGTTTTAGGGATTCGTAAACAATGGCCGTATCACCCAAACTGGCACCTGCCTGCCCCAATTGAACCAGTCCGAACGACATAAATCCGGACCCTTTTCCTTTCCAGTGCTTCTCCAACTTATAATTAATACTTTTTCTGAAAGCTTCAATCAGTATAGGATCAGAGGCGATTTCTTCAGGCAATCCATCAAACAAAGCATAAAACTGCGATGAATGGCGATGTGCATCATTGTTGGTTAATTTCGGTGTCAGCCACTCCTTGATCATACCATTTTCATCGATCATGTAGCCTGGCATTTTTGTCAGCATTTTTTGCCACAGCACCATTTTATCCTTGTTTACACCCAGATCCCGGGAAGCTGATATCAGATTACTGAACAATTCCTTAGCCACGGCAACATCCATGGTAGCATTAAATGTTCCTTGCGAATTCGAATTTCCGGGAGTGTTTTCCGGGGATTGGCAAGGCGAAAAAATATACTTGCCATCGGGCCCTTCATACAAGTAATCCTCAAAAAACAATCCGCTCTTCTGCATGAAAGGCAGTGCATGTTCAGCCAAAAACTTTTTATCGCCGGAGTACAGGTAATAATCATAGAAAAAGTGAGCAGCCCATCCGGCCCCCGCAACCCAGAATCCGCCGGCAAAACTTGAAGCTAAAGCATTATTATAACCATTAGTAGTTGATCTTGAAGGCAATACCACTCCTCTGGCTCCAAACATGTTTTTTGCATTAATCTCAAGCCACGGAACAATTGATTCAATATAGGAAGTATAGGCCAGCATCAGTTCCGGGTAATTTCCCATCATCATACTGGAAATCGCCGATGGAACATTGCCGTTATGAGTAAAATCGCTCGCCCAGTCGGGCACAAAAGTCCCGGCCCATATCCCCTGCAATACAGGCGGGTACTTGCCTGTGCAGGAAATAATATTGTAACGTCCGGCATCGAATTCCTTTTCAATAAGGGCCTCATTGAGATGATCGTTGGTCGATAGTTCAAAAAGCTTTTCAGTGGTCAGCTCATGATCCTTTTTTCCGCCTAAATCGAGTTTCATCCTGTTAAACATACCTCCATGAATCAGGGCATGCCGGTTGAGCAAAGTTTGATAATCGGTACCGGCAGATTCCATTGTCTGCTTCATGGCATCCATCATGGATTTATCGGGATCATATAACAATTCGATATCCAAAAGAATAACTATTTCATCGGCACCCGAAACGACTATACTTTCGCGGTTGGTGACTTTTGTCCCGCCTTTTACTTCAATCTTTGCTACACCTTCCAAAGCATGTATGCTGCCCGGATAGGCTTTTGTATAGGTGTTTTTATAACTTAAATAGTTTCCTTCTGCAGCAATTTTTACATTCGAAATATGCGTTGAAGCAACTTCCATGGATCCTTGTACATAGTTGTAATTCAACTTACTACTGGGAATGGTGCGTTTTAGTTTTATTTCACAATTAAGCAAACCTTTTTTGGAACCGGTGATCTGCATGACTACCATGCCATCGGCCCTCGATACAAAAAGCCTTCTTTCATAACTACCGTTAATGTCGGACCAATGAACGAGTGTTTCGCCATTCTGAAAATTTACGGATCTCACATAATCGCTAATCTCCTTATCGCTGTACATTTTGATACCCATGTCAAAAGCCGGAACAAAAGGATCGGGGTACATAAAGTCCTCCTGGCCCGATAATTCAAATTGGAGCTGGGATGCTTGTTTATATAGACCCTGATCAATCAGCCTGCGTATTTCAAAAAGCCGTGCCGATTGATCACGAGGCATGATTGGAGGACCTTGCGGTAAAAACAAGCCGGCATGTGTAAAAATAATAGTTTCATCGAGTGGCTGGCTCATCACGTTGGCACCCATGGAACCATTACCGCTTATGAGGCCCTGCTCCCAGGTTTCGGCGGGTGTTGAGCTGATGAATCCACGTTCAGGAACCTGTATGGAAGATTTTTTTTGAGTTTGCGATATTGCCGAGCCCCCGATCAGGAATCCAAGCAATAGGATTGCGATAAAATTCTTCATAATAAACTTTTAAATAAACTATCGATACGGACAGATCGTTTTAAAAACGTTGATATAATTCCGGCATCAAGGTAAGCTGGAAACACTTGATTTAGTCAAGGTTTGTTATCATTTTTGGGTACTTTATTGCAGGGGGAGCTAAGGTTTAATGGGGTTGAATGACATTGGTAATCGGGATAAAAACGTTACTCTTAACCTACAATATGCTGCGATCCAGCTCACGCCAGGCCACCATTGTCATCAACTTAAGGGCTATGGGGGTCGGGGGTGAGGTGGATTGGGTATCGTGAAACTGAACAGCAACTTAATCCTTAGGTTGACGGCAATGCGGCCATGGTGAGGCGGATCGGGTAAAATCAGGCACCTCAACATTAACAAAATATCACCCGAGTTTCCCATCTCTTTGCTAACATACTATCTACAACTGCCAAACTAATCGGTAAATCAGTTCTTTTAATCTGATATCTTTACCGGTATAATTAAAATTGACATGAAAAAGATATCCATATTTGTTTATGCATTAATTGTAACTATTTCATTTTCCGGCACATTTGCCCAAAGTCCGGTGATTCATTGGAATTTTGAAAAGAATGACAATCGAAAAACGATGGAAGTAGTTGGAGGCAAATCAGATACTTTGGAAGGATATTTTGGGGAAGCCGCCGGGGTTAAAGGCAAAGGGCTCACACTCGATGGGTTTACTGCTTGTTTAAAAGGTACCGGCACTGCACAAATAAAAGGATTAAAGGAGTTTACCGTTGAGGCATGGATTGCTTTGGGGGAATATCCGTGGAATTGGTGCCCCATATTAACCACCGAATCAAACGAGGTAAAGGGATATCGTTTGCTGGTTGGCCCACTCGGACAGGCAGCATTGGAATGCGCTATCGGCGAACAGTGGATAACCTGCACCAGTGAGCGCGACGCATTGCCATTAAGGAAATGGATGCATATAGTTGGGGTTTACCGGGCAAACTCCGACATGAACCTTTATATAAACGGGGAGTTGAAAGCAACGGTAAAAGTCAACGGCTCCTATACCCCCACCACATCCGGGTTTGTGATGGGTATGGTTGCCAGTCCCGGTAAACCGTCTGATATTCATCGCACCTGGGGTACGGTTGCACAATATTTTGGTTTGGATGGGATACTGGATGAAGTAAAGGTTTACCATACTGCACTATCGGCCGATCAGGTTAAAACCAGCTTCCAATCAGTAACGTGCGGTATTCCCGATATTGCCGAGAGGAAACTGCCCCGGATCGAAAAAAATCCAGGGAAATTTGGGGCATTTTACACCAAATTAAAGTACTACCCCGGCTGGGATAATCTGTGGCCGGTGGATCAGGACCCCGATATCGTGGTGTGTTTTGAAAAGTCGCAAGTCAAATTGGTTTTCTGGCGGGGAATCCGGTACGGTGCTTCCTGGGTTTCGGAGAATGAGAACTGGATGTCGGACCAAAGTGTGGAAGCCTGGGAGGATAGAGCAAATGACCGGGAGGGATGCTTTGAGCACATGCAGGACAGGCATTGCCGGTTTTCGCATGTTCGGATTATTGAGAATAATGATGCCCGCGTGGTGGTACATTGGAGATATGCTCCGGTTAGTTCCAGCGATCATACCTGGCGCATCGATCCTAAAACCGGGTGGGAATGCTGGATCGATGAATATTATTACATCTATCCCGATGGAACGGCCATCCGGAAAGTATCCTGGAAAAAGGGAACTTTAGGTTTTCCGAGGCAATTTCAGGAAACACTGGCCTTGCTTCATCCTGGCCAAAAAGTATCGGAATTGCTCGAAATTGATTTTGCCACCACGGCTGATTATAACGGAAAACAAGGGAAGGTTTCGTATGTGGAAAATCCGAATATTGCTCCTTACGGGCCGTTCGACTGGAGCCAGAAACATCCCTTTACCATTCAGCAATACAATTTCAAATCACAAAACAAGCCATTTATTTGCTTTGAACCCGGCAACGAGATGTTTATCCGGTACGAGGGGTTGGATACTTATGACATGGCCGATGGGTGCAACCATTTTCCGGTTGGCCAGGCCCGATGTGATGGTCGCAGCACACGCACCACGGATAAGCCATCGCACTGCTCGAGTTTTCCGATTTCAGATCCGGTAGTACATGAAACTGCCGATCGCGAGTACTGGAACGGATTATATGGAATGAATACCATGAAAATCGGTGACCTGGTCAGGTTTGGGAGATCGTGGGCATTTGCGCCAGCGATGAAAATCCGGGGAAACGACTATCAATCATTGGGTTACGATCGCACCCAGCGTTGTTATCAGATTGAAAACGGATCGGATAAACCAAAATCAGTTGAGTTAACTTTTGAAGGAACCAAAGAATCACCTCTAGCCAATCCTGCCATTTTTATTAAAAAGTGGAACGGCGATAGAGCAAAAGTTTTAGTAAACGGCAAACAATTAGCAGGTTGCAGAATCGGGATAAACCGGGAGCTTGAAGGGAATGATCTGGTGGTATTTTTACCGGTAAACAGCGACAGCAAGGTTATTGTCAGTATTTTGCCTGACTAAATACTTGCGTCATGGATCATATTGCCCCCCTGCCCAACTCATGGAAATACCGATTTGGAGCCCATCAGTTTATTTGGAAAGAACGGTGGACCAATGAGGACCTAGGTATTCTGGATCGCGCAGAAGCGCTCGGGTTGCGACTTTTCGAAGTTTCGATGGGCGATGAGGTTGTTTTTAATTATAACCGCCTGCGCCGGTATGCTGAACGAGCCGGAATTGAACTCACCATTGGTCCCGGAAATCTATGGCCGATGGATTGCGATATATCGCACGATGATCCTGCCATACGCACCAAGGGAATAGCCTGGCACAAACAAATGCTGAGGCGGGCGGCTGAATGCGGTGCAAAGGCTTACTGTGGAGCTATTTACAGTCATCCGGGGAGAGTATGCCGCAGGCAACCACCGGAGGACGAGCTGAGCCGCGCAGCAGAAAACCTTTGGCTGTTAGCGGATTACGCTGAAAAACTGGAAGTAAGATTAGTGATTGAGCCGATGAGCCGGTTCCGCAATCACCTGATCAATACCTCAAAGCAAGCCGTTCAGTTGGCAGAAATGGCTGGCCATCATAATGTGATGATTAATCTCGATACTTTCCACATGATTACTGAGGAACGCGATTACGGCGCTGCAATTACCTGTACTTCATCAAGATTGTGGGGTATTCATGCATGCGAAAATGACCGGGGTGCGCCGGGTGGAGGATTGGTTCCCTGGCCCACGGTGTTTGAATCGCTGCAAAAAGTTGCCGGTCCTGTTAGGGTGATGCTGGAGACCTATCGGACTGGCCCTGAAGGATTTGGGTTCGAACGAGGGATCTTTCAGGATTTGTGCCCAAAGCCGGAAGAGTTTGTTGAGAAAGGTATTGGGTACTTAAAATCAGTTGTTGATCAAATACGGAATGTATAGGCCCATTTATATTCTACTATTGATGGGGTTGATTGCTTCATGCTCTGGTAATCAATCCTTTTCCGATATAAAAAATGGCTTTGTAAACCCTCCGGATTCAACCAGGCCTGGTGTTTGGTGGCATTGGCTGAATGGAAATATTTCAATGGAGGGAATCACCCGCGATCTGGAAGCGATGGCTTTACAGGGGATTCATGGTGCTACCCTATTCAATCTCAAGGGTCAGGCAGCTCCCGGTCCGGTTATTTATGGTTCAACCCAATGGCAGAACCTTGTCAATCATGCTTTTACAGAGGCTAAGCGTCTGGGAGTTGAATTATCGTTTCAGAATTGCGGAGGTTGGGCCACCAGCGGCGGTCCATGGGTGACTCCTGATCAGTCGATGAAAAAGCTTACCTACAAAAAACTGCAGTTAAATGGTCCACAAAAATTCGATGCGATAATTGATACCCCGGGAACCATCGAAAATTATTATAAAGATGTCCGGATTCTTGCCTATCCCTCGAATGATCGTGATACTAATGACCTTATTGCCTCAATCATAAAAGAGATATCATGCAATAAAGAGATTCTGAATAAAGAGTTGATCTGCGATGGCGATGCGTTAACTGAAGCCCGGATTCTTGCCGATGGAGGTGAAGTAAAGCTCCTGTTCGAATTTAACCAATCATTAGAAACTCATTCGATGTTTATTAAACGCACCTGGCCTTATTGGAACGGGGTTAACAATTTTGAATTGGCAGTATCGCAGGATAATAAAACATTTAATAAAATACTGGATACAATAATTCAAAATGATTACCAATCATTCGATTATCAAGCGGTAAAAGGAAGGTTTTATAGAATAATAATAAAAGGTGGTTTCCAGGATATTTTGCGGATACCGGAAATACAATTTAATGAGGATATTAATCGATTTCAACCAGCACTGAATGAATTGAATGCACTGGCAGGATATCAGGTGAGGGAAAAGATTAATCCGCCCAAAATACTCAACGATACCAAGGTGCCGGTTAATTTAGATGATATCATTGACCTAACCCAATACATGAATAAAGATGGTACTCTGACGTGGGATGTTCCCACCGGCCGATGGACCATTCTCCGGGTGGGATATACGCTTACTGGTAAGCGAAATGAGGGCCCGCCGGGCAGTACCGGGCTTGAGAGCGACAAACTGAGTGCAGTTGCAACGCGTCAGTATTACCAGGGAATGAAGAAAGTGCTTTTTGATAGTCGGGAAAAATACATCGGAAATACAATAAAATCAATTTTTACAGATAGCTGGGAATGTTTAAACCTGAATTGGACCCCTGATTTTCCTCAGGAATTTAACAAGCGGCGGGGCTATTCCATCTATCCCTATCTTGCAGTAATATCGGGAGAATTGGTGGAAAACACGGATATAACCTATCGGTTCCTCTGGGATTTCAGGAGAACAATTTCCGATTTAATCGCGGAAAACTATTACGGAGAATTGGCTAAACTATGCCACCAGGATGGGCTACGCCTGGAATCGGAAGCATCTGGAGCCCAACAGGCATTAAAGGATCCGATAAACTATTCTTCCAGAGTTGATATTCCGATGACCGAATTCTGGGTTCAGCCTTTCAAGCTAAACGGCTCTTTTATGGATGCAGTTTCCAGTGGCCATATTTACGGAAAGCCAGTAATATCGGCTGAGTCCTTTACCAGCCCTGCCGGTGACTGGCAAATCACCCCGGATGATCTTAAGGCCTATGGTGACCAGATATTTTGCCGGGGCATAAACCTGCTCCGGTTTCATTCCTATACGCACCAACCGGATGAAACGGTACCCGGATGGCAAATGAATCCATGGGGGATTGCCATGAACAGGAAAATGCCCTGGTGGGATCATGCATCAGGATATTTTAAGTATTTACAGCGTGCCCAATATCTCCTTCAGCAGGGACGTTTTGTTGCCGATGTGCTGCTTTTTTATTCTGAGGATGCGCAGAACGATCTGAATATAGCTTATAAAAATAATGTACTCACGTATCTTCCTAAGGGTTACCGATTTGATGGCTGCGACCGGAATACCGTTCTCAATCGGTTGACGGTAAAAAACGGAAAATTGGTTTTGCCCAACGGAGCTTCGTATTCATTGCTGGTATTACCCGATAAACTCCGGATTACACCGGATTTGCTCAAAAGGATCAGGGAATTAGTACAGGAAGGTGCAATAATCTACGGACCGAAACCTGCAAGTTCACCAGGATTAACAGGTTACCCTCAATGCGATATCGAAGTTAAAAGACTTGCCAAGGAAATATGGGGCGATTCTAATCGCGAAGGAGTATTAAACCACACGCTTGATAAAGGAAAAGTAATCTACGGGAAACCAATAAAAGAGGTTCTGGATGAAATGCTAATTCCTGATTTCAAATATATTTCCACTGATACTTCATCAAGGCTGGACTTCATTCATCGTGCATCCGGCACTACCGATATCTACTTTGTTTCAAACCAGGAATCGCATGCTGTTATGGCAACCTGCCATTTCAGGGTTACTAATAAAATTCCGGAATTCTGGCATCCGGAAACGGGAAGCATAGATAAAAATGTACCGTTTAATCAAAATATATTATCAACAGAAATACCAGTTTACCTGGAATCTAAGGCATCTGTGTTTGTCGTTTTCAGGAAGCCGGTGATCCCCCGGCCGTTCAGAAAAGCAGTCTCCATGGAATCGAAAATCAGAACCGTTCAAAAATCCATCCCAATAGCAGGTCCATGGCAAGTGTATTTCGATCAGAATTGGGGAGGGCCAGGTCTGGTGACTTTTGACTCACTGGTTTCGTGGACCGACCGACCCGAGGAAGGAATTAAATACTATTCGGGTAAAGCTCAATATACCAAGGAGTTTACAATAATGAATGATTTCATCGATCCAAATGAGAGGATCAGTTTGAACCTGGGGGAAATTAAAGCCACAGCACGTGTATACCTCAATTCCAGGGAGATTGGAACGCTTTGGAAAAGTCCGTTCCGATTAGATATTACCGGATTATTAAAACCGGGCAAAAACACAATGACTATTGAGGTGGCGAATACCTGGCCAAATCGCATCATTGGCGATCTGAATGCGAACGGAGGGCGAACCTTTACCTGGTCAAATTCAACTGAACATTATCATATTCATTCCGGACTATTAAGATCAGGATTGATAGGGCCGGTAACCATTGATCAATATTCTTTTTCTATTTTTACGCATGGAGCAAACGGTTTTGGGTCAGAGTACCGCTAAGAACACGGTTAGCAGTCTGGATTTTTCGAACGGCGAAAGGCAGATTCTCCGGAAGCTTGCCGGTGAAGTGGCGGAATTGGCCGCCCGCCCAATGGAAGCAGAAAAGCGCGATCGCTGGACCCGGCACAACGATCTGGAGCCGGGGAGGCCACTGGTTTTCTGCGATCCCGAAAATGGCTGGAACGAAATTATTCCGGATAATAACATTTCATGCAAAAATGATCTTGCCCGAAGTTGGGAGATGGCTCTCAGAAAAGAGATTTTCTGGGCCACTAAAATGGGTGACGACCGGGTTACGGAGCGCTTTTTCAATATTCCATTTTCTTACTCCGAAACCGATTGGGGCATGCACCATGTGCAGGTTGGCGGCGACAATTACGGTGCTTATACCTGGGAAGCACCCTTAAAAGATTACGCAAAAGATTTGCCATTATTAAAATTCCCGGTTATATCGGTTGATTACGATATGACTGAGCAGGTGCGCCAATTAGCCGGTCAGATTTTTGGAGACCTGCTAACAGTTCGGGTTAAAGGGATGTGGTGGTGGACATTGGGACTCACCTGGCCCCTGATTAACCTGAGAGGGCTGGAGAATTACATGACCGACTTTTATATGCATCCTGATGAACTTCACCGGTTGATGGGGATTTTAAGAGACGGGCACCTAGCTAAACTGGACTTTCTTGAACAACATAATTTACTCCCGGATAACACGGATATGTATGTTGGTTCAGGAGGATTTGGATACACCACCCAGCTTCCACAACGCGACTTTAATAGCAAAATCCGGCTAAAGGATATGTGGGGATTCTGCGAAAGCCAGGAAACGGTTGGCGTGGCACCTGAACAATTTGCTGAATTTGTACTACCCTATCAGATGCCCATTCTGGAACGTTTCGGGCTCAACTGCTACGGGTGCTGCGAGGGTTTGGACCTGCGCTGGGAATACATTAAAAAGATTCCGCGTCTCCGCAGGATTTCCGTTTCACCCTGGGCCAACGAATCAAAAATGGCTGAGCAGCTTGGGTCCGGATATATTTTTTCCCGTAAGCTTCATCCGGCAAAACTGGCCATGGCTAAAATGGATGAACAGTCGGTTAGAATAGAGCTCCGGAAAGCGCTGCAGGTTGCCACTTCCAACAATTGTGTGATCGAACTATTGATGAAAGATAATAACACATTAGGGAACAATCCACAGAATGTAATTGACTGGTGCCGGATTGCCAATGAAGAAATTGATAACTTATGAATATGACAACTACATCACCCAAAGCAAAATACAATTTGCTTTACGTTTATTTTATCTGTTTGGTAGCCGCCTTAGGCGGATTAATGTTCGGATTTGATCTGGGCATTATTACCGGGATTGTGCCTTATATTGAGCATCAGTTCAACCTCTCCGGGTTTGGATTAGGGCTGGTGGTGGCCATTTTCGAGCTGGGTGCGATGACCGGCGCTTTGGCTACCGGTCGCATTGCCGACAAGTTTGGTCGAAAAAAGACTTTGATCAGTGCTGCCCTGCTGTTCGCGATTACTGCAGTTGGCGTATCGTTTGCCAACGGTGCCATTCTGATTGGAACCTGGCGTTTTGCACAAGGAATTTGCGTGGGAGCTGCATCGGTTTTATCCCCGATGTATATTGCTGAAGTCGCTCCGGCACGTGTGCGCGGCCGTCTGGTTTCTTACAACCAGCTTACCATCATTCTGGGGATATTGCTTGCCAGTTACTGTAATTTCTATTTCGGCGATAATGACCTGAACAGCGCCAACTGGCGTTACATGTTCCTATCGGCCCTGGTGCCTTCGGTTGCTTTTTTGGTTCTCCTGTTTTTCATTCCGGAAAGTCCCAGATGGCTGATCCTGCAATCCCATAAAGATGATGAGGCTGACCGGATTTTTGTCAAAATAAACAAGGGAAATGAGGTTCAGGCGCGTGAGGAAATTGCCGACATCAGGAACTCAGTTGCAAATGATGATTCCCGATCGCGCGTATCGCTAAAAACCGTGTTTGGACGGGCATTCCTTCCGATAGTACTGATTGGATTCGGGATCGCATTTTTGCAGCAGTTTTGCGGAATCAATAATGTAACCCCATACATGCAAAAGATTTTTGTGATGGCCGGAATCGAACTAAAAGAAGGACTGCTGAATGCGGTATTTGTTCAATTGGTATTCTTCTTTTCCACCTTCATTGCAATCGGACTGATCGATAAAATCGGGCGTAAAATATTAATGCTTACCGGCACCGGATTAATGGCTGTAACACTCTTTTTACTGGCGCTGGCATTTAATGCTGAAGCTAAGTCGGGCGTATATATCCTGGTGCTGGTGATGGTATATACAGGTGCATTTGCCTTTACCCTCGGACCGGTGGTTTGGGTACTGATATCGGAAATGTATCCAAACGAAATCCGGGGAAGAGCTATCGGATTAACCTCGGCGGCACTCTGGCTTGCTACATTTCTGGTGGTGCTGGTATCCCCCTATCTGTTAAACATTGGGCCGGTATTTAATTTCGTGATATTTGGCGCACTGAACGTTGCCGGCTTCCTGTTCTGCTTAAAATATCTGCCTGAAACAAAAAAGAAGACTTTGGAACAGATGAAGGAGGTTTGGCAAAAGAGGGGATATTTGAAGGCTGAGTGATGGGGGGGTGGGAAAAGCCCCAGACTGGAAGTGATACCGGACTAATCTGCGTGGATTGACGTGTACCAGCCTATCAGGCGGAGAATAGCTTAAAGATAGCCAATTCTCAATATTCAAACAATGCGCCCAAAGTTATTTCATTCTGAACCGCCATGTTTTTGTACTCATTCTCTTTAACACCAAAAGTAGTAATCATAGTTAAAAACAGCGTTTTTTTTGTCCGGGTTTGAGTGCGGAATACATTTAGCTTATTCTCCAATTCTGTAAGGTACTTTTTGGTAATTAAATAGCTATCTATCGAGAATTTCATTTCACAAATATTAATGCAACCGTCCTTCCGGTCAATGATCAAATCTATTTGGGCTCCCGGTTGATCTTCTTTGGGGATTAATCGCCAGGCCGAAGCTTCCGTATATACGCCCCCAATCTGAAGTGCTTTCTTAAGTTGCGAAATATGCTTCATGCAAATACTCTCAAAAGCATATCCACTCCAGCTTTTCCATGCCTGCTCTCTGGAATAATTTATCCAGGTGCCAGAGCCTTGCGATTTTCGATGCTCGATAAATTTGATATAAAAAAGTGAGTATTCATCGGTAAGCCGGTACATACTGTCCTTTATTGTCCTGTCGAAAGGTATGTAAGCAGTGATAAAGCCCGATTCGGATAATTCGTCCAATAGTGAAGTTGCACTTCCACCAGAAGAAAGCTTACAGGCGTCGATGATCTCTGACCGGGTGAGACCTTTAGCCTTGTTTGCCAGCGAGCGAACTACCTCTATGTGTTTGGATGCTAATTCAAATAAAGAATGATAAAGGTTTGTAAATTCATCGTTTAATATTCCGTCCTTTGTAAAACAGACCCTATCGATTACCTGGATTGCACTTTCACCGATGTGAACATCTTTTAGATACTGCGGAATTCCACCCATCACCATATAAACCTGAAGTATCTGGTAACGGTCCAGGTTTACTTTTCGTGCCCTTAAATAGCTCTCTGTTTCAATCAAAGAAAAAGGTAATAGTCTGATTTTTTGCGTGATGCGGTTATGCAAACCACCTCTGTTATTGACAACATTTCTAATCATCCATGAAGCAGCCGAACCGCAAATTACAACAACCAGATTATTTTGACGGGATGCCCAGGTATTCCAAAAATGTTCAAAAGCCTGAAGGAATCCAGATCGGTGGGTACATAGCCAGGGAAACTCGTCAAAAAATATCACCCTTTTATGCTTGCTTATCAGTGGAGCAGCAAAGTCGGCAAGAATTTGAAACGCTGATAACCAATTGATGGGATGCTTCCCTGGGAACAGGTAACCGGCTGCGGTCAATTCATTAACAAAGTTTTCCAGTTGCTTCTTCAAACTTGAATTGTGCATACCTGAGCACTCAAAAATCAATTGTGATTTGTATGTGTGGCGAATCAAAAACGTTTTTCCCACTCTTCGTCGGCCATATACTGCTATTAATTCAGGGTCGTGAGATGTTAAGGCCTTGGCCAACAATACCTTTTCTGCTTTTCTACCGACAAAAACTTCTGACATAATCATTCTATTAACGGCCAAATGTAGCAACTTTTTCCTAGATTTGGCCGCTAATAAACGATTAAGTTCTTCTTTATATTGCGAATTAGTGTTGTGTAAACAATCGGAGGCATGACTCCGGGCAAACAGATCAATGCTTACATGATCGTACCGATCGGAGTGGATTGGCGCGTGTGGGAAAAGCCAATGCCAACAGCGGTAAAAATAGTTAACCCGGGCAATCGATGGATGAGGAAGGTAGTGGGTTTCCGGGCTGAAGCCCGGGGGGGCACTTTCCTTGACTTATGATCGTTGTGATCGGGAGACTTGACTAATCCTTGTTACAACTTTAGAAGCCAAAACATGGAGCCTGTGCTTCGACTAAATCAAAAAAATGCTTTTTGCAAAGCCATTAATTTTAATAACGACAAATGGAAATGATGGGAAGCCTTATTGATAGAATCAATATGCATTTTCCCGTAATTTTTCAAACGCTTCGTATAACTCTCAGCAGGTCCAGAACTCAAAAGGTAAATTGCCACAAAAAATTATATCGCAAAACGATTCAAATCTACCTCATTATATAACGATGGACGATAACACCGGAGAAAGCGATCTACCCGCCCCGATAAGCCCCGCCAACTCCTTCCACACCAACCTTCCCTGTTTGTCATCCATCCTCAAAACCCAACCAGTTACCCACTCATCTCTGCGGGTTACACAATCTGGCTTCAAATCAATCTTCCTTTTTGTACCTTTCCCCAAACTGAGCCAACAAAACCAGATTTGACCCATGAAAACAATCGGTGCCAGGACTCTGGGCAAATAGATCAATTCTTACTTGTTCATATCCTGAAACCAGCTAAATTGTAGCAATTCTTTCTTTCATTCGTTTAGCCTCACTCACAAGATACAATGTGTAATTGAAGAGCGTAAAAGTACAGCTTCCGTTGGGCCCGGCTTTGAATTGTTGCTCTTCCTTGGGTCCCAATTGTCTGGCGATGTCAGGCGAAGGGTGCAAATTGAGTACATCTTTACCTAGCCAGGTACTCTTTCCTTGTCCCAGTGGTTGTAAAAAGGGAAAGTACCGGCACTTTGAACCGTCTGGCAATGAAAGCATTGTTTTATTACCAACCTTCGTAAACCGGTCTCCCAGTTTCTCTTTAAGGTATTTATCAGTGTCTTTGCCGAAAGTGACAAGTATGTGAGGCACGAGGATATCAAGTTCTTTCTCATAGAAATTACAATTCACGTACATGGACTTGGTATGGTGTGATTTTTCTTCTGAACCAGCACACTTGACTACATTGTTGATCGCGCAATAGCGCAGGGGGGAGTCATCGGTGACAGGGAATATTCCGGCGCGTATCATTTCCTCCATGATCAGTTGAATTCCATAGCGGGGAAACATACGTTTCGTCTCACCAGACTGACTGCTCGTATTCGGATGCCCTGTTACAGTTCCTTTTTCCCAAACACCACAGAATTCTTTGTTACCGTGGGTCCAGCCTCTCAGATAGCACTGAAAAATGTTTCTGGTACTGGCATCAGGACTTTGTAATTGGTATTCGGTGACAGATTCATTGGTGCCGAACCAGCCATTGTCCTGTTTCCAGATTGGGTTAAGCCTTGTGAACAGGACCCGCGGCATACCAGGCTGTCCGTAATTTTCCCCAACGAAACTGATCTCCGGCCCATGTTCATAGGGTCCATTCGATACATCCGCTAACTCCCGCCGACAAGTGCCAAGGAAATGCGGACAGTTGAAAATCTCATTACCTAGTGAAAGCAGATCGTTTTGATAGCTCATAATACATTCTTTGTGATGCGCTTATTATTTTGTTCCGCATATTGAACCCATGCAATAAATCCCTGCCCCCAATCGATAAACAAATTCCCTATGAGGTCGCTTAAAGTATCCTGCAACTCAAGGTCGAATACATCGCAACTCCCGGCTTTGTCTATGCCATCCATATTGGGCATTGGTGAGTCATGGTCCAATAGCCCATGATAATCAACCGCGTAGATCCCTACAAACATTGTTTCATTGCGGGGATTGACAACAAAGACTGCCCAGTAGGGTGCTGTAAGTATCTTTCGACTCTTAATTCTTTGGGTGCGTTGATACCATTCAAACTTTGGGCGATCATTACACCAAAGTTCATACGGCGAACATCCTTTCTTTGATCGCTTGTCTTTGTGTCGGATAAGGCGAACATCTCTTAGCTTTAAACCAGCTTCACAAAGAATTGAGTTTAACATGGTAGGCACATGTATTAATTTATACTATTTTGAATAAAATCATCAGTACTGCATTTCATCACCAGATGACGACTTCATTATAATGCTATCTCCATTACTATAACTTTTTGAACCTTCCTTTCTTTTCCTTGAGGCATTACAAAAACGATGGGTTAATCTTGCATTGGATGGAATGGTTTTTCCGCCAAGCCAGTATTGTTCAATATGGTCAACAGCTGCATCTTCAAGCGAAATAATCTGTTGATTGCACAATGAGCATTTATCGTTCTGTTTAAAAAGCAATTCTTTTAATTCTTTACTGAAACATCGCTCCTGCTTATTGTCGTGCGAAAATATTTCCGACAAAACTCTGTCAAATGTCTCATGCCTGTACTTGACTTGTTTGGGAATATTTGTCCATTTTTCAACAGCATCAATAAATTCAGAGTTTTCCGTAAGTAAATAGACATAAGCTTCCCGAATGGCATCAAGATGCCTGAATATCAAGTTTTTATCATATTGAATAAAAGAAACCATCATTAGATCGAACAAAGCACTATTAATTTTATTGGTTTTCCAAACCATGTTTGGATTATCAGAACTACCGCAAGTTATTCTTCGAAAACTTCTTACCCCAAAAAGGGAGTAGTTTATCTGTACTGCCTTATGAAATTGTGCAACGAAATCTTCATATTCCTCTTTTGACAAGTTTTGATGCATTTTCATTTCATTATTCAGAAAAAACTTCATGCTTTTAGGGTATTTTAAATGAGTTTGATGGTAGAATGCACCAAAATGCAAAACATATTCCACATCTTTCATACGTTTGTCAGGTGCTTTTAATCCCATTATATACCTATATGTAACTAGAAATTAGTTTTCCCCAGTTTTTGGCAATTAAGATTCCCCAGGTAGAGCGATAAAAATACATCATTTATTAATGGATTTTACTTTTGTTTTCGAGATCCGGTTCAAATGAGAACAACTTTTCCCAACACACTTTCCATCAAAAAGTTGTTTCCCAATTGAACAGGACATCATCATCATCATGCGGGTTGACTATTTTTTTCAATAAGAAACGTTTTCCGGTTTTCGAGCCGGTAACTTGGCCCTTTCAACTTTATGACCTCACACCGGTATAAAAGTCTGTCTAATAGAGCAGTAGCCAGCACTTCATCGTCCAGCATTTTCGCCCATTCTTTCGGAGATTTATTGGTAGTG
>CAIXKO010000122.1 GCA_903919925.1 uncultured Bacteroidota bacterium | reverse complement strand
TCCATCCTGCTCACCGATGCCAACTTATTGTATGCATTGAATTGGATAGAAATGCATACAAATATATGGACGCAATTATGCGTCCCTACGGATCCCGCATAGTGATTGAACCGGACGCAAATATGCGTCCGAACCGCGCGATGCTTCGTAGGGACGCATATTTGCGTCCACCGACCTCCATCCCACCCACCAATGCCATCATATGGAAACATTGAAATTGATGGAAACTCTCCTTCAAAAAGCCAAATAAATCATTAGGTTGACGGCTATGCTCCTTAGCCCTGAATGGGCGAAATATATTGATCCGTTTTATTCCTAAGAAAAACCACCAATTTCATTTTGCAGCAAACTTCCCCCAATATTCCTCAATTTCCTTTGAACCACAACCAGCACCGGATTTGATCAGCAACCGATGCCTGAAAGTGATTGATTCCTCCTTTTTTAGTTTGAAATTAAGTGTTTCCTTACCCTTGGTAAAGTCTTTCTGGCCAAAAGGATTAGCCGAAAACAATCCATAATCGCGTGCATGCCAAAATGTTGGATAGTTCAGATTTGAAGGATGGTCCATAAAAACAATAGAAACCGTATCGCCTTTTGTGACTCCGTACAATTTCATCCATTTAGCCCGTGTACTCCAAACAGAGGCGCCTTCCACCCCTTCACTGCTGAGATAATTCCCGTTAACACCCTCATTATTGAGCACTGCAACGGTGGTAACTTTTCCGTTTGCATCAACAAATGATTTTGGATCTTTCGATGGAAATTCCAGAAACCGGGCCACACGTATGGCAAATGCGCCCTCCTTGGTATCAGCAAAACTCACTTCTGGAATTTGAGCCGTTAATGTTGTTATCCGGTCGATGATCCGATAATCCTTCGATGCAAAAAATTCAAATCTGACCTGTTCCTTCAACGGAATGGTGCCATCGGGATTTTCCCAATCCTGATTTACAACCAAAACTCCTTTGCCGGGCAAACTCTCCATCTTTTCGATGTTCCTGAACCTAATATTGCCATACTTCTGTTTGTTGGCGGCAGGTATATCCTTGCTGTTACCCCAAAAATCGATACCATTAACATTACCGTAATTAAACCAAAATCCGGTATGGTGAGGATGATCAGCACTTTCGCCACTCCGCGGAGCTATCGGATAACCACGCGTAACCGTGATACCGTCGGCCGCAGCAATCGGAAATAATGCGGGCTTTTCGAGTGTATCGGAATAAATATAGGAAGTAAATAATGCACCGCCCACCGATACATCTACACGGTAAGCTTTGGGAAAAGCCTCCAGTTTTATTGCTGATAATTTTTGATCGACCGGCTTTTGAGGAAAGCCTGCGGTAAAGGAGAAGAACAAGATGAGGAGGAGGAAGTTTTGGGATTTCATGGGTGGATGGTTGATTGGTTGATTGGTTGAAAGGTTTATTGGTTGAAAGGTTTATTGGTTGAGGGGTTGAGGGGGACACTTATTTGCGTCCATCGATTTCCACGGTGCCATTCTTTGCGACGCATATTTGCGTTCATGAATTTGCCCGATGACATCTGTAGGGACGCATATTTGCGTCCTTCAAAAGCAACGGAAAGTTGTTGTCACGCATAATTACGTCCTTTCTCCTTCATCATAACCTGATTCTTATATTCGGAACCCGGAATTCTTCATTCGAATCTACAAATTGTTGCTATCGTCCTCTGGTTGGGTGCGGCTTAAGATCAGTCAGCTCTTCGATTCGCACCACTCGGCCCTCCAAAATCGATTTGCGGGCTGCAATACCCAGCAATGCCGACATAGCGCCATCACGACTCCCTGCCATGTGCAAAAGCGGATCAGGGGCTCCCGGATTGCGGAATATCCGGTCGTGCAGCCGCCCATCGCCGCCACCATGACCAGATTCAACCAGCGGAACTTTTAGCTGCTCCGTTTTACCAAAATTGTCGCTCACCATAATTTCATTGAACTCGCCCGTGACCTCATTTTTAACCTGGCTCATTTCTTTTGCATGTTTCTGCGCCTGATCCTCCAATTCTTTTGTACGCCAAGGGAGGTCCTCCCAGCTATCAATCCGGCCATCCATGCCATTAAAGGCAATCGTTAACCCCTCGTAAGGTGAATAGGTAGTTAATGAATAACTTACCTGAACATTATTGGCATATTTAATTTGAACCGCCATTTTATCGAAAATGTCAATATTATCACGCCACAAACAATTATCGCGAATGTAGCCATCAAACTTTTCGTTGGCTACGTACAAATCCATCATTTCCTTGTTTTTGGTGATGTCGAAGTAAAATTTACACTTACTGGAATATGCGCACAACCGGCAATTTGCCCCTCTGAAAGCGTGATTCCTTCCATAATGTTCCAGAGATCCGTAAGCATAAACTTCTACCGGATCACTATCGATCCACCAATTAAGCAGGTCGAAATGGTGCGATGCCTTGTGTACCAGCAGAGATCCGCTTTTATTGATGTGACCGTGCCAGCGGCGAAAATAATCGGCCCCATGAAAAGTATTGAGATACCAATGGAAATCAACCGATGTGATTCTTCCAACCCTTTTGGCAGCCAGCTGTTCTTTAATCGCAGTAAAAAGGGTTCCATGCCGGTAATTAAATGCTACCAGCACCTTTTTTCCTGATTTCCGCTCGGCATCCAGGATTGCCTGACATTTAACCTCATCAGTTGTCAGAGGCTTTTCAGTGATTACATCACACCCAAATTCCAAAGCTTTGATAATGAATATACTGTGTGTCGCATCCACGGTAGTTACGATAACCGTATCGGGCTTGGTTTTGACCAGCATTTCATCAAAATCGGTAAATCCCGGGCAAGTAACCCCTATCTTTTTTTTTGCCAGTTCCACCCGGCCAGGATTGATATCACATAGCCCGACAAACTCAATGAGGTCGCTGTACTCATCTTGTACAGGCTTACCCCAGAAAGAGGTTCCGCGGCTTCCGGTTCCAACAATGGCCAGGCGCTTTTTGCCAGGAACTGATTCGCTCTCAATTAAAGGATAGCTCTTTGCCAGCAATGCTCCGGCAGTCATAGTTCCTGTAGTTCCCAGGAAAGTTCTGCGATTCATCTGTTTTTCCATGATACTCTTCAATATTTACTTTCAAAAATACACTTACAATCCATTAATTGATAGTATTATTAATCGAAATGATGATGAAATTTTAACGATTTCCTTGCCAATTCAGTTGTCTGTTCTAACTTGGCAGTGTGAAACAATAAACTGCACAATCATGAACACAGGAAACAAAATCAGGTTATTCCTTTTCGCCCTTTTGGCAGCGAATGGCATTCAGGCTCAGGATCTTGAAACGGTATGGCAAGATGAAAAGATTAATTCAATCAACCGTGAACCTATGCACGCCACCTACTTCGCTTTTGAGAATCGCGATCTGGCAGGTATGGGTGTTAAGGAACATTCAACCCGTTTCCTGTCACTGAATGGCTTTTGGAAATTCTTATGGGTGGAAAAACCTGCCGATAAACCAAAAGATTTTTTCAACTTAACCTATGATGATTCATCGTGGAAACCATTTGAAGTGCCTGGTATATGGGAGGTTAATGGCTATGGGGATCCCATTTATGCCAATACCGGCTATGAATTCGTCCACCTGATGGAACCGGCTCCACCAAAGGTACCGACTACCTATAATCCGGTGGGTTCCTACAGGCGCACCATCACAATTCCCGATACCTGGAACGGAAAAGAAGTGTACATCCAGTTTGGCGCCGTTCGTGCTAATCTGTTTTTGTGGGTGAATGGAAAATTTGTAGGATATAGTGAGGATAGTAAGCTTCCTGCAGAGTTTAACCTCACCAAATTTGTAAAGCCGGGTAAGAACCTCATTGCCTTCCAATCCATGCGCTGGTGCGATGGAAATTATCTGGAATGTCAGGATATGTGGCGGATTACCGGCGTTTCACGCGATGTATATATGTATACGCGCGATCCGCTCCACATACGCGATATCGAAATTATCCCCGACCTGGACGCAGAATATAAAAACGGATCATTAAACATTTCACTCGAATTAGCTGGAAAAGCCAAAGGGTCCTCCCTTAAAATAGAACTATTGCAAGCCGGTAAATCAGTTCTTACCAAAGACATCAAGACTCAGGAAAACACAGTAAAACTTAATTTGCCGGTCGAAAATCCATCGAAATGGACCGCCGAAACACCTGATTTATATACTTTAATTACCACCCTTTCAGATGCTAAAGGCAATGTGCTCGAAGTAATTCCACAAACGGTTGGATTTAGAAAAGTGGAAATAAAGAATGCACAGCTGCTCGTAAATGGAAAACCGATCCTGATAAAAGGAGTTAACCGCCATGAAATGGATCCGTTAACAGCAACATGGATCAGCAAAGAGAGGATGGAGCAGGATATACGGATTTTTAAAGAACTTAATATTAATGCTTTACGCACGTGCCACTATCCCGATGATCCGTATATCTATGAATTATGCAACAAATACGGGATCTATATGATTGGTGAAGCCGATATTGAATCTCATGGAATGGGATACGGCAAAGAATCGCTGGCCAAATTCCCCAGCTGGTATCAGGCTCATTTCGACCGGTTTTCGAGAATGGTGGAACGCGATAAAAATCAGCCATCCATTATTATATGGTCAATGGGCAATGAGGCTGGCGATGGAGTCAATTTTGAACAGATGTATGCATGGGGAAAGAAACGCGACACCTCCCGCCCGATTCAGTACGAACGGGCAGGAATGTCGGCTCACACTGATATTTATTGCCCGATGTATGAAACTCCCTGGGATGTCGAAAAATACGCTAAAAGCAATCCTACCCGACCGCTGATACAGTGTGAATACGCTCATGCCATGGGTAACTCCCAAGGCGGATTCAAAGAATACTGGGATCTATACCGGAAATACCCCGCCCTTCAAGGGGGTTTTATCTGGGATTTTGTTGACCAGGGATTACGTAAATACAATAACCGCGGTGATATGTTTTATGCTTATGGTGGCGATTATGGCAAAGATCTTCCGTCGGATAATAATTTCCTCAATAACGGTTTGGTTAGCCCCGACCGCAAGTTCAATCCTCATGCTTATGAAGTGAGGAAATGCTACCAAAACATTTTAGCCACCATGAAAACCCCGGCTATCGGGACCATCAGCGTGTTCAATGAGAATTTCTATATCGATTTAAAAAACTATCTTCTTGAATGGCAATTAATTGCAGATGGAAAAGTTATTCAGATAGGAGTTTATGACGATCTGAAGGCTGAACCTCAAAAATCACAGGAAATAAGATTGGGATACGCTATTCCCGATAATGCTAATGAAGTATTCCTCAACCTCACATTCAAGCTCAAATCAAAAACCGGTTTATTACCTGCCGGACAAGAGGTTGCGTGGGAGCAACTGACCGTTAAGGAATATGCAGTTCAACCTATCAAACTTCAACAATCAACTGAACCATTGGCTTATACGGAATCAGGAAACAATCTGATTATCAACGGATCCTTTACTCAGGTTGTTTTCGACAAAACCACCGGGTATCTCAATCAGATTACTCATCATGGGTTGAATATGATTAAAGAAGGGGAAGCTCTGAGACCCAATTTCTGGCGCGGACCTACTGACAATGATTATGGCGCAAACCGGCAAAACAAGCTGGTTGCCTGGAAAAAAACAACTCAAAAGCAAGATCTTAAATCCTTTAAGGTGGAGCGCAAAGAAAATAACGTTCTGGTTACTGCGATATATGATTTGCCCGAAGTTGCCTCAACCTTAAATATTAAATACGAGATAAATGCTAAAGGACAGGTCCTGGTTGATCAGAATTTAGTGGTGGATAAAACTGCTGACATTAAAAAGATGCCCGTACCCTTACGTTTTGGAATGCAGGTAAAATTGCCGGTTCAGTTTGATCAGATCAGATATTACGGAAGGGGACCGTGGGAAAACTATTGGGACCGCAAGTACAGCAGCCAGGTTGGCCTGTACCAACAAACGGTTAGTGAGCAGTTCTACGGTTATGTCCGTCCTCAGGAAACCGGTAACAAAACCGATATCCGGTGGTGGCTATTATCTGACCGGGATGGCAGGGGATTAAAGATTACCTCAGATATATTATTCAATGCCAGCGCCTTACATTACACTACCGATGACCTTGATGATGGAATCCGTAAAGATCAACAGCATTCAGGAGAACTCCATGAACGTCAGCTGACCACTTTAAATATCGATCTTCAGCAGATGGGTCTGGGCTGTATTGATAGCTGGGGAAGCTGGCCGCTCAAGCAATATCAGCTGGAATACAAGGATTACGAGTTCCGTTTTCTGATCAGCCCAAGGCAGCCTTAAGGGTTAATGGTTATTGTAGGGGTTGAAAATCTTCAACCCCTGCAATTGGAATGCGGTTGACCATTGAAACCTGTCATTCATCTGTCCACATAAAAAAAATTCGCGTAAATCCGCGTTCCCGCAGGGATCCGCGTCATTCGCGTGCCATTCTTCATCTCCCCCATTCTTCTCCCGCCAACCATTCTTAATACCACCTGAACACCTTTAAACCAGCAGTAAAGAACAGCGCCCCAATCCCCGTAAGTATCAAAATTGGTTGTGCCATCCTAAGCAATCCGGCGCCTTCAATAAAAATGCTTCGAACGCCATCGGCCAACATGGTTAAAGGCAAAAGTTTGATTACCGGTATCGCCCAGTCAGGAAAATTATGATAGCTGAAGAAAATCCCGGACAGAATCATCATGGGAAAAACAATGGCATTGATAAACCCGTTGCCAACCTCTGTGTTTGCCGTTCGTGATGAAACAAATACCGCCAAACCGGCAAAAGCGAAATTACCGGCCAAAAACATCAGGAAAAGAGCAGGATAGCTGAGGTGAACATTTATTCCAAAAGCCAGCCAGGCAAACAACACCAGAAACAGCGATTCAATAATGTTCATGCCAATTCTAACGGTGATCATCGACATCAGAAAATACGATTTCTTCATTGGCGTGGCTACCATGCGCCTGAGCAGTTTTTTCGATCGCTTGTCGATCAATCCATAACTCAAACCCCACATGCACGACATCATCACCCCCATGGAAAGGATTCCGGGTATAAAAAAATCGATATAACGGGTACCGGTAACGGTTAAGGGTTTGATCTGTCCGGCATTCTCGGGAAGCACTTCAGGTTTTCCCTGCAGCATTCTCGACAATTTCAGAAAGCAGAGTTGCGCATCCGGATTCATTGGATCGAAATGATACTCCACCTGACCCATTTTTTGATCGAGAATCAAATTGAAGTTCCCCCTTTTGAGCAAAACCAAAGCATCTTCCCAGCTCATTTTTTCAAAAATGAAAGTCGTGGAGCCTAACTTTTCATCGCTCACCACAATAGTATCTTTAATCACCAGTTGTGAAGAGGATACCACAGCAACTTTCCTGATTTCGGCTGGCTTTTTAGTAAATGCAATACCAAGGCCCAATGACATAAGTATGGGAAAACCAATACCCCAGAAAAGCACTCCGGGTTCGCGTACAATTTCACGGAAATTTGATGCAATAAGTAAGCCCAGTTGCCTGATATCAAATCGATTATTCATGAAGGTGCCTCCCGGTAAGTTCAGTAAAGAGGTCATCAAGGGTCCGCTTAAACGGGATGGTCACCATGGTGGGTTCATATCCTGGCCCTACACCTAAAAGGGAATTCAATGTTCCTTCCTTCAGTATAACACCTTGATCCATAATCACAATATGATCACACAACTGTTCGGCCTCCTCCATATAATGAGTCGTTAAAACCAGCGTAGTATTCAATTCAGATTTCATTTTCTGCAGAATAACCCAAATTTCACGTCGGGCGTTTGGATCGAGTCCTGTAGTAGGCTCGTCGAGTAAAAGAAGGCGGGGCCGGTTTAACAGCGATATGCCTAAGGCCAGGCGCTGTCTTTGTCCACCGGAAAGGTTAACCACAAAAGCTTTGCGCTTGTCATCCAACCCGATGAGGTCAATCACTTCCTCTACCCGATCGTTCCTTAAACCGTAAAAGCCAGCAAATAGCCGCAAAGTTTCTATTACCCTCAGTTTATCAATAAAACGGGTCTCCTGCAGGCACAGTCCGATTTCACGATGCAGTTCAGCAGAATGATGCTTCCAACTTTTTCCGAGTACCAGGATTTCACCCGAATCCGGTTTTTGAATTCCCTCAATCATTTCAACCAGGGTGGTTTTTCCGGCACCGTTTGGGCCTAAAAGAGCAACAAAATGGCCTGATTGAATCTGTAAATCAATGCCTTTAACAGCCTGAACCGTTTTAAATGATTTAACAACGCCTTTTACTTCGATAGCCAGGGACTGGTTAGGCGCTTTCATCGTTTGCCAAACTTGTGCAAAACATTTGACTGATAAACAATGTCCCGATTGGAGGATTTTAATAAAGCAATCATGGCAGTTGCTACCTTATGTGCTGAGATCCCAGCATATTTTTTTAATGGTCCGATCATCATAAAGTCGATTGCCAGCATAAACCCCTTACC
>CAIXKO010000121.1 GCA_903919925.1 uncultured Bacteroidota bacterium | reverse complement strand
CAATGTGAATGCCGGTAGTTTAACAATCGGGGGTGCACTAAAGCTGGCTTTCAGCGATTTAACTCCTGATGCATCAACCTCCCTGATCAACAGGTTGAACATTTCAACGGGTACGGTCACCACCCACGACCTGTTGTTTAATGGACAATCTGCTGCTCAGAGCCAGATAGTTTTTAACGGTGCGGGTACCTTGAACATCAGCGGCAACCTCACGTTCGGGTATATTCTTGGGATCCTGACCCCATCAACCGGAACGGTAAACTTCAACGGAACAACCGCGGCTCAAACTATCCCGGTTGGAGTGAGCTCTGTAACTTATAATAACCTGACCATCAACAATACGTATTCAGGAGGTGCCATTTTAGGTGCTGCCATATCGGGTACCAATGTTACCGGCAACCTGTCGGTAGGTAATATAAATACGGGTAGTACTTTTGATAATGGCGGTTATGCCATTTCACTGGCTTCTGCGAAAAGCCTGTCTGTGGCAAACGGCTGCACATTCAATCTGGCCGGCACCTCAACAATGGCAACCGTATCAGGAGGGGGTAACAAAACATTTGAAGCAACCAGTACAACCAATTATACAGGATCGGCGCAAACGGTAACCGCCGAAACATACGGCCATCTGATATTAAGCGGCTCCGGCACCAAAACAATGACCGCCTCCACCACCACCGTGGCAGGGAATTTCAGCATGTCGGGAACGGCATCTGCAACCGCATTGGCTGCAATTAACACAGCAGGGAATTTCAATCTGGGTTCAGGTACCACCTTCAATGGTTCCTCATTTACCCATACTATTGGAGGTAACTGGACCAACGATGGAACCTTTACTCCTTCCACCAGCACCATAAGCTTTACCGGCACTACAGCGGCCCAAACCCTTGGCGGTACCGGCACGAACACCTTTAACAACCTTATTATCAATAATACCTATTCCAGCGGTGGCGTAAAAGCCGGAAGCAACATAACGGTCAATGGGGTGCTGAATCTGGCGGCGGTCAATCCTCCGGCAACCGCCACCACGGGAAGTTTGCAAATGTATACCGACTGGCATAGTTACCCCTCCACGGTTAATGCCACGGTTGGCAGTTTCGATTCGTATACCCTCTATATGGGTTCATCGGCCACTACATCCGGTAACGGGGATGTAACCGGTATCGTAACCAGAAATACCATAGCTGCAAGCACCGCCTATTCTTTCGGTAATCAATTTACCACCGTCTCCATTACTCCGGGAACCTCCCCGACTTTACCCACCTCGATAACCGTAATTATCAAAATTGGTGTAGCGCCAGGTGGTTTCACCGGGGCTGTTCAAAGGTGCTACCAGGTACTTCCAAATGGAGGAGCCAATTGCTTCGTAATTGCGAACTTCCATTATCTGGATACTGAACTTAATGGCAACGCCGAAGCGCAATTGGTTACATGGGATTACGACCTGGATGGGGTTTCCAGTTCCCCTGATGAACATGGTAGATCCGCCTATGATTTTACCAATAACTATGTAGGATTGTCTAATGTCCCTATAAATTATTTCCTGTATGTTGATCCCGGTCATGCCTGGCGCACTATTTTTGAATTGGCTGATCACGCCTCAACGAAATATTTAACATGGAGAGGTGGCACTTCATCCGACTGGACCAATGGATCCAATTGGCAACCCCCAGGAAATGCCCCTGATGGGACTTGTTTTGTAATAATCCCGGATGCCGGTACTACTTCCAACGATCCTGTTTTACCAGCCACTGCCACTGTAAATACACTAACTATCGAAAGCGGAGGTGTCTTATCCATGGGAAATTCAATTCTCACCATCGCAAATAGTTTGAGCGCCGGTTGGGAAGATCAGAACCCGGCTGGAAATCCTCCCGGAACAAGTACGGTTATTTTTGCCAATGCTGGTGCAACGGTTTCCGGTACCGGCCGCTTTTACAACCTCACTATCAACTCGGGTGCAAGCTTAACCAATGCTGCCGGAAGCACTGTAAAAATTGAAAATGAAGTCACCAAAACCGGGTCCTGGTACTGCGATGTTTCCGACAACACTGTGGAATACAGCAAAGCGGGTACTCAAACCATTGTAATTCCAACCGATAATAGTTATCACAGCCTTACCCTAAGTGGCAGCGGCACCAAGGATCTTCCGGCTTTGACGAAAATACATGGTAACCTGACGCTCAGCGGCACGGTAATAACCGGAACTTCTTCGGCCCAAACAATCGGCGGCGATTTTACCCTCGGCATCGGTACAACCTTTACTGCGGGTGCTTATACCCATAATATCGGCGGGAACTTCACGAACAACGGAGGCACCTTTACCAATACCGGAAGTACCATCAATCTCAACGGTGCCGCCGAACAAACGATCGGCGGATCCAGTTCAACTACTTTCAACAATCTGAGCATGAACAATGCCAGTGGTGCAACACTAGGAATCGGTGAAACGGTGGATGGAACATTGAACCTGACCAGCGGCCTCATCACTACCGGAACCTTTACCCTTACAGCAGGTTGTTCAGGCACCATTTCCAATGCCAGTACTTCCAGTTACGTTAATGGTAAACTGGCAAGGATTTATTGTTCAACAGGATCAAAGGAATTCCCAATCGGAAAAGGAGGGAATTACAGAAATCTTACTTTAAATTATTCTGCTTTAACTGGCACAAGCACGGTAACAGCTGAACAGTTTGAGTCTACCATTGCAGGTTCAATTCCAGCCAATACCACCGTTCAAGCGGGGCGATACTGGGCTCTTTCACAGACGGGAAGTAGTTCCTACACCTATTCACTGACCCTTGACGGATCAACCTTTACT
>CAIXKO010000120.1 GCA_903919925.1 uncultured Bacteroidota bacterium | reverse complement strand
CCTATGCGTTCAAAAAGGCCGCCGATGGATTTAGTTCTTGTTTGATTCGCGCAAAATCCCAATGCTCCTTAATCCACACGCTCCCGGCAGTACCAAGGCCAACCGCTGTGGCGTAATGAGCATCAAAAGGAAGGTCTTTCATTACCTGATTAACCAGAGTGGTTTTTCCAACCTGACGTGGGCCTGCCACCACCTGGATAAACCTTTTATTCCGGCAATATGGTTGACAAATTGCAGGTTCCTGCCGGGGAAATTAACATAATCAAGCTGATAAGTCATGGAGAGGTTGAAGCCTGAACCTATATTTAAACTTGGAGCGGCGGAAAGGGAAACTTTCCATCCGTCGTAGAAGTTTCCTGCCTCTCCCATAAATTCGCCTCCCAGGGCATGACTGGCGGAAGTAGTGTACATGGCGGTCAGGTAGGTAAATGAATATCTTCCGGGTGGAACGATGGCCTGATCATTCCCGAGAATCAGCGTATCCAGGAGATCTTCCTGGTTCCACGTGCCGTCGATGCTCCCCGAATAACCCTTCTTCGCCTCAAAGGCCCAGGTAAGCATGCCGCTCGCGGTTTCCTGCTTTCCGGTTGATGTATCCCAGATATTGTACCCGGTAACAGATAACCTGTTTATCAGTATCCGGGCGTTTTCACCGGGAAACCATCCGTATCTCAGCTTACCATGCACGGTCTGGTAGTTCTGAAGGTACTCGAATCCGACCCCCGGATTAAACGAGGTACCAGAATAGCCATAACTAAAATCATAACTGAATCCTTTCTGTTTCCGCTTTTCCCATTGAACCAATACCCTCGAAGGAGAGAGGTCATTCATTTTGTTTTTTGATCCGTTTTCCATGGTTTGGGCCAGCCGGAGAGTCAGATAATCATCCCCTTTTTCCTGGAAGAAGACTCTTTTTTCAGGAAAGAACAGAGAGTAACGGGTGAGGTTAATTTTCTGATCGTCAGCCTCAACCTGGGCAAAGTCGGTGTTCAGTGTCACATCCATAGTCAGGTTGTTGGTGAGACTGTACTTGGCATCAATACCGGCATCGAATTTTGGCTTGGAACTCATTTTATAGTCGGTTCCTGCTCCGTTAAGTTCGTTAACCTGGCTCAGTCCGGCAGTAACATAAGGAGTCAGGTAAAACGGATTCCTGGGATTCAGCCCTTCAAAAACAATTTTCGTTGTGAGTGAAGGTTTCCAATTGGCGTTGGCAAATTTCGGTGATACAGGCGGAAAGGTTGCCATCTCTGATTTCGCGGCACAATACCGGCTGACGGTTATGCCCATGTATGTTTTCCCATCCTTAACCTGAAACCTCAGGCTGGAAAAGGGAATCCGGATTTCGGCTGTCCACCCGTGATCTGTATTCGCGGCTTTAACATCCCAAAAGGTGTTTCAGGTGAAATTCAAATCACTTTCCCACTATTAGGTTCATCCTTTCACATTAAAATCTAACAGGATGGAAACAAAAAATCAATTCGCCTGGTTAGCAAAAAGGGCGTCTTAACCCTGAAGCGGTGGCGCTAAAATTTATGAAGTGATAAGGTAAAGAGTAAGAATAAGTGTTGCAAATTATCGAACGCGATTTCGTAAATTGAGCCGCTAATAAAAATTAAACGCATGAATACAAGATTTCTGACTCCGGCTCTTGCCGCTGTTCTCCTGGTGCTGGCCGGGTGTGTTGGCAGTAACATGAAAATCACCAGTTTCGAGGCATTGGGTGGCAAAACCATCGGATTGGTTTCAGTGGGAGCTGTCCCTGCAAAACAAGCCAAAGTCGTGGCGGAGTCCATCAAGGCCGAGCCTGGCAAGATCATCGAGTACAGCCGCAGGTCGGACGCTATTTTGGCGGTACTGAGTGGCAAAGCCGACGGGATCACCTGCCCCTCTTTTGTGGCCGAATACTATGCAAAACGTAATAATCAGCTGACCGTTGTGGAACCTGCTGTGAAGATTCCCTTCAAGGTGATTATGGTTGTACGTAAAGAGGAGGAGTCTCTCCGAAATCAGATAAATCAGGCCATGCAGCTGCTCAATGAATCAGGCCGTCTGCAATCACTGGAGAGCGAATGGATCACCAATCTCCCGGTTAACAGTGAACCTGCCAATATCGGCCAGGTAAATTCTACCGGGGCACGCACCGTTAAAGTGGGCATTTCAGGCGACTTTCCGCCTCTGGACTATATTTCGGCTGACGGACGGCCCGCTGGATTCAACGTTGCATTTATGTCGGAAATCGGTACCCACCTCGATGTCCGCTTTGACTTTGTTTCCGTGGAATCAGCAGCCCGTTTTACTGCACTGGCCAGCGGAAAAATCGATGTCATCTTCTTCCATTTTAAGAGCGAGCAGGCCCCAGGCCTTTTCGACTTTGATGAGAACAAGTGGATCACAACCAATCCTTATTTTGAATATCAGGGTGATTATTTCTTAGTAAAGAAATAGCCGGCTGATTAATCAGCGGTTGTGGAATAGTTACTTTTTAAGCTCAATAACAATGGAATTCCGGCCATTTTCATATAAGTGGCCGGATTTTTCCGACATTTTCCTGATGAGCATCATTCCCAGGTTATCAATCTGATTATCAATGTATTCAAACGGATTGTAGTCGGTTGCCAAATAGATTAAATAGATGGAAATCCGATTGGTTTCATCGGAATACTCAATAGTAAACTTGATTTCGGGTGGTGTTGTTTCATAGCATTTATTGAATAATACCACGATGAGCTCTTCCAGAAAAAGCTGAATACTGTACACTTGCTTTGCGCCCAGATTGTACTTCTGACAAAAGACTTCAATTTGGGCGTTCATGCTCACCATATCGAAGCTTTTGGAGCTTATTTCATACTGGAATACCTTCAGCTTTTTAACAAAAGCCTTGGTCTTTTCTTTTTGGGGACGATCAAAAATTTCATCCGGAGTGCCCTCCTCATAAATACCGCCCTCATCCATGTAAAAAACACGATCGGATATTTCTCGTGCAAAGTGCATTTCGTGCGTAACAATCAAAATAGTAAGCCCCATTTTAGTGAGCTTCCTGATAATTGAAAGCACTTCACAGGTCATGGTTGGATCCAGCGCTGAGGTTGGCTCATCAAACAGGATTATTTCCGGCTCCATGGCCAGGCTACGGGCAATGGCGATACGTTGTTGCTGCCCGCCCGATAGCTCATGCGGAAAGCTATTGGCCTTGTCGGTCAAACCAACCAGCGACAATAGCTCCATCGCTTTCATTTCTGCTTCCTCCTTGCTTTTCTTTCTCACCAACCGTGGGGCCAACGTAATATTATTCAGTATGTTTAAGTGCGAAAAGAGATGAAACCCCTGATACACCATGCCCATTTTTTCGTGTACACGGTTTAGATCAACTCCTTTTTGAGTAATATCCGTTCCATCGATAAAAATATTCCCCCGATCGGGCCGTTCGAGCATGGCTATGGTGCGGAAAAAGATGCTTTTCCCTGTACCGGATGGTCCGATAACAGCTATACATTCGCCCTTCTTAATGTGAGCATTGATGTTTTCAAAAACCACCAATTCACCAAACTTCTTAGTTAACCCGTTTATTTTTATCATCTTACCTTACTCCTCCTTCCACCAATCGAGAAAAGCCCGTAAACGGAATACGATAATCCCAGGTAGATCAGCACGCCAAAAAACAGGGCAAAAAACGGATCGCCTGTCCGGGCTCCAATGTTATTAACCGTACGGGTTAAATCGGTGATCGTTACGTAACCCACCACCGAGGTCCATTGGATTAAATTCACAATAGCACTTTGATAAACGGGTTTTGCAATTTTCCCTGCCTGAGGTATAGTAATGGCAATGAATGCTTTGGATTTAGAAAAGCCCAGCATACGTGCGGCCTCAAACTGCTTTTTATCCACTGCTTCCAGCGATGAACGCATAATTTCCGCGATATGAGATCCGCTATTTAAAGCAAAGGCAATAATGGCAATAAATACCGCATCGATCCGGCTATTGGCAAATGCTACATAATAAAGGATCATTAACAGGAGCAGTACAGGGCTGCCACGGAGAACAGCGATAAAAATCTGGGCGGTTTTTTTTATGAACCCTATTTTCGACATCCTGAAAAAGCAGAGAACCCCGCCCACAATCGTTCCAAACAACAAACCGGCAGCAGATATTAAAATAGTTACCCAAAGTCCTTTCAGAACAATCAGGTATGCATCCCCTGCAATTAAATTGTTGTTAAATGATTGAGCTAAACTCTGGAAAAAATGATTCATATATGATGTTCAATTATCATCTGAACATCAAATATAACAATTCTTTTTATCGGGAATAAATATTTACAGGGCCCTTTGTCACTATCATATCAAACTTTTGATTATAATAAATCCCAAAATAGCCTAACGCGCGGTTATTAAAATTTCCGGTTGGATTGTATGGGGTGGCGGATACAAAACTGGGGAGCATCATGTCATTTATCTGATCAAAATAGGTGTAGCTGGCTGAGTCGATTGACTGAAACTCCAGGTTGACCGTATCACCCAAAGCAAAGAGGAAATAAAAAATGGGCAATTCGATTACAATACCACAACAACGTTCATTTGAGGTTATTGCGAAACTTTTATTATAAGATTTTCCATTATTGGTTACCTTAAAACGATAAAAATTGAAAGAGTAGCCAGGATCTTTCCATTTGGCGTTCATCATATAAATAGCATCAACATCTTGTTGGCGCGGATCAGCAATCGCAGGTTCAAATGATAAGCTATCCAGCGGAACATACCGTGGAACTCTGGTTTCTGCTGAATATTGTTCATCTGAAGTTACTTTTATATTTAACCTGATCAACTCGCCAGGTGTCATTTTCAGATTTGCGGCTGTGTAAGTTCCAGGGCTCATTTCCTGCAAACTTATTATTTGATCCGATTGATTGATCAGTTCAACGGAAGCCCCTGAAACCTTAGTAAATTCGCCTGTTTCGTAAAACCCAAATGATTTTGTTGCGGTAACTATGCAATCACCATTTGATGCATTGAGTGATGCTTCAATCACAATTCTGGGTTCCGTATTTTTCAAATCAAGAACGATCACTTCCTCGCATGAAACCCATATAAAGAGCAGGACTGGAATGGTAATTAAGAATAAAACAAAGCGTTTCATAAATTTTATTATTAAAATTTAAAGTTCCAGCTAATAGATGGCACCAATCCAAAAAGCGACAATCTTACAGCCTCAGTAGTGCCTGGCTGAGTTTTACTGTCCTCAAAAGAAATGCTGTATGCATTTTTGCGATTATAGACATTATAGCATGAAATATTTATTTCAGAGCTCCAGCTTTTACGCGGTTTAAACTGATAGGTGAACCCCAGATCCAGCCGATGGTAATCGGGCATTCTCGATCCGTTCCTTTCCGTGTAAAGATTTACTAATACATTATCGATCAGATATTTGCCACTAGGAAAGGTGACAGCATCACCGGTGTAAAATATCCAGTTGCCGGATAGTGAGATTCGTTCCGACAGTTTGTAGGTACAAACAATGGAAACGTTATGCGTTCGATCCTGGCGGGAGCTAAACCAACTGCCGAAATTAATCTGATCAAATTGCTTTTGTGATTTTGATAGCGTATAGCTGACCCAGCCGGTGAGGTTGCCGATGTTTCGCATGGCAGAAAACTCCACTCCGTAGGCTCGCCCACGTCCAAAAACCAACTCCGATTCAACGTCTTCGTTAAAATAAGTGTTGGCACCATTTTGAAAATCTACCAGGTTTCCAAAGGCTTTGTAATAGGCTTCAACACTCAGATCGATACCCTGAGCGGACAAACTTTTAAAATAGCCCATGGCTACCTGATTGGCAATAGTTGGTTTGATCAATGGGGTAGTGGGGGTCCAAAGATCGGTTGGCGTACCTGATAATGAGTTGGATAAAATATGAAGATACTGAATCATACGGTTATAACTAGCCTTGATCGAACTGGAGCCTTTGAGCAGATAGGTTCCGGTAATCCGGGGCTCAAATCCTGCATAAGTATGATAAAACTCGCCGGTTGAATACACAGTGGAATCCAGCAGGATCAGGTGCCCTTGCCAGGTTTTTACCGTTGCCGGACCGATGTTATTAAACATGCTTACCCTGGCCCCGTAATTTATACTGAATGCCTCGCTGAATTTTTGCTCGCCTGAGGCGTAAACCCCGCTTTCCAAGGCTTGCTGAGGTTGAATCTGACCCAGGAGCCCACCAATCGCACTGTTCTTTTCTGAAGTAAAATCGCCCGGTTTAAATTGATGATAAGTGGAATTCCATCCAAAACGAATGGTATTATTGAGGTTCCGGTACCAGGTAAAATCCTGTTTAAAATTGTAATCCAGAATTCCCGATTTTAAATTGAAAACCATGCTATTAAGTGCCACCTTAAAACCGTAATTGTAATCACTGGCAATAAAGGAAGTATTCAAGAACAAGCTTTGATTAAAAATGTGGTTCCAGCGCAAGGTGAGCGTAGAATTTCCGGAGTTATATCCAACCTCTTTTCTGCCAAAAATATCGTCACCCAGATATCCTGAAAGGTAAATCCGGTCCTTGGTTCCCAATATATAATTGGCTTTCAGATTTAAATCGTAAAAATAAAAGGTGAGGCTATCAGCCTGATCACTCACTGCCTTGTACATCATATCAGCATAAGTCCTCCGGCCGGAAATCAGGATAGAACTTTTATCCTTAACCAGTGGCCCCTCCACTGATAACCTGGAAGAGATCAGTCCAATGCCCCCTGTAACTCCCCATTCTTTGTAATTTCCATCGCGCATGCGGATATCGAGTACGGAAGAAACCCTGCCACCATATGCTGCGGGAATTCCCCCTTTATATAATTTGACATCCTTGATGGCATCGGAATTAAATACAGAAAAAAATCCCATCAGGTGTGAGGCATTATAAACCGGCGCTTCATCCAGTAAAATGTGATTTTGATCAGCTTCTCCTCCCCGCACAAAATAATTGCTGCTGCCCTCGCTGCTCGGACTCACTCCGGGCAGTAGTTGTATGCTCTTTAGAATATCTCTTTCACCGAAAAGGGCCGGTACAGCCCTTAATTGACTGATATCTAATCGAATTGCACTCATCTCGAGAGTTTTTACAGCACTCCTGGTACTCTTCGCAGTGATTTCAACTTCCTTTAACAGTGCCGATTTTGGCGACAAAACAACATCTGAAGTAAGATTTCCAGTCAGATGGACCTTGCGTGTAACGGTTTCATAGCCCAGGTATGAGTATTGTATCGAATAATTACCTGGTGGTACAGAAAGGGAATAAAACCCATATTGATTGGTGGTAACCCCTTTGTTCAACTCGGTCACCAAAACATTGGCAAACAAAAGAACCTCGCCTGTATTGGCACACTTTACATAACCGCTGATGGAAAGCTCGCTAAATTCATAGGCTGATGAGCCATTTGCCGACAAACAAACCCCGGTGAGCAGACCCGTTAGTATCAAAAATGTTATCAAAAAACTACTGCCATTCTTCCTTTTATGACAACCGGTAAAACACAATACCAGGCTTGTCAAACACTTTAAACTTCGCATTTTTTTTAAATTTCACCATCAAATCATTCTCAAAGTTATGGAATTGCCATCTCCTGTTTCCTCTTGATCATGCAAAGTTAACAAGTTTTTGACGAAGTGTGAAGATATTCACGCCAAATTAACGATCGATTTTCACCCTATTATAGATCAGATCAATGGTAAATTCTAATGCCTTATTACTCTTTATGCTATAGTCTGGCAATACCCCATGTTTGTCATCTTTTCCACAGGCACTGAAAGCCTCTTTCCAGGAGGTCATCAGGGTTAACCCCGTGTTGGGTAGCGTAAAAAAATGGACATCTCCAAAGCTAACGGTGACTCCTCCAGTTTCTTCACCGATAATGGTTCCGTTGCCGTAACATTTGTATGAAGAGGCAAATACCTGAGCAGCCGAAAAGGTAGCGTGGTCCGTTAGGAGCCAGGTTTTTCCTGTAAATCTAATTGGATTTTCCCGCAGTGGATAAGGTTCCGAAATCAACGTATAGGTTTGGCCAACAACCTTTTGATCGGGCTTCAATTGTTCATCAACTTTACCGGTTGCTATGAGCTCCCTGCTTACCTTTACCCGGATGGAATCGGCTTCTCTAAAAGGCTGATGAAATATATATTGCATCAGTTCTGCCCCGATACGCGTATGTCCTCCACCATTTCCCCGGATATCTATGATCAGATGTCCGGTTTGCGTGCTTTTCATTTTGCTGAATACTGATTGAAAAAACTTCTCGTAGTTTTTTAAATCATGACAATCAAAAAAACCGATATAAGCAATGTCCGGTGAAATTTGCCTGAAGAACAATTTTGGAGGTTTTTGCTTTCTTTCCGATAAAAAGGAATACATATTAGATAAAACACCGCCAATACTGTTTATTTGTTTGGGTCGATTGCTGACCGGATCTATGTACTTGATTTGATATGATTTAAAATCGTTCCAGATACCAATATTTATTGGTTTGGTAATCAGATAATCCCGATAAGCATCGCTTTCATAACTGACCAGTCGGCTCCATTCCGTAATTAATTGATTTACTTTTCTACCATTGATCTCAATGATTTCTGCTCCCTTTGGAATTCTGTTAAACAGCAATAAATTGCTAGATACAAATAGTTTATTATCAAGTATTTCGACTTTATACGGAAAAATTCTTTTAAAAAGAAATTGCATCCGTTTTCCCAGCACATTTTCTGTTGGACGGGTATGCCCATTACCAAAGAATGAAGTCAGCCTGGCGCAGGTTTTGTAGAAATCCGTCTCAGATATTTCAATAGGTAAGTTATTGATTATTTGGTTATACTGAACGAGAAATGAATCTCTGGAAATTTCATGATAAATATCGGGATGGATATTTTCCAGCGATTGTTTCATAAATTCTATGTCTTCAACCGCCTTATCTTTGCGAATATATCTGGTTGTTGTGCTGTAAATGGCCAATCCGAAAATAAAGATCAGTATAAAAAAAGAAGGAAATAGTTTATCCTTTAAAAATTGAAAATAATTATTATTCCGTTTAAACAGGTACTCCAGATTGCTGAATATTAATCCGGGTATTAGAAATACGAGAAAAAGGAAAATGATGTCCTGAAACAACAGGTTTCCATTAATCAGGACGTATGCAATTAGAATTGCATTCACTGCCAGAATAATCCGATATTTTGTAAATAAAGTTTTCACTTATATCTCCAACCAATGATTAAGTTTTGACCCCTGTCTTTTTCGGTAACTCCAAAGGATCCCTCATCATATCAAAAGCAAATATCCCATTAAATACTCCCTTTTCAAACAAAAATCCGCGCAAATTCGCGTTCCCGCAGGGATTCGCGTTATCCGCGTGCCATTCTTATTCTCCCCCCCACCACACCAATGCTACTTCAGGAGTTAACACCGCGTCCATGGGTTCAGCCAGTTTACGATCGGTAATATCGACACCAATTCCGTCCCAAAACCTCCACACGCTGCCAATCGGTGAGCGGTAAAAAGTTATTGCAGGCAAAAGTGATTATTCTGGTAGTAGAAGTGATCTGAGAGTCAGGGTTTTGTTAGAATCTGAATGCAACGGACAATCCCATCGCGTAATGATTATTCTCATGGAGCAACTGAGGCGACCAGGTAACCTTTGCGGGAAATTTGGCTAACAATTTTCTGTAATGATCTTGTTGAATAGAACTGTAAATAAAGGTGGAAACTCCAACAAGGGCAAGACCAATACCACCAAGCAACACTAATTCGTTTCCAATCCTGTTACCCAGGTTATTTAGGCCAGTGGTGGAAGCAACCTCTTTTTTACTCGCCAGGAAGGCGATTAATCCACCGGCAGCGGTGAGCCCTATTCCCAACCCAATGGAACCGGAGGCTTCTTTAATTGCCGTCCGGCATTGGGTTTCGGTAAGTTCATTTTGTCCGTATAGCGTAAGGGACCAAAACATCAAACTCATTAAAATGGCTGTTTTTAACATGATAATTGAGATTAGAATAAGAAACGAAATCTAATGGTAATGATAAAGATAAATGTTTCTATCAGACAATCAGTATGTTAATAAAATAACGTAGGGGCAGAAAATCTTCTGCCCCTACAATGGTGCCACGATCGAACGCTTTTTTCAAAGAAGATTATTCAGGATTGATTTAGATATTCTTTTATCTTTGGAATCACTCATTTAATCCGATCCTGACCTATGGAAACAACGCGACGAGACTTTATCAAGACTTTGGCCCCCCTGGTTGTGGTACCTTTCATTCTTCCATCATGCATCAACTCAAAGCATTCAGGCCGCCTGACTATGGGGTTTGTAGGCATGGGGAAACAGTCGCACCATCTGCTTTCGCGATTTGCTCCTGAAGTTCAGATACTTGCGGTTTGCGATGTGGACACTACCCGCCGGACAGATGCACAGCAATGGGTGGACAAGTTTTATACCGATAATCCGGATAAAGGCACTGTAGGTTGTAAAGCATACAATGACTATCGTGAATTGATCGCACGCAAGGATATTGACGCGGTTTGTATAGCCACACCTGATCATTGGCATGCAACTGTGATCCTGCTGGCACTCCAGAACGGCAAAGATGTATTTTGCGAAAAACCTTTGACGCACAATATTCAGGAAGCGATTGATGTGATACAAGGAGTGGATAAGCACAAGCGGATTCTGCAAACCGGTTCCATGCAGCGATCGGCTAAGGAATTCAGGGTTGCCTGCGAACTGGTCCGCAACGGCTGCATCGGAAAAATTGATCATGTTGAAGCTACTTTCAGCGGCCCGCCTGTACTTTGCGATCTTCCGGAAGAGGCTATGGAACCTGGCCTGGACTGGAATATGTGGCTTGGAGCTGCTCCTATGCGTCCATATAATTCCATATTGAGTCCCCGCGGTATTCATACCCATTTCCCTGCCTGGCGTAATTACCGGGAGTACGGAACCGGTGGAGTGGGCGATTGGGGTGCCCATCATCTGGATATCACGCAATGGGGACTGGGCATGGATGACAGCGGTCCTGTTGAGGCTTATTTTAATAACGGCGAGGCTACGCTGATTTACTCCAGCGGAGTTCCTGTTGTACGCAAGGATAAGGGCTTTGGCGTTCATTTTTTTGGCAGCGACGGGGAAGTTATGGTCAACCGAGGCCAGTTCAAAGTGGTGATGAAGGGCGAAACCATTGCTGCTTACGTTGGGAAAGATAGTAAGGACACCACTTGCGCAGCTGAGGTTCAGAAAGCGGAGGATCGGTTCCTGAAAGATGCTAAAATAAAGCTTTATGATTGTACAAACCACTATGGAGATTTCCTTGCCAGTGTCAGCAGCCGCAAAAAGCCAATAGCAAACGAACAGGTTGGCGGACGCACCGCAATCAGCTGTCATCTTATGAACCAGCTCTATTACCATAATGAAACGATCAAATGGGATCCTGCCAAACTCTGCTTTGCAGGTGGAACGGGCAATCCTGCCTGGTTAACGCGGGAAAAACGCGATTAAATGAACTATTCCGAAAGGAATAAGCAGTTTGGGAAGTTGAAAATACTTGAAATTCAGTAAATTATCTTTTTCTGACCGAGAAGATAATGATGCCTTCAGAACCCGGAAATGTTTTTTCATTGGGGTTGATTTTAGGTATTCAAAGAAAAGAAAATCAATTGAAAAGGTCAAAACCGAGCTCGACGTGCCATCACACTCCGCAATTATTTCTTATTTTAAGCACTTTATTTATTCGTTTTTGAGCTATGAATAATCAACGAAGCTTAGTCAGAACCTTCGGAGTAGGGTACGTGGTGATTTTTGTTATTGCAAATATCATTGGATCAGGAGTATATAAGAAGATTGCCCCGATGGCAGCTGAGCTGCACTCCTCAGAATGGATTCTGGCGGCTTGGATAGTTGGTGGAATTATTACTCTGTTCGGAGCTTTGAGCAACGCTGAAGTGGCCGGATTGCTTGCCGATACCGGAGGTGATTTCGTTTATTTCAAGAAAATATACAATCGCTTTTTTGCCTTTTTGTATGGCTGGTCGCTTTTTACAGTGATACAAACGGCTACCATTGCTTCATTAGCCTATGTTTTTACGCAATCGCTCAACAGCATCATCCACATTCCGGAGGTATTGCCATCGTTGCAAACTTTCACGATCGGGGGCGTTTTTGCACCTTTTCAGGATTTTGGAATCAAGCTGGTCGCTATATGCCTCATAATGCTTTTGACTTTGCTGAATATGAAGAGCTTAAGAAGCGGAGCCGGTACCAGCAAAGCCATTCTGTTGCTGGTGGTAACAGGTTTGCTGGTAATAATTGTTTTTGGGCTGACCAGTCGCGTCGACAAGTCCACAACCGGTATGGCGGTTAATCAGGTGGCCACCGGAACGGTATCCTTATCCTCCTTTTTTACCGCTATGCTGGCTGCTTTCTGGGCCTATCAGGGTTGGGCCTCAGTTGGGTTTATCGGGGGAGAAGTGAAGGATCCAACCAAAAATATTCCCAGGGGAATTGTCATCGGGGTATTTATTATCATCGGAATATATCTCATTGTAAACTTCACTTACCTCACTCTTTTGTCGATTCCGCAGTTGGAACAAATCCACCAGGCAGGAAATCAGATTGCCGCAGTGGAGGCTGTCAGGGCCTTTTGGGGTAGCGGTGGGGTGCTTTTTATATCGCTGCTGATATTGGTCACCACACTGGGATGTACCAATGCGAGTATCCTTACCGGGGCACGGCCAACTTATGCCATGGCCCGCGAAGGTCTCTTTTTCCCTGGAATTGCAAAGCTCAATAGCGCTAATGTGCCCGCCAACTCCTTACTGATGCAGGGAATCTGGTCGTCGGTGCTGGTTCTTTCCGGGAGTTTTGATCAATTAACCGATATGCTGATTTTCGCCGTTTTTATTTTTTACGGAGCCACCTCGCTGGGTGTAATTATTTTGCGCCGCAAGATGCCCAATGCCCACCGGCCCTACAAAGTATGGGGCTATCCGGTGGTGCCGGTCATTTTTATCCTGTTTTGTATCGGACTGTTTTTGAACACTGTTATCACCAAACCGCGTGAAGCTGCCATTGGATTGACGCTTATACTGGCCGGTATTCCGGTTTATCTGTTTCTGCGGAAAAAATATCCCAAAATAGAATAGCCCAAAAATCTAACACGTCCTGGGTATGATTATGTCCATAAACGCCTTCAAACAATACAACCGGGTGATTCTCTTGCTTGGTGCGGTAAAGATTTTGTCAGGCTGCACCCCTCCTGAGATTTCTGCTCCTTTACCAGGATTACTGCCACCTGTTGTTATTGCAGCAAAAGCCCCGGAGAAATTCAGCTTTGGCTCCCATGGACCGATAGAAAAGAGGCCATTATTTCTCCCTCCTGTTAAAGGACAACCTGTCCGCTCCTTACAGGTAACCGATGCTCCGGGATTCGGGTATTTTACCAACCTAAATAGCGATAACGGACTTATAATGGATTTGGTATACTGTTCGATTTCAGACAAATGGGGGAACTTGTGGTTTGGTACCGGTGGGGGAGGAGCTAGCCGGTATGACGGGAAATCATTTACTCATTTCACTATTGCCACCGGACTTGCAAATAACGTGGTAAACTGCATGTTGGAGGACCGGAATGGTAATATTTGGTTCGGTACCGAGGCTGGTATCAGCCGGTATAACGGGATAACATTCCAGAGTTTTACTACTGAAGATGGGCTGGCCGGCAATGTGGTCAAATGCCTCCTGGAGGATCGGAAAGGCGATATCTGGATGGGCACGAACCATGGTGTCAGCCGTTTTAACGGGAATTCTTTTACTAGCCTTAAGATTTCTGATGGCCCTGCTCCGGTTGATGTGTGGAGCATGGAGGAGGATAGAAACGGTAACCTTTGGTTTGGAACCAGCGGACAAGGAGTAAGCCGCTTCGATGGTAATAAATTCATTTCTTTAAGTACCCGCGATGGGTTGCCCAACAATTCGGTCAGATGTATTACCGAAGACGCTACCGGTAATATCTGGTTCGGCACAGTGGGAGGAGGAGCCAGCAGGTACAACGGAAAAACCTTCACCAATTTCAACTCGCAAAACGGATTATCAGCCGATATCGTCAGATGCATTACCCAGGATAAATCAGGCAGAATCTGGTTTGGAACGGTTGGGAGCGGCATAACCTTATACGTTAATGCCAGGTTTATACACTTTGCTGTTGAGCAGGGCCTGGCAAATAATACGGTACGATGCATAACCGAAGGAAAGCAGGGTGCCATCTGGTTTGGAACCCTGGGTGGCGGGGTGAGCTGTTATCACGGGGAATCTAATATCCGCTTTACAGTGGAACAGGGGCTCCCACACAATATGGTATGGAGCATTGCCGGTGCTCAATCAGGCAATCTCTGGCTTGCCACGGAAAATGGCGTCAGCCGGTTTGATGGGGCAAATTTTCTCAATCTTAACATTAGTCGGGGACTGGTGCACAATTCAGTAAGATGTATTACAGAAGACAGCCGGGGCAATTTATGGATGGGAACCTGGGGCGGGGGAGCTTTCCGGTATGATGGAAAAGTATTAACCGTTTTTTCAGTCCGGCAGGGGCTAGCCGGTAATTCAATTCTTTGGATTTCGGAAACACGGAACGGAGATATCTGGTTTGGAACCAATGATGGCGGAGCAAGCTGTTTCGATGGTGAAACTATTACCAATTATACCACTCAACAGGGTTTGCCCGGCAATCAGATATATTGCATTGTCGAAGATCGGAACGGAGGTATATGGTTTGGAACGGGCGGAGGTGGTGCCTGCCGCTTCAATGGGAGCACATACACCAGTTACACAACTGCGCAAGGACTTGGAAGCAATGTAGTTAACCGGATTTCAGAGGACATTGGGGGAAATATCTGGTTTGGCACCAATGGAGGATTGAGCCGGTTCGACGGGAACTCGTTCCTAACCTATACCGTTAGAGATGGTTTGCCCGATAACGTGGTGACCCAGATCCTTTTTGATGCCGGTAATAATCTGATAACCGGTACCAATTCAGGATTAGCCCAACTGGTTTCCTTCAATTCAAAAGCATCCGGTTCAGCAGAAAAAACCTCTATACCGATACAAAACAGCCTGAAGAATCATGCTCTGGATTGCTATTATCCCGTAGTGGATTTCTTCAGCCCCTTTAACAGCAACCCGGTCAATTCAGTCAACTTTGGACAAAATGCAATTTATCAGGACCGTTCGGGAATTATCTGGATTGGAACGGGTTCTGATAAAAACGGATTGGTGCGCTTTAATCCCCGTGAAGCAACTGATGAACCGGCACCTCCTTCCGTGTTTGTTCAAAAAATAAGGATCAACAACGAAAACGTGTGCTGGTACAACTTGTTGCCGACAAAATCTGGCATAAAACCCACCACTTTCCCAGGTGCTAATATTCTGGAGGAAAGCTTCTATTTTGGAAAAGCACTGCTCAATGAAACGGAAAGAACCGGCATGATCCGCAAGTTCAGGGATTTGAAGTTCACCGGAGTCAGTGCCATTTATCCCCTGCCGGCAAATCTGGCCCTTCCCTTTCACGATAACAGAATAACTTTTGATTTTGCAGCCATTGAACCGTCCTACCCAAACCTCATCAAATATCAGTATTTCCTGGCGGGGTTTAATAAGGAATGGTCGCCCGCAACCCATGAAAATCTGGCAACCTTTAGTAACCTTCGCGAGGGGAAATACACTTTCAGCGTTAAAGCAAAAAGCAGCCACGGAAGCTGGAGCGAGCCCACTAACTTTAATTTCAGGGTATTACCGCCCTGGTGGCGTACCTGGTGGGCCTTTATCATCTGGATATTACTGGCTGCTGCAATTGTTTACCTGATTGTCATGATCAATACCCGCAACCTGGTGAGAAAAAATACCGCACTGCAGCTAATCCTTACAGAAAAGGAAAAAATCCAGTCGGAATTGATCATTGCCAGGGATAAAGCTGAGGAAAGCGACCGGCTAAAAAGCTCATTCCTTGCCAATATGAGCCATGAAATCAGAACACCGATGAACGGAATACTCGGCTTTGCAGAGCTGCTGGAGCAAGATGACCTGACCGGACAGGAACAACAAAAATATATCGGCCTGATTCGAAAAAGCGGTACCCGACTGCTTTCTATCATCACCAACCTGGTGAATTTTGCTAAACTGGAATCGCGCGCTGATAGATTATCTATCTCTTATACTAACATCAATAATCAGCTCGAATTTGTTCATTCATTTTTCAAACCTGAGGCCGATCACAAAGGGCTGGCCCTTTTGTGCACAGCCCGATTGTCTGATCAGGAGGCTAACCAGTTTTGCGACCGCGAAAAAATTCTTACTGTTTTAACCAATCTGGTCACTAACGCGCTGAATTTTACCTCGACAGGTTCCGTGGAATTCGGATGCTCATTGAACGGTCAATATCTCGAATTCTTTGTGAAAGACACTGGAGCCGGCATCTCCGGCGATCAGAAGGAATATGTTTTCAGCCGGTTTAGAAATGGAAGAACCCCACATCAGTTTACCAATGAAGGTGCCGGACTCGGCCTGTCCATTGCCAAAGGGTACGTGGAAATTATGGGGGGCCAAATCCGCTTCAATAGTGAGAAAGGCATCGGTTCAACCTTCTGCTTTACGGTCCTGCTAAACACAAAAACCATGGATGGACCTGATGACCCAGCTGTGCTTTAACTTCCCCGTATTTACTCTTTTTCCGCAGATGAAAAACAGCACAATAATAATCTACGGCACCGGCATTCAGTTAAATGGTATCAATCCTGGCAGGTTCTTTCGATGATTCATGCCCGTTCACCATTTTCCAGCTGCCGGCCAATTTCCGGAAGGTCCAGGTGGAATAATAGTCGTTGAATGTGATCGTTTTTCCCGATTTCAGGTAAATAGCGATTTTGCCTTTCCAGATATAGGTAAAACAGGCAGGATCAATCACAATGTATTTTTCCGATTTAGTTTCAAACGTTTCTTTTTCAGCATCCTGCAATGCCTGAGAAATATATGATTTTAATTCATCATAAGAAAAGACTCCATCAGTCAGGGTAAAACTGAAATCAGAACTATTCTCGCAGTTAGCCAACCGTTTTTCATCGTTACCCAATGACAAAATATCAAATACATTTTTTATTACCACGGTCGCCTCTTTCTTAACTGCTTCCCTTTGAGCATCTGTCATGGGTTTGTTTACTCCGCTGCATGCAATGAGCATCGCCAGAAATGGAACCAGAAAAGTTGTTTTCATCATGATGTTTACTATTATTAGTTAGATTGTGTGATATTTACCTGTTATTGACCGTAAGATTCAACTCCGTATATCCACCTCCATCTGCCATCAATTTTCTTAAAGATAAATAACATCGCCATCGGATCGGCCAGAAAAGTGTGGCCATCCTTGAAATTCTCCAGAAAAGTACAATTGGTGGTGTACAGGATTGTTGAATTATCCAGCACCGCATATTTTTCATCTTTAATGGTAACCACTTGATTGGTCATCTTTTCATAAATAGCTTTCAACGCATCTGTAAACTCCTGATAGGTTAAAGTTTTGCCGTTAAACAGGTAAACAAAATCGGGTGAGTCATAACACGATTCGGTAACAAGTTCAAAATCAGCCTGTTCACAACCCTTAAATATAGAATTGACCAAACCCTTTACCTCGCTTTTCATTTTTTCCTGTTCCGTATCGGAAACGGGATCGTCAGTGGATTTCTCACAAGAAAGAGTTGCCAGGAGTATCCCCAGAAGGAGTAGTTTTACTTTCATTATTTGTCGTTTATGTGGGTTGGTGCTTTGAAATTTCAAGTCTAAAAAGTAGCTATTCTAAATGAAATCTCCAAGATATTTTTTTCGATTGTCCGGTACTTAACGATGAATCAATCCGGTTCGTGCCTTTTACTTCGATGGCAATTTCGCTGTCTCCCAAAAAAAATCGACATCCAGCCCTGATTTTGTTCTCCAATATCCGATTTCGAAATCCATATTGAGATAAGAACGATAGGCAACAATTTCGTTGAGGATGAAATGTTCGAATGCTTTTCCAAAGATTTCTCCCCGCTCCTCAACGACTGTCCTTTTTGTCAGGATGCCTGCAACCCCGGTATCAAAAAGATAAAACTTCGGAGTTCGGGTGATGGAGTTAGTACCCGGTGCCGGAGTGAGTACCCTGTCCTGGAGTGAGTACCCTGTCCTGGAGTGAGTACCCAGTCCTGGAGCGAGTACCCGGTGCCGGAGTGAGTACCCGGTGCCGGAGCCATCACCCGGTGCGATGAGTACCTCCTCACTCCGGAGCCTGGCCCGGCATCGGAGCAAGCCCCCCCGAGCCTGGCCCGGCATCGGAGCAGGCCCCACCGAGCCAGCACGACGCCTCGGAGTATGCGCCAGCCCGTGGCTAAAGCCCACGGGTTACAAAATCGGTCATGCCTCCGGCATTAACTCCGCACTGGGCAAATAGTTCCGGAGGAACGGCCGATATGGTAACTCCGGGATTTATCCCGGT
>CAIXKO010000119.1 GCA_903919925.1 uncultured Bacteroidota bacterium | reverse complement strand
CCAGATTCTGACTTTCCAATAGCAAACCGTTCCGGGTAGCAGCGTGCTGCCGCCATAAGGGACCAGTATGCTGTTGGAGGAGGCCGATTTTCCGGAGTCCCACAGGTCCGACTGATCGTTTTTGAGCAGTTCCGGACTGCCTGCCACCAGTATCTGGAAGGCTGCTTGTACAGTTCCGTTAAGGCTGCTGCTGATCTTCCAGCTTAGTCGTGGAACGGTAACATCAACACCCAACGGGTTTTGCAGATTTTCACACTTCAGATCGTATAAGTTGAGATCACCTTGCCGGGTACATCCCGCCAGGAGAATAATGGTGGCGATTACGGTGATTGTTAACCGTGGTTCTGCAATAACCTGAAACAGCCGGTTGATCAATTTGGTCAATATCATGGTTGATGGTTTTAGGTACCTGAATCCGACCGGAAATTTAATGAATTTATGGGTTACGATTGTAGGGGTTGAAAATCTGTAGGGGTTGAAAATCTGTACGGGTTGAAAATCTTCAACCCCTACCGATTTACAACCCCAAAAAACCGCCGGAAATCTCCCCCACACGAATCCAGTTTGGACTGAAACCACGGAACCAGTGAATGATAGGTACTAACCGGGATCAGGTATGCATTGTTCAAACGTTTAGATCCGATATTCATGTATCGCTCCAAATCATTAAAAATGGAATCCTTATGCTTAAGCATCAGGCTGGTATCCTCACCGCTGCGGTAAACCGAATCTAAATTGTTTCGGGCATGGAGCATCTTCTCCACCACCTCATCCGATTCATTCCACCTCCTGCCGGCTTGTTCCATTTGGTCCGCCCTGCCCAGCAATCTTAACCAGTGCAATACTCCGGCCCGCTCCACCGTAACCGCGAAACCTTCACTGTAGCGGGAATCTCCTGATTTATAAAATTCCTGATGGGCCAGTTCGTGAATGATTAACCCGGCAAGCTCAATGGAATCATCACGTAAATTGGTGCTCAAAATGGGATCATTGTAAATGCCTAACGTCGAATAGGCAGTAAATGGGGCGATACATACATCCAATCCCTGTTTCTTCATTTTTCCGGCAAACTTAATGGCCTTTTCTTTTTTAAAATATCCGTGGTAAACTACACATCCGGCAATCGGGTAACACCAGGTTTTGGGTACTACTGAGAATTTTGGTGCGCAGAATACGTTCCATCCTGTCGATTCTCGCTTGATATTTGAATACAGGGTATAGCTTTTGTTATCGGGCAAACCCAACTCTTTGACTGCAAAATCATGAATGTCCAGAACCAGCTTCAGCTTCTCTTTAGTTTCCTGGTCCAGGTTATCTGATTTCAACAATTTCCCAATCGGATGTCGCGATCCCATAATACGAAGATGCCCGGCCAATGCCTGGGAAAGATAGGAAACCTGGCACGATCCCGATGCAATAATCAACAATGCCAACAGCGTAACCACGGCTACTCCGGTTAGGGTTAACTTTCTTTTAACCGACTTTTTTATTGGCATTATGGTGTAAAATGATTTGGCCGGTAAAGATAGTACACAGATAGGCCAATACAACGGAATCGGCTTATCTCTATTATTGGGATATTGCTCTTTTTAAATTTTGATTAAAATGCGGAATTTCACCTTTTTACTAATATTGTCCGGACTTATGGCAGCGGGCAATGCTTTTGCTCAAACCCCTGGGGCAAAGGGCGATGGAAAAGTATTTTACACCGAGACTTTCGGTTGGGAAAATCCTGCCGATGCTAAGGGTTGGACAGCTCCTGCCGGTTATTATTTTCTCGATCCTAAAGATCAGGGAACCAACTGGACTTGGTGGAAGGGCCCTTTCACAGATCGGTTAACACAAGATCCCATGATTTATTCAACAACCAGAGATAACGGTTGCATTGCCCTTTTTATGGAACTGTTTAATCCCGGAACCGGAACGGAAATCAAAGTAGATAATTCAATCGGTTTTCCGGCCATGAATTGCAGTGCACACTCGTCGGTTGTGGTCAGGTATGAAACGCATTTCATGGGCTCATCGCCGGTCGATATGTTCCTCGAAATTTCCGTTGATAACTGGATTCATTCAGCCTCCTACAGCGTCAACTTCGGCGCCGGTCACAAAGATCGTCCGCTGGATAATCCCAAAGGAGTACCAGCCATCATGGAAGTCAATATATCCGATGTTGCCGCAGGTATGTCAAACGTTCAAATGAGGTTGCACTGGGCCAATTCGGCATATTACTATTGGGCCGTAGATGATTTTACTTTAGCTGAAGCATATAATAACGATTTGAGAATAAGTTATGTACAAATGGAATGGGAAGATGCTGATCCTAATACCCGCATGTCGTGGATATACAATATTCCGAAATCGCAATTAGATGGCAATAATGGGTTTACCAATTTCCGGACTACCGTTTTAAATTTTGGTGAATATGATCAGGAGGAGGTTTATATGGATCTCGATATTACAAAAAACGGAAACAGCGTTTTTCATAAAATGTCGCCCAAAAAGGATCTTTCGGTGCTGATTACCGATACGGTTGATATTGCAGATAAATATTCACCGGCAGATTACGGCCATTATAAGCTTGCGATGGAATTCAAATCGAAATTCCCCGATGAGAGCCCGGCGCCCAACAAGCGGGAGGTATTCTTTAACGTCACAGATAGTATTTATTCCCGCTCCGATAATTCCAATGATTTGGGCTGGTCGTTCAGCAAAGAGCGCTATGATGCAGCTGCCACGGCAAATATCGGTCATTTTAATGGCTCTATTTTCCCGATATTCAATGATTGTGAAGTGAGTTCAATTTCTGTTTTTATCGCAGGTGGAAAGGCCGATGAGTTTATTAATTACCGTTTTTCGCTGTATTATGTTCCGGTTGGTCAAACTGATCCAACGCCTTTTGAAATTTTATCGACCGAAACGCGCCAGCTGGATTCTGCTGATTTCAATACCTGGGTAACCATGCCTTTGGATAAAGACGGCGAAACTGAATTTCTAAAAAAAGGAGATCTGGTTTATGTTGGCATAACCTACGATAACACCAATGCTGAATATCTGATTCGCAGGAACAAGGGTTTGGAAATCGGTACCGATAACTCGGTAAAACTGGTAGAATCATCGGCGATTGCTTTTTATGACGGTAACTGGGAAACCGGGTTGAATGATTTTATCGGAAAACGAAACCTGATGATCCGCCTCAACCTGAACGATCAAGGAAATATCACTGACGGAGTTGATTTAAATCCGGCAAGGGTTGTTCTGGGTCAGAATTTCCCGAACCCGTTTAGCCGGAGCACGGAAATCAGCTATGAACTTGCTGGAGCAGCAGATGTTGCACTGGAAGTGATGAACGTTGCCGGCCAAAAGGTAATGGTGGTAAACAAAGGCATGATGCCGGCCGGAAAACATTCATTAACCCTGGAAACCGGCAATCTGGAGGCTGGAATCTATTTCTATACCCTTAGAGCCGGAGGTTTTGTTCAAACCCGACAGCTGATGATTGCAAGATAGTCAGAGGGGTTAATGAAGAAAGTTCCCCTGCTGTTTTTTATGCTGTTAGTTGGGGCCGGGGTGGGTACAGCTCAAATCCTGGAAGCCCTTAAATTGACGGCTATGGGGGCCTGGGGTGAGGTGGACCGCGCAAAAAGGTGCCAGGCAGTGTCAAAATTTCCTTAGGATTACGGCTATGCGGTTCACCCTGATCAGTTTACCTTTTTCCTTGCATTTGCAGCATGACGGCCGCTCCCATCACCCGTATCCCTGATTCCACCTGCCGGATTTAACCGGTTCAGTTCAGCCTTCAATTTTCCCAGGGCAGCTAAAGCTTTCGGATCTTTTGTATCGGCCGCCACCGGAATTTCCTCGAAAGGAGCGTTGCTCATATCAAACAATTCGCCGGATTGATTCAATTTGTAGTCGTAACTTCTTGCATAACAGTTGTTAGCAAGCTGAACAAAAATGGATGAACGCGGGTTCCCTTTTTCGCCATGAAGCTGTGCGTTGAAACTCTGACCATCCAGGATTTTTTCCTTTGGCAGTTGCACTCCGGCAATTTCAGCAAAAGTGGGTACAAAATCGGTTGCACTGATCAGGTCCCCGATAACCTTTCCTTTTGGGGTAACTCCCGGCCAGTAAACAATCAGGGGCTCCCGGCTTCCGCCTTCCAGCATCGTGCCTTTCTGGCCAATCAGCCGCTTTCCTCCTATGGTTGCCTCGTTGGCCCGGGCAGCAGCAGTGCCGTTATCGCCAAAAAAAACCAGGATGGTATTGTCACTTAACTTCAGCCGTTCCAGCTCTGAAACCAATTGACCAACCAGCTTGTCCATATAGGAAATATTGTCGGCATAAATGTTTTTGCTGTCAGGGTTGCTATCGGGAGTCGGCAGGATTTCATTGTGAACATGCGATAGCGAATAGTATACATAAAACGGGTCCTTAAGGTGCTGAGTCATAAAATCGACCAGATGTTTATGCATCACATCGGGCATGTATTCTTTATCCTGCAGATTCTTTTCTTCACCATTTAACAGGTAAGTTTTTCCTCTTGCCTGTGTATTCCAGTATATTCCGCTCCCTTGAAATTTAAGATAATCATCAAATCCAAAATCGGATGGGTTTAACGGAAGTTGTCCCCATTTACCTATTGCGGCCGTAGCATACCCGGCTTTTTTCAGGTAAACCGGCATCATGGTCTCCACCGATGAATCCATCAGCCCGCATGCATCCTGGTTGGTGGCACCGGTACGAAACAAGTGCCTCCCGGTAAGAATGGTTGCCCGGGAGGGGCCCGATAATGGTGCTGTAAAGGAATGCGTGAAACGAATGCCCATGCTGGCTAGCCTGTCGATATTGGGTGTTTTGTAGGCATCGGCACCGTAACAGCCAACTTCCCCAATGCCCAGATCATCCGCCAGAATGAAAATTATATTCGGTTTCCTTGCCTGGCTTTGCTGCGCCTGAGTAGGTATAGCTTGTATCAGGGCTCCGGCAATAGGCAGCGATAAAAGACTAATGGATCTTAGTGATGTACCGGTTAAAACTTTTGTAATAGCATTCATGTATTTATAGTTTCAAAATAAAATGGAAAAGTAGATCATTGCGACCGTAGGGGTTGAAAATCTTCAACCCCCCCCCTTTTAGGCTGTATGAAGAGGGGAGGAGGCATGGCGGTATTAAGATGGGAGGAGGCATGGCTCCTCCGCTACAGATCTTCCTTTCTTTTGACGGATATGGGAGACCTGAAATCTGCAATTTTTGCGTATGCAGCATTGCTCCGGAACTCGCGATCCATACATTTTTTAAACAGCATTTCCATCGTCGCTCTGTCTGCCTGGTAACCAGACTTATCCACCAGGTTTTCTTTTTCCAGCGGATCTTTTTCATAGTCATAGAGTTCCCTGGCAACCACCTGTTTGGGATGATAGGCAATGTTCGTCCGGAAATCTTTACCGAGCCAAACGGTATAACGGAACCTGGGTGTACGGATGGAATAACCCATAATTCCATTGCCTCGTGGATACTGGCTCAGAGCATAATCCTTCACTTCGGCGGCCGGATCATTAATGGCGGGAACCAGGCTAACCCCATCGAGATAAGTAGGTTGCGGGATGTTAACCAAATCGCAAAGGGTTGGAAAAACATCGACGAATTCTGATGTCGCAACCGGTTTAATTCCTGGTTTGCAACCGGGTACACTCATCATCATCAGGGCATGGGTGGCTTGCTCAAAATTGGTGTGTTTGTTCCAAAGACCGTGATCGCCCAAATGCCAGCCATGATCACCCCATAATACGATGATCGTATTTTCACGGATTCCAAGCCGGTCGAGTTCATCAAGCAATTGCGCTATCTGAGCATCGGTGTAGGAAACAGCAGCATAATAACCATGGATCAGCTCATTTTGTTTGTCAATCGACAGATGTTCGAGCTCATTTTCGGAATAACTGTCGAATTCAGGAATATCTGAGTAATTCTTCAGCTCGCCCGAATTATGATAGGCAATATCCGGACTGTTCACTGCCTTTTTCTGATAAGGGGCAACCTCAAATTCATCCCGGTTATAAAGGTCCCAGTACTTTTTTGGAGCCACAAAGGGTAGGTGAGGCTTTAAAAATCCCACAGCCAGAAAGAAGGGCTTTTTATTATTGCTCAGGCTGTCGAGCAACTGAATGGCCATCCCGGTAAGCTTCCCGTCATGGTAGGTATTGTCGGGCACATCAGCACATTCTGTTGCTTTGCCCCTGTTCTTTTCATTCGGGGTGAAAGGGAGGGCATATTTCTTTGCTTTGGTATCTCGGTACGGAATGCTCCAGGAGGGGGCATCATGGCCCGGGCCGGCACTGCCCATGTGAAAAATCTTGCCCATACCGGCAGTTTCATATCCCATCGATTTGAAATACTGAGGCATGCTTACCGCATTGGGATTCACCTGTCTGAAATCGGTGACCAGGTCCCATACCCTTGTTTTATCGGGATACATGCCGGTAAGTAAACTGGCTCGGGTGGCTGCACTGATAGCCTGCTGGCAGTAAGTATTCTGAAAAACGATACCTTCCCTTGCCAGCCGGTCCATACCCGGTGTTTTGGCATGAATATCACCGTAAGCACTTACCAGAGGCTTTAAATCATCAACGGCAATAAAAAGCACATTTAGTTTCTTCTCCTGAGCCTCAATCTGCGTTATACACAATCCAACCTGCGCCAAAACGCCGATAGATGAAATTAGTTTGTTCAATTAGTTCAATTAGTTCAATT
>CAIXKO010000118.1 GCA_903919925.1 uncultured Bacteroidota bacterium | reverse complement strand
GTTATCTTTGGGTGAAAATCAATAATTGGCAGAATGGCTGGTCCGCAAGGTTCCAAGTATTACAATGTTTTCCTTGAGTACGGTGTTTACCTTACTAACCGGGAATCGGGAGGGCGATTGGATGATGCTTTAGTACAATTACTTTCAGGTATACACCAAACAGGTTCCCTGCGTTTAGCTGCCGACTCCACTGGCATCAGCTACCGTAAAGCATGGGGAGATATCAGAAAAGCCGAAAAGTTTATTGGTTTTGCTTTGGTGGAAAAAATCCGTGGAGGAAAGGATGGTGGGTTTTCTCGCCTCACCTCAGATGGAGCAGACCTGGTGGCCGCCTTCCATCATTTGCATCAGGAGTTTGATGCGGCTATACACCGTACAACCAAGGAGTTTTTTCATGATCTGAACAAAAATGGGTGATTTCTATCAAAAGCAATCCCAAACACGGTATCCGTAAATATGTAGGATCGACAAATATTTACCGATAGTTTTTTCCACTGGCACTTGTTTTGGGCATCTATATCTGGTAGTGCATCAGGTGTGGAAATGATTGATCTAATTTTCTATCTTTAGGCACCCGATTGTCATTTATGCTTTTTTTCAAACATTTACGACATTAAGATATGTCGAACCAGCGAACGACTTCTTCCTTTTCCATTTTGATTATTGCGATGATCCTGATGATTATCGGAGCGGCGTTGATTCCGAGATTACCAGTTCATTTGCAGCCAACGCGCACAATGAATTCGTTATCAGTTCGGTACGACTGGCCAGGGGCCTCACCGAGGTTAATTGAGCAGGAAGTTACGGCTCCGCTTGAAGGGCTGCTTAATACTATCCGGGGAGTTACCAAAATATCTTCCATGTCAGGCAATGGAAACGGGTATATTAATCTTGCCTTTGACAAAAGGGCTGACATGGACGCCATGCGGTTTGAGGTGGCCTCAAAAGTTCGTGAGTTATTCCCTCGTCTGCCTGATAGGGTTAGTTATCCATCAATTTCTTCGTATAGTTCTGAATCTGAAGAGAAAACCCTACTCATTTATACGCTCAATGCCCCCGCGAGTCCGCGTTTAATTCAGAAATATGCTGAAGAATTTATCAAGCCAAAACTTTCCAGAATTGAGGGATTGTATAGCATACGTGTTTATGGTGCTATGCCGATGGAGTGGGAATTGGAGTATGATGAAGAGAAGCTGCAGCGGCTTGGATTATCACGCGATAACATTCGCACCGCCCTGGCGAGTTATTTTCATAAAGAGGTTGTAGGAATGGGATTCGACCAGGAGAGCGAATCAGATATTGAATCGCCGAAGGGTGTTTCGATACAAACAATTAATGCAAAGGATGGTTCCTGGCAAAACATTCCTGTAGCCTCACTGGAAGGCCGGATATTGAAAATCAAAGATCTTTGTAAGATCCGATATGTGGAGCAGGAGCCCACCGGATACTTCCGGATAAACGGAAATAATACGATTAACCTGGTCTTTTCTGCCGAAAAAGAGGCTAACAGCCTTCAGGTGGCTGATGATATCAAGAAGGAGCTGGTTGCACTATCGTCCTCATTTCCAAATGGCTATTTCATGCTTCTGAGTTCTGATTCAACCGAATTCATCAGGGATGAGATTCAAAAGGTTGTTAGACGGACTCTGTTTTCATTTGGAATACTGATGCTTTTTGTTCTGATCACCAGCCGTAAGCTACGGTATTTGCTCATTATATTTATCAGTTTGATATCCAATTTGCTGATTGCCACGATCTTATTTTATTTATTCAAGGTGGAGATTAACCTATATTCGATGGCGGGGATAACTGTTTCGTTGGGGATCATTATCGATAACACCATCATCATGGTGGACCACCTCAGGACCAAGGGTAACCGGAAGGTATTTCTGGCCATTTTGGCCGCCACTGCAACTACGGTAGGAGCTCTCTCCGTAATTCGTTTTATGGGAGAAGAGCTGCGTCTACAATTGATGGATTTTTCAGCGGTCATGATTCTGAGTCTCGCCGTTTCCATGGCAGTAGCTTTATTTTTAGTACCGGCGCTGATGGAGCTGATCGGGTTAAAACCCGGTATGCAGAGACGTAGGACAAGGAGCTTACGTTTTGCAGTAAAATTCGGAAGTATTTACCAGCCTTTAATCGTGTTTTCGCAAAGATTCCGTTGGTTATTCATATTAGGGGCCATCTTGATTTTCGGACTCCCGGTGGATAAGCTGCCAACCAAGATGGAGGGTGATCAATGGTTTCATAAATGGTATCGCAGCACTTTAGCCAGTGAAACCTATGTCCAGAAAATAAAGCCGGTGTCAGACAAAATTTTGGGAGGATCATTGCATTTATTTAGTACAAAGGTTTATTCAAGGTACAAATACCGTGAGCCCGAGCGCACAGCTATCAGGGTAACAGTTGCGCTGCCGCAGGGTGCAACTCTCAGGCAAATGAATGATCTCATGGTTGAAGTGGAGGGATATCTGAAGGGATATGAGCAAATTGACCAGTTTGTAACCAGCATTAGTGGCCCACGCTCCGCCTCCATGATTATTAATTTCAAACCTGAATTTGAAATGGGAGCCTTCCCATATATTCTCTATAGCCAATTGAATGACCTTGCAAACAAGCTCACCGCTCCTGATTGGGGAGTGTATGGGGTAGGGCAGTATTTCAATAACTCACTTTCAGAACAGGTTGGCTCTCAGCAGATTGATCTGCTGGGTTACAATTATGAGGAACTGATGAAATTTGCTGACCTTGTGAAAGCAAAGGCTTCAGAGCATCCCAGGGCGTCAAAGTTCGATATTGTCAGCACCTTAAACGATTCCTATTATTGGGGTTTGCGTGATCCACTATATGAGTATGTAATATCCATGGATCCGCAAAAATTGAAACTTAAAAATATTTCCCCGGTTCAGGTATATGCTTTTCTTCAGGGATTTGGGATAAGCCAATCGTCAGATGCAAAGCTATTTGTCAATGGAGCCTATGAACCTGTACGAATGAAATCGATTCAATCTGATGAATTCGATGTTTGGATGATGGGACATACGCCAATTAAAAGCGGAGAATCGCTGGTTAGGCTGGATAATCTTGGAGATCGAAGCAAGGAGGGGATAAATAAGGCAATCTGTAAAGAAAACCAACAGTACCGATTAACGGTAGCCTATGATTTTATTGGTGCAACAAAACTTGCCGAACTCCACCGTGAAAGAGTAATAGATGAAGTATCAGGCTCGCTGCCAATTGGTTATTCAATAAAGGAGTCGAGCAACAGGTATTGGGAACGCGAAGCCAACAAGCAGTTTCTCCTCATCCTGTTGGTTATCGTAATCATCTATTTGATTTGCGCGATACTGCTTGAATCGCTGATCCAGCCTCTTGCTGTAGTTGCCATGATTCCGATTTCTTTTGTTGGCTTGTTTCTAACGTTTTACCTATTTGATTTGAGTTTTGATCAGGGCGTATTTGCTTCCTTTATACTCTTAAGTGGTATTGTGGTTAACGCAGCCCTATATATATTGAGTGATTATAATCAATACCTGAAAGGTGCTACCCGTAAATTGAAACCTGCGCGTTTATACATCAAGTCCTACCAAGGTAAAATCATTCCCATTGCACTTACTGTGCTGGCAACTGTTTTGGGCCTCTTGCCTTTTGTTACTGAAGGGGATGATGAAGTATTCTGGTTTTCGCTGGCGGCTGGAACCATGGGGGGGCTGATTTTTTCCGTTTTGGCCATCTTGGTTTTCATGCCTGCATTTCTTCCGCTCAAACCAAAGCATCGCAAACATTTCCGTCGATTAAAATGATAAATTTTCTCAGCCATGAATAAAGTGATCCATTACTTTCTGATTTTCTGTATTGTATGCAGTCTGCCTGCGTGTAAAAAGAAAGCAGAGAACAAATTTGGGAACAAGCTAGGAACCATCGGCGCCAAAGCTGATCCTATTAAAGTGGAGGGCAGGTTAATTGAGTATGGCGATTTTCCGATTGAGCTGGTCAGCAATGGAAAACTTGAAGCAAGCCAAAAAGCATCCCTGAAATTCCGGGGAAATGAGAAGGTCCGACTGATTACTTGCCGGAACGGGGCCTGGATTGATGGAGGAAAAGTAATCGCTGAACTTGAAAATCAACTGGAAGTGCTCGACCTCGGGCAGGCAAAACTGCGGATGGAAAGAGTTCGGCTCGAAAGGCTGGCACTCATTGTTGGTCATAAGATTGGAGCCAAAGGTCCGGATGATATTCCAGCAGATGCCCTGAAGCGGTTTAACATGCAAACCGGCTTTGAAGAAGCTGAAATGGCTTATCAACAGGCATTGATCCGATATGAATATACCCGTTTGGTTGCTCCCTTTTCTGGTCGTATCGCTAGTTTGGATTGCAAGGAGCAAAATTCACCAGCCTCCGACAAACCTTTTTGTATGGTGATCAATGACAAGGAGTTCGATGTGGTTTTTACAGTCATGGAAAACGAGATTGCCCGGCTTCGGGTAGGACAGGAAGTCAGTATAATGCCTTTTGCAGCGGACTCAGTATCATACAAAGGACGGATTGAAGAAGTTAATCCATTGATAGATGAGCATGGAAATGTGACAATCAAGGCCCGCGTACCCAACGCCAATGGCCGGTTGGTGGAGGGAATGAATGTCAAGGTTCTGATCAGGGATAAAGTTCCAGGTGGCTTGATTGTTCCTAAGGAGGCTGTAGTGCTCCGAAACAACCAACAAGTTGTATTCTCGCTTCTTAATGGCCGATCCTATTGGAACTATGTGGAGTCCGATCTGGAGAATTCATCCAGCTACACGATTAGAGTTGTGAAAGCAGGAATCCTTAAGGCAGGTGACACCATAATAACCAAGGGGAACCTCAACCTTGCGAATGATGCTGAATTGGAATTTAAATTTATCTCTAAATAACCTCCATTATCCTGATTCCCAATTACAAATGGTTAACTTCCTTATCCATCGCCCAATAGCCGTAATTATGGCTTTTCTGGCCATCCTTTTTCTGGGGGTCGTAACGGTTTTTAAATTGCCGGTTTCATTGATGCCTGACATCGATATTCCTGAAATTACCGTTCAGGCAACCTATCAGGGCATTCCGTCCCGGGAGATGGAAAATACCGTTATCACGCCCATACGAATGCAACTGATGCAAGTAGCACACCTCGAGAGTATTGAAAGCGAAACACGTGATGGATATGGTATCATCCGGATGAAGTTTACTCATGGCACCGATATCAATTATGCCTATATCGAATGCAATGAAAAGATCGACGATGCAATGAACCAGTTACCCAGAGGCTTTGACCGGCCGAGGGTAGTTAAGGCATCCGCAACAGATATACCTGTTTTTAATTTGATGATCACGCAGAAATCTGAGTGGGAAAATCAGCAAAAAATGGTGGAATTGAGTGAATTTGTGCAATCGGTAATCCTCAAGCGGATTGAACAATTGCCTGAAGTTGCCATGGTTGACATTACTGGAACAATCGAGCCCGAACTGGTAATTACTCCTGATTCCGATAAGATGAAAAGTGTTGGGATCACTGATCAGGATATACTTAATGCCCTGGAATCAAATAATACCAATATTGGTAATCTGATGGTCCGCGATGGTTACTACCAATACCAGATCAAATTTGCCAATTATCTTAAGGACTCCAAAGATGTTGGTAACCTGTATATTGGTAAAAATGACAGGCTTATGCAGCTGAAGGACCTGGCAAACGTTGAAGTAAGACCACAGGAGCGAAGGGGAATCTTTATGAATCGTGAAAAAACAGGTCTCTGTTTGGCAATTATAAAGCAATCCGATGCACGAATGGAGGACTTGAAAAAAGAAATTGATAAAATGGTAACGACCTACAGGGTGGATTACCCGCACCTTAATTTTGAAATCGAAAAGGATCAGACCACCATTCTAACCTATTCCATGAGTAACCTCGGACAGAGTTTGTGGTTTGGTGGTTTGTTAGCTATGCTTGTTATGTTTCTGTTTCTCAAGGATTTCAGATCTCCCATCCTCATTGCCTTCTCTGTTCCTGTTTCTTTGGTAGTATGCCTGCTGATGTTTTACCTGTTTGGATTATCCATGAATATTATTTCGTTATCCGGGCTGGTTCTTGCAGTAGGAATGATGATTGATAATTCAATCATTGTTATCGATAATATTAACCAATATTTAGATCGTGGAGAAACGATCAATAAGGCTTGCGTGCACGGAACCAATGAGGTGATCAGACCGTTGATCTCCTCGGGGTTAACTACATGTGCGGTTTTTGTGCCTCTTGTCTTTCTCAGCGGGATTTCAGGAGCCTTGTTTTATGACGAGGCTCTTTCTGTCACCATTGGACTAACGGCTTCATTCCTGGTTTCAATAACCTTGATTCCAACCTTGTTCCGATTGTTTTTCATCCGGAGACCCAAGGCCGTGGTAAACAACTTCCTGGGTAAGATTAATAAAGTAAATTATGAGCGTGCTTATGAGAAATCCTTCAAACATGTTTTTAAATACCGCGGGATTTACCTTGTGGCTTCTTTCCTGATGGTAATAGCCTCTTATCCACTATATAAGATCGTTGGAACGAGTCAGCTTCCAGAAATAGAGCAAACTGAAATTATCGCGGTGCTGGATTGGAATGAACCCATCCATGTGGAGGAGAATGCACGACGGGTGGAGAGGTTGATGACTTCAGTTAAGGACAGTCTTACCCAGTACTCGTCCCTTGTTGGGGAGCAGCAGTTTATCCTTAATCGCAACGCTGACAGGACAGCCTCCGAGTCAGAGATTTATATCAAAATGGCAAACTCTGATTCGATAAATCAGGTTATATCACATATCCGGGACTTTTTATCCTCCAATTTTCCGATTGCCACTGTTAGCTTTCATCCACCAGAAAATATTTTTGAAGCCATCTTTTCCGAGGATATTCCCGAATTACTCACCAGGATCTCCAGTATGAAAGGGCAGGAGCAACCGGCCCTTCAGGAGCTTTGGTCGTTTGCTGATTCTTTGGCAAGTGGCAGTAATCTTAATTTTGAACAGGTTCCGGTTCATGATCAAATTGTGATAGAGGTGGATCCCGAATTGCTCCTGCTGTATAAGATAAGCTTTAACAGCGTGACTGACCAACTTGAGAAGGCATTCAACCAGAAACATATAGGCGTATTGAAAACTTATCAAAGGTTTATTCCGATATTATTGGCCGACCAGCGCCGCCCAGTTAGTGAGATTGTACAAAATACTTTTGTCCGGAATAGTGAGGGAATTGATTATCCCTTGTCGGGTCTGGTTAAAGTAGGCCGGGAACAACAATACAAAACAATAAGAGCTTCCCGCAATGGCGAATATGTAGCGTTGGTGGCTAAATCAACAGACATGTCTGTTTCGCAAATTATAGAAAAAATAAAAAACGGCATCCGTAATTCAAATGTTCTTCAAGCAGAATTCGATGGCACCTGGTTCCGGCAAAAAGTGCTTATGAAGGAACTGTCTGTTGTTTTACTGATATCGGTATTGCTGTTGTTCTTCATCCTGGCGGCTCAGTTTGAATCCTTTTTACAACCACTGATTGTGCTGGTGGAACTCCCGATTGATATTGCTTCGGCACTTTTTATGCTTTGGATTTTCGGCGAAACCCTCAACCTCATGTCGGCTATTGGAATCATTGTCATGAGTGGGATTATTATCAATGACTCCATTTTGAAAATCGATACGATCAACCGGACCCGGGCCGAAGGGTTCACCGTTTTGGAAGCCATTCACATCGCAGGTATGAGGAGACTGAAACCGATTATTATGACCAGTTTAACCACCGTTTTGGGATTCCTTCCATTTCTGTTCTTTAAAGGATTAGGTACTGATCTGCAAAAACCGTTGGCTCTCACAATTATGGGAGGTATGACTATTGGCAGCCTGGTAAGTATTTATATTGTTCCGATTATATACTGGGCAGCATACCGCAAGGAAGATGGTTTAAAGAGCTTGACTAAGTGACCGGAGCTATTACACATTGATCGGAGAATTTAATCAGGAATGCGGATCAGTAAAGAATTGAACTTGTTAGCTTTATTGGAACAACTATTAATCCGGAATCCTTTAACTATTACCATCTTACCTATTGGAGATTGTAACCCAACCTCTTCACCCTCTGTCAAAATGTTATCACCAAAAGTTGAAATGCTATCACTCAACCAGAGATCAGATTTGCTCAATTTCCAGTCAGGCTCTTTAGTCAGAGTTAATCCGGCATCGTTAACCAGGATATGAATACGCGAATCTTGTTAAAGCAATAAATCACGTTACCTGCGTTGTATTTTATCCGGGAAATTTGCCACAAAAAAAGGGCCGGCCAATTGGCCGGCCCTTTTGATAAAGGGTTAATCCTCGCACCTGGTATCGTCTGCATTGAAATTGCACCAGGATTCTTTCACTGAGGTTGCCTTGCAACATTCAATGATGTCGAAATTTGATCCTAAATTGATGGTCAAACCGGGGCCGGTAATGGTGATAGTAAACCCCACTGTAACTTTTACTCCGTCAGAGACAAAAACGCTCGTCCGGATGGTCCGTTCCTGCCAGCCTAACCCTCCCGCTGAACCTGTATAAGCCTCGTTACCTGAACCTTTGACAGGTGCCTCTCCATAAACGATTCCTGAGACCAATAAGCAGGTAATCAGAATAATAATTGTTAATTGCTTTTTTGTTTTCATTTTTTAATAAGATTTTGTTAACCATTCTTCTTTAATTTTTGCAAACCACAGAACTGGACGGTCCTGTAACAAAGCTGACTTAACCATTGAATCCATTGGTTGGTAGAGACTTTGCGTTTTTAAATCCTCCGGGCGGTTTGCCTGCGACTCTTTCATTGCCAGCAATAACGACATATCATACATGCCGATCAGTTCGTTCCGGTCGCTTTTGGCCAAAGGATATAATAGAGGTATTTTAGCTAAGGTGCAGGATAGTTGGGTGGAAAAAATCCCTTTACCTGAATTCAGATCTGCAACAGCAATGGACAAGCGGCCACCAGAAATAATTCTGAAAAGCCGGATGGGCCCAAAGGCGACCAGCTGGTCCTTTGCCGAAACATATTTGCCAGGATCGAAACCCCTGAATTGTGGGGAGTTAAAACAAATTTCGCGCAATGGGTCCGGGATCCTTAATTCGCCCCAATCAAGATATGCATCCGGTAAAACCTTGCCATCCCGATCAATTTTAAAAATGGTATCAGATTGGGTAAGCAGCAGAGCGCCATCCCCAAACTCCTCCAAATTCCTTTGATAGCTCATGGACCAATATACCGTACTATCGCCAACAGACTTAGGCTGACCCATATATTTGCCATCCTCGGAGAGCAGGAAAACACCTTCGTCAAGGCTATCAGCACCATCATCTGATCTGGTTGAATTGTACCCAGCCAGTAACCCGTTGCCAAGTCTTACCATATCTCTAGCTGACCATCTTATATTGAATTCCCTGAGCATCTGACCATCAAAGTTATACACCATTATCTTGGTTGGCCAAAGGGATTGCAGCCAAAGTTCTTTCTCTACGGGTTTCACCCACATGGCATCCAACTCCTGATATTCTCCCGGACCCTTGCCAACACGTTGAATCCTATACCTGAACTTTCCGGTGGTGTCGAAGCAAAACAAAGCTTCGAGTCTTTTGTCGAGCATAAACATATTTCCACCACTGACAATCATTTTGTCGATATCAGTAAAGGCAGATTCAGGGCGATTCTCTAGTTGTACATAATGCACACGCTCGATGAACTTTCCAATATCAATGGTGGTGGTTGGTACAAAGGGTACCGAAATGACCGGCTTCCGGTCTTCAACCTTTGAGCGGCACGAGGAGAAAACTAACAGAAAAATGGCCAGGCTGGAAAAAAGTGTTGTTCGCATCATTTGTAAATTAATTAAAGTATCGGCTTTGCATCATGTTTAGGTATTCCTTTGTTTGAACTTCCAAAGCAGGATAAGGAGTGAAGGTGAGGCCTGCGAGATGCTCAGGACCAGTCATGAAGAAGTAAGGGGTTTCTAATGAATCCATTGGTAATTGCAGGCTCTTATCCAGAATCTCAAGAAACTCAACACCAGATAGAATTTTTTGCCTGTAATTCCACTTGTCCCGCGTTGGTCCTTCGATTGAAAAAAGAATTAATAAGATATTACGTTGGTTTTCAGGGATCTCGTTCTTTACAGTAAATAGTAATTGATCCACGCAGCTTGCACAATGCCGGTCGGACAAGACAAGAACAAGTTTTTTGGATTGACCAATATAAGTCTTTAATTCCATTGGTAGACCTTTTGCTGGTTGCACCCAGACTTTTTCAGGTAAATTCCGGTCATTTGATTTCATGGTTATTTCCCAACCTCTTTTCATTAAGTGCAACTCCTTTGTTGTCTGTACAAACCGTATCCGGTTGTCGTTCATTCTTTGATTGTACTCTTTATTGTTTTGATCAAACCTCCATACCCAGGCAAAATTGATAATAAGGAGGATTAGGATCGACAAAAACCAGAATCTTGCTTTCATGCTTTGTTTGCACAAACCGGTAACCCTTTGCACCCATCCATTGCACGATAGGTCCTTTTGCAGCACGAAACATAGGAATAGTCCGAAATCAGAATAGCAAACGGAGCACCAATCCAGCCATAGTACTCAAAGTGTTCTCCAGTCTTGATTTTCTCACTACCAGGCATATAACCAACCAAAACTCCATCGGGCACATCATCATGTTCAGTAGTTTTGATCTGAGTTCGGCCTTCGGTTGCCAAAGCACTAATCCCGATCAGGTTGCCCATCAGGATAACCAGAATAGCCAGGAGAAATCCCAGCCGTTTCCAAATTTGTTTTTTCATGTTGTTTTTATTTAAATATTGAATACACAATATATAGATGCTGATTACTGTCCCTAATGGAAATAATAGTGGTCTTTTATTTCATCGAATGAAAAAAAAGAAAAAGCATACCTTTGATACTTAAATATTTTTTCATGATTAATTTCGATCAAGCTCTTGAAATATCATTGAATCAGGCTTTTACCTTTGGAATTGAATCTGTTTCATTTGAAGAAGCTGCAGGTCGTGTTTTGGCTGAAAGTGTCAGGTCTGACAGAGATGTTCCTCCTTTTAATAAAAGCGCTATGGATGGATTTGCTTGTCGAAGGCAAGATCTTGCAAATCCCATGCATCTTATTGAAGTGATACAGGCTGGAACCCCACCCTTGAAGTCTGTTACTGAAGGGATGTGCTCACAGATAATGACTGGTTCTGTAATTCCGGATGGCGCTGATTTGGTAGTGAAAGTTGAGGATTGTTCGCGGGAACATTCTGAAATCTCCGGAATAACGGAAATTCGGTTTATTGGTGAAAAAACAAATGTTAATATTTGCTATCAGGGTGAAGATCTGAAGGCCGGAGAAGAAATCCTCGCGGCAGGAACCCTTTTGGATACCCGGCATGTTCCGATTTTAGCTACCGTTGGAAGTGTTTTTATAAATGTATTCAGAATGCCTTCAGTTGGGGTACTTTCAACCGGTAATGAACTCGTTGAACCGGGTGAAACTCCCGGGATTTCACAGATCCGGAATACAAATGCGTATCAAACTATAGCACAGTTAGCTAAGATGGGAATTGATTGCGATTATTATGGCATTGCCGCTGATGATGAGGACATAACCCGGAGTATGATTTCTGAGGCATTGCAGGATAATGACATTTTAATTCTTAGTGGTGGAGTTTCTATGGGTGAGTTCGATTTTGTACCTGCTGTGCTGGACAGTCTTGGATTAACCATTGCATACAATCAAGTTGCCGTGCAACCCGGCAAACCAACTCTTTTTGGCTACGATAATCATAAGTTTGTTTTTGGATTACCTGGCAATCCTGTTTCCTCTTACTTTATGACGGAACTATTAGTTAAGCCTTTTATATACAGATGTATGGGCCACTTTTGGAATCCTCCGGTTTTCCGCTTGAGGGCAGGAGAGCGTATTTTTCGTAATAAAAGCAACAGGCTTGCCTGGATTCCGGTTAGGATTGATCGTTCCGGAATGGTTTATCAGATTGAATACCACGGATCTGCCCATATTTTCTCTCTGCGGGATGCCGATGGAATTATACAAGTACCAATTGGTCAAACTGAAATTGTAATTGGAGAATCTGTTGATGTTCGACCAATTTGACAGAAATATTAATTATTTAAGAATATCGGTAACCGACCGGTGCAATCTCCGCTGCAACTATTGTATGCCTGCCGAAGGCGTTCCACTGATGCACCATGATGACATTCTTCGGTATGATGAAATAGTTGAACTGGTTAAAAAAGCGGTACAATATGGTATCAACAAGGTTCGGATTACCGGGGGTGAACCTTTAGTGCGAAAAGGGATTGCTAGCTTGATTGAAATGATCGCCGCGATCCCGGAAATTCTAGATCTTTCTCTAACAACCAATGGAATTCTTTTAACTAAACTTGCGGTTGACCTTAAGAATGCAGGACTTCAAAGAGTTAACGTAAGCCTCGATACTTTGGATCCAGTCCGGTATACTTTAATAACCAGATGGGGAGATATCAATCAGGTAATAGAAGGGATAAAGGCAGCAATGAAGGCAGGTTTATTACCGGTCAAGATTAATTGCGTCATCAAGAATTCAACGGATGAGCCCGATGCTCAATCAGTTGGTAATTTTGGTAAACAGCTTGGATTGGAAGTCAGATATATTCACCAGATGGATCTTGTTAATGGTTATTTTCGCGGGGTCATTGGTGGCGATGGAGGAAATTGTGCATCATGCAACCGGCTCCGGCTGACCAGTAATGGATTGATCAAGCCCTGTTTGTTTAGCAATAAAGCTTATTCAATCAGAACTCTTGGCCCGGCAAAAGCGTTGGAACTTGCCCTCTCAAATAAACCCGTATGCGGCAGTTTTAATTCCACCGGGGAATTTTATAATTTGGGTGGATAAAACGCCGGTTGTAGTATTTTTTTTATCGCATAATTGAAACAATGAATAATACCAAAGAGGACCCGCCAAAACCGTTACTTCATTCTGATGGTTATTTGGATGCTGAGCCAATATCGCATCATCTCACCCATACGGACACTGATGGCCACGCCCGGATGGTAGATGTAGGTGACAAATCAGATCAACTCCGTATTGCAGAGGCCACCGGCAGGATTTTACTTGATCCGAAAACCATCAGCCTGATTCATGATAATCAACTTAAGAAAGGAGATGTCCTTACTGTTGCTGAAATTGCTGGAATCCAGGCTGCCAAAAAAACTTCTTCATTGATTCCACTTTGTCACAATATTAACCTCAATTCAATTAAGGTTTTAACCGAACTCTCCGATAACACGGTTATCATACGTAGTGAAGTGCATTGCATCGGTCAAACAGGAGTTGAAATGGAAGCTCTTACCGCTGTCAGTGTTGCCTTACTTACCATTTACGATATGTGCAAGGCGGTTGATAAGCAAATGGTAATTGAAGATATCCACCTAATTAGTAAAACAAAGTATGACCTTACCAGATAAAATCCGGGTGGCTGTTATAACCCTTAGTGATAGGGCGAGCCGCGGTGAGTACAATGACTTGAGTGGTCCAGCCGTTACGGAAATGATCCGTGAGTTTTTTGATGCAAAATCAATGAATACCGAAATCGAAATTGTGGTTATTCCAGATGATCCAGCCCAATTACGTTCTTTAATCTCAAATTTTTGTGATATTGGAATTGAAGTGCTTTTCACAACAGGAGGGACTGGAATTGGTCCAAGAGATTTTACCCCTGACGTTGTAAAACCTATGCTTGATAAAGAAATACCCGGAGTCATGGAGATGATCCGGGTAAAATACGGAATGAACAAACCTTCAGCCCTTGTTTCAAGATCGATCGCAGGAGTGATAGCTAAAACGTTGATCTATTGTATGCCTGGAAGTGTAAAGGCAGTGCGCGAATATTGTATCGAGATATTGCCTACCGTCTTGCATTCACTAAAAATGATTAATGGGATCGATGATCATAATTGTTGAAAATCAATTTTACCGGTCAATGATCAGCCTGGTTACCTTGGTCCTTCCACCTGAGATTACCTCAATGAACCAGACTCCGGGAGTAAGATTTTCGGGTTCAATTACTTCTCTTAGAATTTCCTGATCAGCAAAGGTTTTATAGATATAATCCTGGCCCAGGAGATTGATCATTCTGATTTCACCGGATTGCGGCTTTGAAAAAGTGGCCTCCAAAATAAATCTCCCTTGTGATGGGTTGGGAAAGACATCCACCCTGATCCCTTGTTCCCATTCTTTCAGCCCAGATGAAACGGGATTAGCTTTGCCAGGACTTCCCATATCACCTGATCCAAACGGAATTTTGGCGAGTAACCAGTGCCCGGGCTGGTCGTTGCTAATGAATGATTGATATTCAGGAACTAATTCCATTGATGCTCCCGATACGATTGGCCATCCGGAGCCATAAGATACCTGATCAATTAGAGTTTCATCCGAAGCGGTAAGGATTACCTGATCTGATGTGTTACTGAGTGTGAAATTCTGATATACGTAATTTGTTTCGATCCCTCCATTAGTTATTGTTTCACCACTTTTAGCTAAAACCCAATAGCCCTTTGATGGCAATATCAGCTTTTCTGTTGAAGTTAGTACATGGTGATTCGAGCCCGCATCCTTGATTATCAACCCGTTTAGCTGCAAATCATGGTCGGTGGCATTCCATATCTCAATCCACTCCCCATTTGCATCACTCACCGCATCAGGGTTTACCATGATTTCGGTAATTACTAACTCGCCCTGCCTGGGTGTCGTTTGGCCAATGAGGCTGATCCAATAACCGGCCAGAATTGCCGTTAGTAAAATGAAGTACTTGTTTTTCATTTCAATAATTATTTAAGGTTTACTCCAGATATAGATGCAGGAAAACAGTACGAATGGAAAAAATGAGTTACTTAATTTTTAGGGACGTTTTATATTTTTATACTTGTTGAATTATAAACCGATAAATCATGATGCATACTTTGTTCAATCACAGATCAATAAGAAAGTTTACAACAGATATTGTAGAACCCGACAAGCTTAAGCTTATACTTGAAGCAGCCACTCGGGCATCCAACACCGGCAATATGCAGGCATATAGTATAGTGGTTACTACAGATAGTAACATACGGGAAAAGTTGTGGGAGGCTCATTTTAAGCAGAATATGGTTCTTGAAGCACCGTTGCATCTTACTTTTTGTGCTGATTTTAACCGATTCAGCAAGTGGTGCAATCAACGTAAAGCCGACCCTGGTTATGATAATTACTTATCCTTCCTCACTGGTGCAATCGATGCGACAATCGCTGCTCAAAATGCCGCATTGGCAGCCGAATCCCTCGGCCTGGGAATCTGCTACCTCGGTACCGCAACCTGGATGGCCGCGAAGCTCATCGACATTCTTGATCTTCCGGAATTAGTGGTGCCCGTAACCGCCCTGGTGATTGGTTACCCTAATGAATATCCAACCTTAACTGATCGTTTGCCGGTAGATGGAGTGGTGCACCTTGAAAAGTACCAGGATTATACGCCCGATCAAATTAACCTGATTCATTCAGAAAAAGAAAACCTTGAGTCAACACTTGGGTTGCTCAGGACAAACCAAAAAGAAACCCTCGCTCAGATATTTACTGAAAGCAGATACAAAAGGGATGATAACCGCTTTTTTTCTAAAGCGTTTTTGAAAGTTCTTGAAAAACAGAACTTTATGCGGAACGATGTTGAAATACCTTGATGAAAGGGAAATGGTGGATAGGAACTCTTTGGCTTCTGCTGAACTTTTCGGTAGGAGTTTATGGCCAAAATATTGCTAATTTGGATATTAGAGTGCTTGGACCCCCTTTGGTTGCCAGCGAGGCAATGTTGAAGAAGCTTCATATTCCCAATCCCATTCAAGTAGAATTCTCCAAGCTCAATCCGAAAATTGAGCAAATGATTGAGTTTTTTGAGGATCTGGGCTACCCTTTTGTCAGGATTCATTTGGATTCCATCAATCCCTGCCAAACCGGGATTTCGGGAAAATTGCTGATCGATCCCGGAGATTTAGTTTATGTAGACACTCTGCTCAATCGCACCGGATATAGAATTTCCAACCCGGTTTTATATCGGATGTTGAACATCAGACCTGGTGACCTTTACCGGGAGTCAACTTTTAAGGAAGCTTCGTTAAGGTTGAATCAGGTACTATTTTTAAAACAATCCAGGCCAATGGAGATTGGATTTCATCAGAAAAAGGCATCTGTTTACTTATTTCCTGAAAAGGCCGGTTCCTCCAGGTTTGACGGCTGGGTTGGCCTTTCCCCTGATCTTCGGTCTGGTGGAAAACTAACCTTTTCCGGGGCTCTCTCCCTTAATCTCAGCAATATCCTCGGGCAGGGAGAGAACTGGCAGTTTAGCTGGAACAGAAATCAGGACGGATCTCAAAAGCTTAATATTGGTTCCCATATTCCTTATCTGGCAGGCCTTCCGTTTGGCGTGCAGGCCAAATTTGACTTATTCCGCCAGGATACCAGTTATATCAATTTAAACTGGGATGCAGGAATTCCTTATCATTTTACACCATCTCATCTTCTGAATCTATTTATAAGACATAGGGAAAGCAGTATGCTAGTACCCCTTAATGGAATCCTCAATTCAACTGGCAAACCATTTACCAGCTTCCTCTCAGGCATCAGTTGGGAATTGAATCATCTCGATAATCAGGTCAATCCATATCAAGGGTTCGAACTCAGGTTGGAGGCATCAACGGGTAAAAAAAGTATTCCTGACAGCATTTCAATGATTCAATCGGAGTTCACTTTCAATATTTCCTGGTTCCAGCCGTTGGTAAAGAATCTTACTTGCGCATTTTTTCTGCAATCCGGCTATAGAAAATCACCGGCAATTTTACGGAATGAAAAATACAGGATAGGTGGATCAGAGACCCTGCGTGGATTTGATGAAGATGTTTTTTTTACCGATGCTTTCGCCGTAACTTCCATTGAACTAAGGTATTTGCTCGACAAAACTTCCCATTTGATTGTTCTGACCGATATAGGGTTTTTAAGAAATGCCGAAAACGAAAATTTTGGATGGAAGGCACCAGTAGGAGTGGGCCTGGGTGGCCAGATCCGCACTGCGGGCGGGTTATTCCGTATTATTTTTGCACTTGGAAGGGTAGATGATCAATTGTTTAATTTCAAGAATTCTAAAATCCATCTTGGATACATCGGAGTCTTCTGAAAATAGCTGTAATTTTGCAAACTCTTTTAAAACCTGAAAACATGCAAAGTAAAGTTAAACCATCGAAATCGATAGTGCTGATCACAGGGGCAACTTCGGGTATTGGCCGAGCTACCGCCATGAGATTAGCAAAAGATGGCTATCGGCTAATAATAACCGGACGACGGACAGTTATATTGAAAAAGCTCGCTGATTACCTGGAATCAAAATATAAAACAGATTGCCTGGCAATACCAGTTGATGTTCGAGATTATTCTGCTTTGAAAAATGCATTCTTTGAGCTTCCTGATCAGTGGAAATCAATCGGAATTCTTGTTAATAATGCCGGTTTGGCTGCAGGTTTAGATACTGTTCAGGAAGGGTCCGTGGATGACTGGAATCAAATGATCGATACTAATATTAAAGGCATCCTTTATATGACCAAAATTATTGCTCCCGGGATGATCGAACGTAAAAAGGGACACATTATTAATATCGGTTCCATAGCAGGAAAAGAGGTATACCCGAAAGGAGCCGTTTATTGTGCAACAAAAAATGCGGTTGAAGCACTAACTCTTGGTATGAGGCAGGATTTTGTTCCTTATGGAGTAAAAGTTTCATCTGTTTGCCCGGGTGCTGTGGAAACCGAATTTTCATTGGTTCGTTTTAAAGGAGATCAGGAAAGGGCCGATAAGGTTTATAATGGGTTTGTACCTCTTGATCCTGAGGATATTGCTGATGTGATCCACTTTGTAATTACCAGGCCGGGTCATGTAAATATTCAGGATGTACTGATAATGCCTACCGCCCAGGCTTCTGCTACCATTATTCACAGGCAATAAGTTTAATTAACAATCCTCATATAAACAACATTGATAAAAGCTACTGAGAACCAGAAAAATTCTGAAATGTTTGATCAGATTGCCGGTTCGTATGACTTCCTGAATCATCTGCTGTCACTGAATATTGATAAGGCCTGGCGAAGAAAGGCAATCGCTTCGATAGCATCATTGAAACCTCGAAAAATCCTTGATGTAGCAACCGGTACCGGCGATATGGCGATTGCCGCCATGAGGCTTGATCCCGACCATATAACCGGAATTGATGTTTCAAAAGGAATGCTTGATGTGGGTCGTGTTAAGATTCTTGACCGCGGACTAAATTCCCGGATTTCTTTAATCGAAGCTGCATGTGAAGATTTACCCTTTGATGAGTTTACTTTCGATGCAGCTATTGTTGCTTTCGGGGTCAGAAACTTTAAAGATCCTCAAAAGGGTTTATCTGAGATCATCAGAGTATTAAAACCAGGAGGAAAAGTTTCCATCCTGGAGTTTTCTTTGCCCCGCCAAAAGTGGCTCCGTGCAGGGTACCGATTTTATTTTCACCATCTTGTTCCTGCAATCGGACGATGGTTCTCACGCGATCTCTCGGCTTACAGGTATCTTCCTGATTCTGTGGAAACTTTCCCCAAAGGGCAGGATTTTGTTAATCTGCTTAATCAAGCCGGATTCACCGCATCCTCTTATGAACCACTGACTTTCGGAATTTGCGGTTTGTATACTGGAATTAAAAAAATCGACTGAAATACTAATTTCAAGCGTTTATCAGTTATTTTACGAATGAAAAAACTCAGCATGCCTCAACAAAAAGGAATTGCCCTTGGAATACTGCTAATTCTTAGCCTTCAGGTTTTGCCGCAATCAGCAAAACCAAAAAATCTTGTCATGGCTGATTTTAAAAGATTTCACTTTGGCTATTCGGTTGGATTGAATACTGCAGGTTTTACTATTGTTCCAAATAAGGACTATCGCATGGACCTGGTTCGGAACCCTGGAATTAACATTAACCTAATAACTGATTATCGCTTGGGTAAATATTTGAATGTTAGATTATTACCTGGAATTCAATTTGCAGAACGTGATCTTTCTGTTACTAATATCATAACCGGAGAAACAAAAACTCCATCCTGGAAAATTGAAAGCATTTTTATGGATATGCCGATTTTACTCAAATATAGGTCGGCACGTGTCAATAATTATGCACCTTATTTAATTGCTGGAATAAATCCACGAATTGATCTGTTAGGTGCTGACATCCCTCCTGAAACTGTGAAGAAGAAATTGGCAACCCGGATTCTGAATCCATTCGATATTTATGCTGAGGTTGGAGTTGGGGTTGACTTTTATTTATCCATGGTAAAAGTAGCAGCCGAACTGAAATTCTCGGTTGGGATGCTCGATATATTTCATAATCCTGGTGATTCCCGATTCGACCTTTACGTTGCTGGGGTTAATCAGGTATATTCCAGAATGGTTATTCTTGCATTCCATGTTGAACAATCAAGATGAATTCAGATTCAATTTAGAATGCGTGAAGTCGAAATAACCCTGAACCCGGAGGACGCCTCTGTCCCAAAACAAATCAGAAAAAGAGCTTGCCAGGATGCTGGGATCTCTCCAAATGCAATTACTGATATCCGAATACTCAAACGATCAGTAGATGCAAGGCGCAAGCCGATAGTTGTGAGGATGGTAGTTAGTATTGCTGTTAATGAACCATTGCCTCCTGTAATTCAATTATTTAGTTGGAGAAATGTAGCCAAGGCACCATCAGTTGTGGTTGTCGGAGCAGGTCCAGCCGGACTTTTTGCCTCTCTGCGATTACTGGAGTTGGGATATAAGCCCATCATTTTGGAAAGAGGGAAAAGTGTTTCGGACAGGAAAAGGGATATTGCAATACTAAACCGGAACCAAGGATTGAACCCCGATTCAAACTTTTGTTTTGGAGAGGGTGGGGCAGGAACTTTTTCAGATGGCAAACTGTATACCCGTTCTAAAAAAAGAGGCGATGTAAGGCGTGTTCTGGAAATTCTTCACCTTCATGGAGCTGATGAGTCTATATTATATGATAGCCATCCACATATTGGGACCGACAAGTTACCCGCTATTATTACGGCTATTCGGGAAACTTTACTTCTCCATGGGGCCGAGTTTCATTTTGGATCCACCGTAACTGACCTTGTTGTTCAGAATGGCCAGGCAAAGGGTGTGCAAACTGAGCACGGAGAGGAGTATACTGGTGTTGGGGTGATTCTGGCGACCGGTCATTCGGCAACCGATGTATATCGTTTTCTTGACCGCCGGCAGGTAGTAATGCAACTCAAAGGGTTTGCAATGGGCGTGAGGATTGAGCATCCCCAGCACCTTATTGACCAAATTCAATATCATTCACGTGAGGGGCGTGGAAAGTACCTTCCTGCTTCAGAGTATAGTTTGGTGAAAAATGTGGTCGGACGAGGCGTATACTCATTTTGCATGTGTCCTGGCGGGATCATTGTGCCTTCAGCGACTACGGATTTTGGGATTGTTGTTAATGGAATGTCAAATTCATTGCGGAACTCCCCATTTGCCAATAGTGGACTGGTAGTTGAAATCAGGCCGGAGGATCTTTCCGGTTACAGTGAGCATGGTGCATTTGCCGGTCTTGCTTTTCAGGAAGAATTGGAGAAAACCGCACGTCGGTATGGTGGACCCGGGCAGATCGCACCTGCTCAAAGGTTGACTGATTTTGTTGAAGGGAAGAGTTCAGTGTCGCTTCCGGATCACTCCTATCATCCAGGCCTGGTATGTTCGCCTATGCAGGAATGGTTACCTGAAATTATGCGATTCAGACTTCAGGAGGCTTTACGCTTTTTTGGTCGCCGGATGAAGGGATTTATGACCAGGGAAGCAATAATGGCTGGTGTGGAATCGCGTACTTCTTCTCCGATCAGGATTTTACGAGATCCTGAAAAAGGGTATTCTCCCGATTTGCCAGGACTTTTCCCTGCAGGTGAAGGTGCTGGATATGCTGGCGGCATCGTATCTTCAGCAATTGATGGGGAGTTTGCAGCCAATTCGGTCAGAAATTTTCTCTCCGCCTGAATTCGCTGCAAACAACTGCTGCTGCTACCGATACATTCAACGACTCGGGTTTGCAATCCCTCGGGGCGAAATCAGGAATCTGTAAATTTTTAGTCGTCAGATTTATCAATTCCTGACTCAATCCTTTTGATTCATTTCCAAATAGGATCAGCCCGTTTTTCGATAATTCTGCTGTATATATATTCTGCCCCCCCAAAATGGTGCCATAAACAGGATAACCCAATGGTAATGATTGAATGTAAGACTGTAATTCAGCTGTTATCAGCTTCACCCGGAAAATTGAGCCCATACTGGATTGAACCACCTTAGGGGAAAAGAAATCAGCCGAGTCAGGTGATGCAATTACTCCTGCCAACCCGAACCAATCTGCCAGGCGGACTATGGTTCCAACGTTACCAGGATCCTGAATCTGGTTGAGGCCAATTAACAGACTGGAATTAGTATCGAATTCAGGTGAAGGTGTTTGACTATGGTAAATAACAGACAGTACCTGATTGGGAGTTTTCTGGGAACTCATTTTATCAAGATCGCCGGAAGTTACCGGTGTAACAACAGATTTATAATCTGCCCACTCTGAAACATTGGAATCCAGCCAGCTTTCAATTCCATAAATTGCTTTTACCTGAAAGTTCCCGATGCTGGGTAGTTTAAGGGCTTCGCGTACCAGTTTCTCCCCTTCAACCAGGAAACACCCCGATTCATTCCGGGCTCTTTTTTGCTCCAGCGATCGGATAAATTGAATCTGCGCTTTGGTAATCATTCCGTTTATGGTTAATTCGCAATTTACACTAAATTTATAATTTGGGAATCTGATACAATTTTGTAAAAATGACCAGCCGAAACAACACAGTTTGTTATCTCACACAAGGATTTTGTTTGACCATTTTGGGAACTATTATTCTGAGCTGCAATCCAATACGATATGTTCCAGAAAGCCAATACCTTCTGAAATCAAACAAAATTGAAACCAAAGGAGGCGATGTTCCCGATCGGGATCTGGAGGATTATTTTCGTCAGCAGCCGAATAAAAAGATTTTTGGGTTTTTACGGTTTCATCTTGGTGTTTACAATTTGTCGAACCCCGCCAAAAAAAACGGGCTTAACAACTGGTTGAGAGAAATTGGGGAGGAACCGGTTATCTTTAGTCAGGCTGCAACCAATGAAACAATAAACCAGTTGAAGCATAACCTAAAGAATATAGGATATTATGACGCTATTGTGGATGACACAATTACTTTTTCGAGAAAGCGAGCCAGTGTAACTTATCGGGTTAATTTTGGAGCGCCTTATGTTGTTGATCAAGTTAGACTTACAAACCCTGAGATGGTTACTGATCAGGCAATACGAAATTTTATTCACAGAGATTCTTCATCATCTCTCCTGAAACCGGGTATGCGTTATGATCTTGAGGTATTACGACTTGAAAGGATGCGTGTATCAAATTACCTCAGGGATCAGGGGTATTATGGTTTTTCGAGAGAATATGTTTATTTTCAGGCGGATACGTTGAAAGGCAACCATAAAGTTGATTTATGGATGCGAATTGCAAATCCGAAAGATGCAGTCAGTGACGCAACAAAGTTAAGTTTTCATCCGCTTTACCGAATTGGAGCAATCAACATAATTACAGATTTCAACACAGCAGAATACCTGCGCGATCCCAAAAGTTATTTAGCTTCTTCAGACACAGTTGTTTACCAGGGAACCAGTTGTGTATTCAAAAATAAGCTCAGCCTCAAACCAAGCATTCTTCATTCCTCAGTTGCCTTCAAATCAGGTAGCCTTTTCAATCAAACCCTTGTAGATAAAACAATTGAATCATTCAGCTCCCTACGGAATTTTAAACAAATAAAGGTGAATTTTATACCCTCCGATAACCCTGGAGACTCTATACAGAAACTTAATTGCCAGATTCTATTAAGCCCGATGATCAGGCAATCATATGATGTTGCCCTTGAAGGAACATATTCCTCTGGCAATATTGGCATGGCCGGGAACTTAATTTACAAGAATCGAAATTTGCTTCACGGTGCGGAGAGTTTTGAGCTGAAATTCAAGGGTGCTGTGGAATTTCTGGCAAATGCCGTTTCAGACTTTAACAGAATGGTTGAGTTTGGTGTTGATGCCCGTTTGGAAGTTCCACGATCCTGGATTCCGTTATCCAGCCGAAAACTAACTGTTTTTGGAAAACCTCATGCTTCAGTCAACCTCAGTTATAACTATCAACGGCGACCCGATTTTACCCGGACCATAGCAAATGCTGCATACGGTTATAACTGGAAGTCAGCTTTATCAAGGCATCAAATAAATATTATTGAGTTCAATTATGTGAACGTTACTCAGATGTCAGATAAGTTTTACCAGATTATTAAAGGTACTTATGTTGAGAATAGTTTCCGCTCCCACATGGTACCTGCTTTTAACTATACATACACTTTTTCAAATCAGGAGGTCAACAAGCAGAAGAGTTTCTTTTACATCCGATTAAGACCGGAGATAGCTGGAAGTGTTTTCTACGGTTACAATAGGTTAACCGACAAGCAAAAACCGGAAAACGGTTATCTATTGTTTAAAACGCCATTTTCGCAATACGCTGAAGCGGATATCGATTTGCGTTATCATTGGGTGTTAAATACTACCAACAAAATGGCTTTCCGCTTTTTTGCCGGTGCTGGCTATCCTTATGGAAATAGTGATGCCATGCCGTTTGAAAAGAAATATTTTTCCGGGGGGTCCTCGGGTATCCGTGCCTGGCAAGTAAGATCGCTTGGCCCCGGAACATATGTTATTCCGGATGATCAAAAAGGTCTGTATCCTAATCAGCTGGGTGATATAAAGCTGGAGGCCAATGCTGAGTATCGGTTTGATCTTTTCTCCATCATTAAAGGAGCTATTTTTTTGGATATTGGTAATATTTGGGCGATAAACTCCTCGGATGATCGCATTGGCTCTGTTTTCAAAGCAACTAGTTTCATGAAGGAAATAGCAGTTGGAACTGGCTTTGGAATTCGTGCGGATCTTTCCTATTTTATTGGTCGTCTTGACCTTGGAATAAAGCTTCGGGATCCTGGTACGCCGAGTGGTCCACAGTGGATACTTTCCTACCGGAAGTACCAATGGAGCGATTTGGTGCTTAACTTTGGAATCGGATATCCGTTTTGATGGAATTCGCGCATCTTACCTTATATTTGCGCATTCATTAAAATCAATGGTCATGAAAATTCTTGATGTTGTAAAGCCGGGCGTTGTAACCGGACGAGATGTTCAAAAAATCTTTAGTATTGCCAAAGAAAACAGCTTTGCCATTCCTGCTGTTAATGTTGTAGGCACCAATTCAGTAAATGCCGTTCTGGAAGCAGCTCGTGTTGCTAAAGGACCTGTTATCATTCAATTCTCAAATGGTGGTGCCTCATTTTGGGCGGGCAAAGGTTTGCCGAACGATAAACAAGAAGCAGCTATTTTGGGCGGAATTTCAGGTGCGCGCCACATTCACACTGTTGCAGAAGCCTATGGTATCCCGGTTATCCTTCACACCGACCATGCTGCGAAAAAACTTCTTCCCTGGATTGATGGTCTGCTTGATCAGGGTGAAAAACATTTCCAACGCCATGGGAAACCTCTTTATAGTTCTCACATGCTTGATTTGTCAGAAGAAACCCTTTCTGAAAATCTTGAAATCTGCAAGCAATACCTCAATCGGATGTGCAAGCTAGGGATGACGCTCGAGATTGAGCTCGGAGTTACCGGGGGTGAGGAAGACGGTGTTGATAATACCGGATTAGATAATTCATTGCTTTATACACAACCTGAACATGTAGCCTATGCATATACCGAATTATCTAAAGTTAGCGATCAGTTTACTATTGCGGCTTCATTTGGTAATGTTCACGGTGTTTACAAGCCCGGCAATGTAAAGTTGCATCCTGCAATTCTGAAGAATTCACAGGACTATATTGAAACAAATCTGGCAACCGGCCCCAAACCAGTCAATTTTGTGTTTCATGGCGGCTCAGGTTCAACACAAGAAGAAATTCGTGAAGCCATTTCATACGGTGTGATCAAAATGAATATTGACACCGACACCCAATGGGCTTATTGGATCGGCCTTCGCGAGTATTATGAAAAGAACAAAGGATATTTACAAACTCAGATTGGTAATCCGGAGGGTACTGACAAACCCAACAAGAAGAAGTATGATCCGCGTGTTATTTTGAGAGAGGGTGAAAAGACTCTGATTGCCAGATTACAGCAGGCTTTTGAGGATCTGAATTGCCTCGACCGTTTATAAATAATTATTGTTTATAAAAAAAGTCGAAGGTTTTTTTCCATTAATGCATTAGAAGCGCATCTAATACCGGTAAAAGGAGGTTTATATGACCAATTTTTACCGGTATCTTTTTACCAGGTCAGAATTGAGGGGCGTTCTGATTTTGAGTTTCGGAGTTATCCTGATCAGGGTATTGGCTTATGCGGTGAGTCCCATGGTTGGAGATTCCAAAGGAGATACGGTGGTGCTTTCCACGGTTGATCAAAGCATCCCATCGCATAAAAAGCCAAAATTGGTTGAGATTAATTCGGCTGACAGCCTTCAGTTGGATGAGCTAACAGGGATCGGACCAGCTTTTGCCCGGAGGATCATCAAATACAGAGAAATGCTTGGAGGTTTTGTGTATTCCAAGCAGCTTAAGGAAGTATATGGGATGGATTCTGCACGGCTTTCAGGGTTTATAAATCAAATCAGGATTGATACTTCTCATATTCGCAAGCTTAATATTAACACAGCAACGTTTAAGGAACTTCTCGCCCATCCTTATCTGGAATATGAGCAGGTAAAGGCGATTGTAAGGTTTCGGGATAAGAAAGGGGTAATAGGATCGCCGGGAGAATTGTGGGCTGCCGGGGTTTTGGCGGACTCACTTTGGGCTGGTTTGTCACATTACCTGATTGTTGCCGGAGATTCTTTATTAAAAGGGGATAAGATTTTGGTTAAATGAAGATTTTTGTTTTCCTTTGCAGTCCAATTTTCAGTTGACTGAACGCATTAAAAGAATTAACGTATGATCATTATTCCCGTAAAAGAAGGTGAGAACATAGAAAGGGCTCTCAAAAAATTCAAACGTAAATTTGAAAAAACCGGCGTGGTTAAAGAATTAAGAGCACGTCAGGCTTTCACTAAACCTTCGATTAAACGGCGTCAGGAGTTGCTCCGTGCTGCCTATGTGCAGGGTCTGCAGCAAGCTGAAGAGAACGAATAAACAGAACAGTTTTTCGTGATTCGTAACAATCTTTACAAATTATTGTTATATTTATGTAAAGATTTCGGATCATGAGTGATGCTGTTGATTTGTTCCTACGGTTTCTTGAGACTGAAAAACGTTATTCTCCCAATACTTTACTATCCTACAAGACTGATTTATTGCAGTTTTCGTGTTTTATTGAGGAATGCGGTTCCGGTAATTCCATAACGCTATGTACCACAAGGCAGATACGAAGCTGGGTGATCTCGATGTTGGACAAAGGAATGGCTGCAAAATCGGTGAACAGGAAAACAACTACCCTTCGTCGATTTTATCGATTCTGCCAGCAGGAAGGTTTATTAAGTAGTAACCCTGCGGACTTCTTGCTGTCAGTCAAAGCCCCAAAACCTTTACCAGTATTCATGGAAGAAAGTCAGATGGAATATTTGCTGAGTAGCGCTTTGGTCCCGGAGGGTTTTCCTTCCATCAGGAATTTAATGATTCTTGAATTATTGTACGGGACAGGCATGCGACTTAGTGAATTAACGGGTCTTAAGGACATTGATATTGATTTAGTCCGGGGTCAGATAAAAGTTTTCGGCAAGCGGCAGAAGGAACGGATTATCCCGGTAACATCGATTTTAAGTACGTTTATCAGGCAATATATTACTGCAAGAAAACAGGCATTCGGTCAACTTGAGTCGGAATTCTTCATTTTAACGGACAATGGAAATCCGGTTTACAGCAAGTTTGTTTATCGGGTGGTAAATATGGCCTTAGGTACGGTAACCAGTGCAGGAAGAAGAAGCCCCCATGTGCTAAGGCACACTTACGCTACGCATCTTTTAAACAGAGGAGCTGACCTGAACGCGATAAAGGAGTTATTAGGTCATGCAAGTTTGAGTGCTACTCAGGTTTATACACATACAGGATTTGAAAAGTTGAAACAAGTTTACCAAAAGGCTCATCCACGAGCCTGATCACTAAAATTTTAGGAGGACATAATTATGACTATTAAAATTCAATCGGTGCATTTCGATGCTGACCAGAAACTTCTGGATTTTATCGAAGAAAAAGTCAACAAACTCAGCTTGTTTGATGACACAATACTGGGAGCTGAAGTGATCCTTCGTTTGGATAAGAACCAGAACACCGAAAATAAGCTCACAGAGATCCGGCTTCTTGTTTCAGGATCCGATTTGTTTGCCAAAAAACAATGTAAAACTTTTGAGGAGGCTATTGATCAGACGATTGAGGCATTAAAACGTCAATTATCCAAGCAAAAAGGTAAAAAAACCAGCAGATAGAAAAAAACTCCTTAAAAGTTTTGATGTCTGATTTCAATACACTACATTTGCAGACCCAAAACTGGCAATGGGAGAGTTCTTTAATTATTTGCTTTTTCAGACTGAATTTGCCAATGTAGCTCAGTTGGCCAGAGCAGCTGATTTGTAATCAGCTGGTCGGGGGTTCGAATCCCTCCATTGGCTCGAATTTAGTCTTATATAAATATTAGGTATGGGAAGATACCAAAGTGGCCAACTGGGGCAGACTGTAAATCTGTTGTCTGACGACTTCGGAGGTTCGAATCCTCCTCTTCCCACGAGTTCGGCGGGAATAGCTCAGCGGTAGAGCATTAGCCTTCCAAGCTAAGGGTCGCGGGTTCGAATCTCGTTTCCCGCTCAGAGATTAGCCGACTTAGCTCAGCTGGTAGAGCGCGTCCTTGGTAAGGACGAGGTCACGGGTTCAAGTCCCGTAGTTGGCTCAGATGTTTAAGGTGTAATCATTATTTTAGTTAAATAAACGGAACAAAAAAAGGTAGCCATGGCTAAGGAAAAATTTAACAGGAACAAACCTCACGTCAATATCGGTACAATCGGCCACGTTGACCACGGTAAAACTACTTTGACTTCTGCCATCACGATGGCCCTAAATAAAAAAGGCCTTGCGGATGTTAAGAGTTTTGATTCTATTGATAACGCTCCTGAGGAAAAGGAGAGAGGTATTACCATTAATACTGCCCACGTGGAGTATCAAACGGCGAGCCGCCATTATGCACATGTTGACTGTCCAGGACACGCTGACTATGTTAAGAACATGGTAACGGGTGCTGCACAGATGGACGGAGCAATTCTGGTTGTTGCCGGAACTGATGGACCGATGCCACAGACTCGTGAGCATATTCTACTGGCCCGCCAGGTGAACGTTCCGAGAATCGTTGTATTCATAAATAAATGCGATAGCGTTGATGATCCTGAGCTGCTGGAACTGGTAGAAATGGAAATCCGCGAATTGCTTACTTTCTATAAATTTGACGGTGACAATACTCCTGTGATCTTTGGATCAGCTTTGGGAGCTATGCATGAAGAACCAGAGTGGGTTCAGAAAGTATACGAATTGATGGATGCTGTTGATACCTGGATCGAACTTCCTCCACGGGCTATTGACAAGCCATTCCTGATGCCTGTTGAAGACGTTTTCTCAATTACGGGACGCGGAACTGTAGCGACTGGCAGAATTGAAACCGGAGTAGTCAACACAGGTGATGAAATTCAGATTATCGGACTTGGAGAAGGACGTAAATCAATTGTTACCGGAGTTGAAATGTTCCGTAAAATTCTTGACCGTGGTGAAGCCGGAGATAATGTTGGTTTATTGCTTCGTGGTGTTGACAAGGAAGAAATCCGTCGTGGACAGGTTATTGCAAAACCAGGATCAATTACTCCTCATACCGAGGTAAAAGCTGAGGTTTATATTCTGAAAAAAGAAGAAGGTGGACGTCATACTCCTTTCCACAATAAGTATCGTCCACAGTTCTACATCAGGACTCTTGATGTTACTGGTGAGATACTTCTTCCGGAAGGTACTGAGATGGTTATGCCAGGTGACAACCTGACCATTACCATTCACCTGATTACGCCTGTTGCTATTGACCGTGGACTTCGTTTCGCAATTCGCGAAGGGGGCCGTACAGTTGGAGCAGGTCAGGTAGTGGAGATTATTAAGTAATATTAAATATTGAGGGATGATCCGGTTAACAGCCGGATTATCCTTTATCATACGGATGTAGCTCAATTGGTAGAGCAGCGGTCTCCAAAACCGCAGGTTGGGAGTTCGAGTCTCTCCATCCGTGCTTAGCGCTTAAGTAATGAAAGTCAAGACCTATTTTAAAGAATCGTACGACGAGTTAGTACATAAAGTATCCTGGCCAACATGGGCGGAATTGCAAAATTCAGCGATTGTGGTACTGGTTGCTTCATTGATTATTGCACTGGTTGTATTGATAATGGATTTTTCGTTCAGAAATGTGATGCATGCCATTTACAACATGTTTTTTTAATCTGGGCGAACAATGAGTCAGAACGAGAAGAAGTGGTATGTCCTTCGAGCAATTGGTGGAAAGGAAAAGAAGGTTAAAGAGTATATTGAAAGTGAGATTGTTCACCACAACCTACAGGATTACATTACACAGGTTCTGATCCCTACAGAGAAGATTTACCAAATTCGTAACGGGAAAAAAGTATCCAAAGAGAGAAGTTATCTTCCAGGATATGTTTTAATTGAAGCGGTTTTGGTTGGTGAAGTACCCCACATTTTAAAAAACGTACCCAATGTTATCGGTTTTTTGGGTGAAGAACGTGGAGGAATAGCTGTTCCGATGAGACAATCGGAAGTCAACCGGATATTAGGGAAGGTTGATGAATTGTCAGAAACCGATGAAGAGCTGAATGTTCCCTTCTTTGTTGGAGAAGCAGTTAAAGTGGTTGATGGGCCATTTAATAGTTTTTCCGGAGTTATTGAAGAAGTGAATAATGAAAAGAAAAAGCTGAAAGTTATCGTCAAGATTTTTGGACGAAAAACGCCGTTGGAACTCAGTTTTATGCAAGTGGAAAAGGAATAGGGATTTCAATTGGTTCTTGCTTCCAAGGAATTAATTGATCCAAAAGCTTCCCCCTGTTTTGATTCACCGCAGGAAGTTACTGATGCGGAACTTGTATGAGTGTATATAATAAATTTTGAAATCGTATGGCAAAAGAAGTAACGGGAATCATCAAATTGCAGATCCGGGGTGGGGCAGCTAACCCTTCACCACCTGTTGGACCGGCGTTGGGTTCTAAGGGAGTCAACATCATGGACTTCTGTAAGCAATTCAATGCCCGTACACAGGATAAAGCCGGAAAAATTATTCCCGTGGTGATAAAGGTTTTTAGCGACAAGTCCTTTGAATTTGTCACAAAGACCCCGCCTGCGGCTGTTCAATTGCTCGAGGTATCCAAAATTAAGAAGGGATCTGCAGAACCAAATCGTGTAAAAGTTGGTTCAGTAACCTTAGAACAGGTTCGTCAGATTGCTGAAGATAAGATGGATGATTTGAATGCCTTTACAATTGAGGCAGCAATGCAAATGATCGCAGGTACAGCACGGAGCATGGGAATAACAATTAAAGGTGATGCAGCCTTATAATTAATTAGTTATCATGGCTAAACTGACCAAGAACAGAAAACTTGTCCTCGGAAAGATCGAGGATGAAAAATTGTACACCCTGACAGAAGCATCAGGCCTGGTAAAACAGGTTACTACCACCAAGTTTAACGCTTCGGTAGATATTGATGTTCGGCTAGGGGTTGATCCCAGGAAGGCTAATCAAATGGTCCGCGGAGTAGTTACCCTGCCGCACGGCACCGGAAAAGTTATTCGTGTTTTGGCGCTTGTCACACCGGATAAAGAAACCGAAGCCAGAGAGGCAGGAGCCGATTTTATTGGTTTGGACGACTATGTCGAAAAGATCAAAGGCGGCTGGACTGACGTTGATGTGATCATTACCATGCCTTCCTGCATGGCAAAAATCGGACCTCTCGGACGAATTCTCGGTCCGCGCGGATTGATGCCGAACCCAAAAACCGGAACTGTTACCATGGAAGTTGGAAAAGCTATTACCGATGTAAAAAAAGGTAAGATCGACTTTCGTGTTGATAAATTCGGGATTGTTCACGCGGGTGTCGGGAAAGTTTCATTTGAACCTGAAATGATTGCGGATAACGCCCGCGAACTCCTTTCAACTATTCTAAAACTGAAACCGTCCGCCGCTAAAGGTACTTATGTAAAAAGCATATATATGTCAAGTACCATGAGCCCTGGAATTCCGATTGACCCTAGGTCAATTGACGCTTAATACCCTAAAATGAGAATTTTCAAATCATGAAACGGGAAGACAAAAACGTCATCGTAAATCAGCTCACCGAAGAGATAAATAAGGCAAAGCATTTTTATATTGCTGATATCGGTGGACTGAATGCAAGTGAAACAATTGCTTTGAGGAGAATCTGTTTTAAAGAAGATGTGAAGTTGCTTGTGGTGAAAAACACCCTCCTTCAAAAAGCATTAGAACGCGCCGAAGGGCATTATGAGGAATTGTACCCGATACTTAACGGACCTACGTCTGTTATGATTACAGATACGGGAAACAAGCCGGCAAAAATGATTAAAAGCTTTCGCAAGAAGCACAAAAAGCCGGAACTCAAAGGTGCCTATGTTGAAGAATGTGTCTATGTTGGAGAAAACCTCATCGAAAAATTAGTTGCAGTTAAGAGCCGTCAGGAACTTCTTGCTGACTTGGTTGCACAATTGCAGGCACCGATGAATAATGTGATGTCATCACTCCAATCAGGTAAGCATATTTTGGCAGGGCTAGTAAAGACTCTGTCTGAGAAAGAAGAATAATGTATTGTTGAATCCATTGGTAAAATCATAGAAAAATGGCTGATTTAAAAAAGCTCGCTGAAGAACTGGTTAATCTAACCGTTAAGGACGTCAACGAATTGGCTGGTATCCTTAAAAATGAATATGGCATTGAACCTGCTGCTGCTGCAGTTGCTTATGCCGGTCCGGCTGCCTCGGATGAAGGTCCGGTAGTTCTGGAAAAAACAGAATTTGATGTTATCTTGAAACACCCGGGTGGTGCAAAACTTGCAGTTGTAAAACTGGTTAAGGAACTCACCGGCCTAGGTTTGAAAGAGTCAAAAGAATTGGTTGATGCTGCTCCAAAAGCAGTTAAAGAAAAAGTAACAAAGGAAGAAGCAGAAGCTTTGAAAGCCCAACTTATTGAAGCAGGAGCCGAAGTTGAAATTAAGTAAGAACGACTCTTCCATACCCGATTCTCAAGGTTTAGAATTCCGGTCTCCGGGATTCTAAGCCTTTTTGCTGTTGTTTCCAATACCCGCTTTAATTAATTCTTCTTTGGTCGATGGCACAAAAAAGCACACAGCGAATCAATTTTGGTTCCACAAAAAGTCAGCTAAAATACCCTGATTTTCTGGAAGTTCAGGTAAAATCATTTACCGAATTTTTCCAACTGGAAACTACTCCAGAACAAAGAAAAAATGAAGGCCTTTATAAGGTCTTTCAGGAAAATTTTCCTATCACGGATACAAGGAATAATTTCGTCCTGGAATTTTTGGGTTATTATATCGACCCTCCGCGATATACTATTGAGGAGTGCATTGAGCGTGGCCTTACTTACAGCGTTCCGTTAAAGGCCAAGCTTAAGTTGTATTGCACCGACCCTGAACATGAGGATTTTGATATGGTTATTCAGGACGTTTACCTGGGTACAGTGCCATATATGACACGCAGAGGAACTTTTGTTATTAATGGTGCAGAACGCGTTGTTGTTTCTCAGCTGCATCGTTCTCCCGGAGTATTCTTCGGGCAAAGTACTCATGCTAACGGCAGTAAACTTTATTCTGCCCGGGTTATCCCTTTCAGGGGATCATGGATCGAATTTGCTACTGACATTAATAATGTTATGTATGCTTACATCGATCGAAAAAAGAAACTACCTGTTACTACTCTTTTAAGGGCTATCGGCTTTGAAGGTGATCGTGATATCCTTGAGATATTTGATCTTGCCGACGAGATAAAAGTTTCCAAAGCCGCTATTAAAAAGGTTATAGGTAGGAAATTGGCTGCTCGTGTGCTCAAATCCTGGATCGAAGACTTTGTGGATGAAGATACAGGTGAAGTTGTATCAATAGAGCGCAATGAGATTATTGTTGACCGGGAAACTGTACTCGATAATGATCATGTTGATGCGATTGTAGAATCTGGCGCAAAATCAATTCTGCTTCATAAGGAAGATACAAATCTTTCCGATTTCGCCATCATTTATAATACGCTGCAAAAGGATCCATGTAATTCTGAAAAAGAAGCTGTGATCCATATATACCGCCAACTCAGGAATGCTGATCCACCAGATGATGCTACTGCAAGAGATGTTATTGACAAGTTATTCTTTTCTGATAAACGATATGACCTTGGTGATGTTGGTCGTTACAGGATTAATAAGAAGCTTGGTCTTGACATCGGAATGGAAGTTAAGATTCTAACCAAGCAGGATATCATCAGTATTATTAAGTATCTTATACAGTTAATTAACTCAAAGGCTGATGTTGATGATATTGACCATTTGAGTAATCGACGTGTTCGTACTGTTGGTGAACAGTTATATGCTCAGTTTGGAGTTGGTCTTGCACGAATGTCCAGAACGATCAGGGAAAGAATGAATGTTCGTGATAATGAAGTTTTTACCCCGATTGACCTGATTAACTCAAAAACACTTTCCTCTGTAATTAATTCTTTCTTTGGGACCAATGCTCTTTCTCAGTTTATGGATCAAACCAATCCTTTAGCTGAAATGACACATAAAAGACGTATGTCTGCTTTGGGACCAGGAGGTTTGTCGAGAGAGAGAGCTGGTTTTGAGGTTCGTGACGTTCATTATACCCATTATGGGAGGTTATGCCCGATTGAAACCCCTGAAGGTCCAAATATCGGATTGATCTCTTCATTATGCGTGTTTGCAAAAGTCAATGAGCTAGGATTTATCGAAACTCCTTATCGGAAGGTAACTTCGGGAGTAGTTGATCTTAACCCAGATGGGCTTATTTACCTAACTGCTGAAGAAGAAGAGGGTCAAATCATTGCTCAGGCTAATGCCAGATTGAATGATGACGGTAAATTCATCGATAATCGTATTAAGTCAAGATTTGAAGGTGACTTCCCGATTGCAGCTCCAGAAGATATTCATTTGATGGACGTTGCCCCAAACCAGATTGCTTCGATTGCTGCCTCATTGATTCCATTTTTGGAGCATGATGATGCCAACCGGGCGCTTATGGGATCAAACATGATGAGGCAAGCTGTTCCGCTGGTTAATCCAGAAGCTCCTATTGTTGGTACCGGAATAGAGGGTGATGTTATACAAGACAGCCGGATTCATTTTACTGCTGAGGAAGATGGTGTTGTGGAGTATGCTGATGCAGAGCGCATTGTTGTCAGATATGATCGTGATGAATATCAAAAGTTTGTAAGGTTTGACAATGAGGTTAAAACCTATATTCTTCCAAAGTTCAATAAAACGAATCAGAATACCACTATTAACCTAAAACCAGTTGTACGTAAGGGAGACCGGTTGGTTAAAGATCAGATGCTAACTGAAGGTTATTCTACAAAAAGTGGAGAACTGGCGCTTGGCCGGAACCTGAAGGTTGCATTTATGCCTTGGAAAGGTTACAACTTTGAAGATGCAATTGTTATTTCGGAAAGGGTTGTTCGTGAGGATCTTTTCAGTTCAGTTCACATCGATGAATACCTTCTGGAGGTGCGTGATACCAAGAGAGGTTTGGAAGAGCTGACAGCTGATATACCAAATGTTAGTGAAGAGGCAACTCGAAACCTTGATGAAAATGGCTTGATACGAGTAGGCGCAGAAGTCCGGCCGGGAGATATATTGATTGGAAAAATCACTCCAAAAGGTGAATCTGATCCTTCACCAGAAGAGAAACTGCTTCGCGCCATTTTCGGTGACAAAGCTGGAGATGTTAAGGATGCAAGTTTGAAAGCAGGACCGTCGCTTAATGGTATAGTGATCGATAAAAAGCTCTTTTCCAAGAGTATGAAGGATCGAAAGATCCGGGCAGCTGAAAAAACGCTGATTGACAAATTCGAACAGGAGTTTAAGCGTCAGGTGGATGATCTTTCAAACATTCTGGTAGATAAACTGTTCAACCTCATAAACGGGAAAGCTTCTCAAGGAGTTAAGAACTATCTAAATGAAGATATCGTTTCGAAGGGGACAAAGTTCTCTTTAAGGATTCTTCAGAGCATGGATTTTCTGCAGATAAACCCGAATAAGTGGACGACCGACAAGGACAAAAATGATACGATCAGGGAGCTTCTTCAGAATTTCCTGATTAAATATAAAGAACTTGAAGGAGATTACCGTAGGAAGAAGTACAATGTAACAATTGGTGATGAACTTCCTGCAGGAATTGTACAACTCGCTAAGGTTTCCATTGCAAAAAAGAGAAAGCTTACTGTAGGGGATAAGATGGCCGGACGCCACGGTAACAAAGGTATTGTGGCAAAGATCGTCAGGCAGGAGGACATGCCGTTCCTTGAAGATGGAACACCTGTAGATATTGTACTCAACCCACTTGGCGTTCCTTCCAGGATGAACCTGGGACAGATATATGAAACTGTTTTAGGATGGGCAGGTAAGGAGCTGGGATTGAAATTTGCGAGTCCGATTTTTGATGGTGCAACTCTGGACGAAATTTCAGCATATACCGACAAGGCTGGTATTCCAAAGTTCGGTCGTACGTATTTGTATGATGGTGGCTCTGGAGAACGTTTTGACCAACCGGCAACAGTAGGAATAATTTACATGCTTAAGCTTGGCCACATGGTTGAGGATAAGATGCATGCACGCTCTATTGGACCTTATTCACTGATTACGCAGCAACCACTTGGAGGAAAGGCTCAGTTTGGAGGCCAGCGATTTGGTGAAATGGAGGTTTGGGCACTGGAAGCTTTCGGGGCTGCTCATATTCTTCAGGAGATTCTCACGGTTAAATCGGATGATGTTATTGGCCGGGCAAAAGCTTACGAGGCAATTGTCAAAGGAGAACCTCTTCCGATGCCAGGTATCCCGGAGTCGCTGAATGTACTTTTACATGAATTGCGCGGCTTAGGATTGAGTGTTAAGTTGATTTAATACAGGTTTGTAAACAATAGAACTCTATATATTATGGCGTTCAGGAAAGAAACAAAGGTAAAGACGAATTTTACCAAAATTGCCCTGGGGTTGGCATCACCGGAGGAGATACTGGAACGGTCCAGCGGAGAAGTGCTGAAACCGGAAACGATTAATTACCGAACCTACAAACCGGAAAGGGATGGGTTATTTTGTGAACGGATTTTCGGACCGGTTAAGGATTATGAGTGTCACTGCGGCAAGTACAAGCGCATTCGGTATAAAGGGATAATTTGTGATCGGTGCGGGGTGGAGGTTACTGAAAAGAAAGTGAGACGTGAGCGTATGGGACATATCTCCCTAACCGTTCCGGTTGCGCACATTTGGTATTTCCGTTCCCTTCCGAATAAGATTGGCTACCTGCTGGGATTACCCTCAAAAAAGCTTGATTCAATCATTTATTATGAAAAATATGTGGTGATCAATGCTGGAATTAAGGAGGCTGATGGCGTAAAATTACATGATTTTCTAAGCGAGGAAGAGTATTTAGATATTGTAGAATCCCTTCCAAAAGAGAACCATTTATTGGACGAAACTGATCCTAGAAAGTTTATCGCTGGTAT
>CAIXKO010000117.1 GCA_903919925.1 uncultured Bacteroidota bacterium | reverse complement strand
GTCATACTTAAGTTCACATGCATATTCAACGGGTTCTTCTATCAATTTTGCAATTCTGCTATCAAAATCAATAACTTCTCCCTCATTGTAAGTGTTTGAAAGTGAAAACATGGATACCCGGTGCTCACGCTGAACAAACTCTTGATTCCGATCATCACCAACCCTTTGTGATGGAGACAAAACATCAGCAAACTGCGGAAAATCCCGCTCAAGACCGATGAGCTCCTGCATCAATTTGTCGTACTCAAAGTCGGAAATCAATGGATTATTCAGCACATAATATTGGTGATTATGTCTGTTCAATTCACTTTTAAGAAACTCAATGCGCTGAAAAACAGTAGTATTATCCATCGAGAATTGTTTTCTTAAAAATAGAACAGTTTTCTGTGTTGCATACTTTTTTCATCGCACAAATTATCATTACTTTTACACCGCACTGGTTTGTGGTCACTATCCGGTTACCACAACAAAAGGGAATCAGGTGTAAAACCTGAACAGTTTCCGCTGCTGTAAACTCCGTTAACAGCTCTGGCATCCCGCCACTGTTCCAAAGGGAATGGGAAGGCGCCAGATGAAGGGAGTAAGTCAGAAGACCTGCCTGTGCAAATATTAACCAATGGGTTCGGAATAAACCTTAAGGCCATGCACAGTTTGAACGATACCAAATTTACGACCTCGGTCCTGGTTCTAAGCTTGTTCAGCAGTTTAATTATGCTGTCGGCTCAATCTATTGATATTCAGTTAGATGAGGTCCGGATCACCGGTTCAAGAAAAAGCTTGTATGCCAATGATCTTCACACGGTAAGAATCGATACTCTGCTAAAAACTAAATACTTCGGCGACGATTTGTCGCATATCCTTGCTCGTGAAACCAACCTGAATATCACCCAATATGGGGGGCAGGGGTCATTGGCTTCCATTCGCTTAAGAGGTTCTGCTCCTTCACAAACCCAATTCAATTGGAACGGAGTACCGGTTAACAGCCCTACAACCGGCAGCATCGACCTCTCACTGTTATCCGGTGGAATGGCCGATGCCATTGAAATCGCTTACGGAGCAAGCGGTTCCTTGTTTGGAAATGGAACCTTTGGCGGGTCAATAAACCTGTTTAATTCCCCTGACTGGGATAATCGGTTTTCACTTAATATCGGCGGAGAAGCTGGTTCCTGGAATCATTTTAAATCAGGCCTCAACCTAAAAACCGGGAGCAAATCCTTCCAGTATCACCTGTCTGGAGTCTACCAATCGAGCCCCAATAATTACAGTTACCAAAACTCCTTTAAAGCCGGAAATCCGGTTGAGCACCGGCTGAATGACTCAATGAATATGCAGACTGTTCAACAGCACATTTTCTTGAGACTGCCCAAAAACTGGTACGTTCAATATGGTGCCTGGTGGCACAACCGCAATAAACAGTTACCGGCTTCCATGAGCTCAGCACCGATGTTTACCGCCTTTCAAACCGATCGAAGCATGCGGCAATTTGCAAGAGCTACCAAGTGGTTCCGTAAATCATCTCTTGAAATGGTTGCCGCTTACTTTATTGACAGCTTGCTTTATAAGGAAAAACTGATAGCAGCGGATTCAATCATCAAACAGTCTGGAATCACCTCCTCCAATACTTATCTGAGTATATATTACCGATGGTTTTTGTCAACAAACCTGACTCTCGAAAATGGAGCTGATTATGAATACCAAACTGCTAAAGTTGAGGCTTATAATGGGGTTATTAATGAATCAAGAGGTGCCATTTTCAGCCTGCTGAAATACACGGTGAAGCAATTGTCAGCCAATATTTCGTACCGGCAGGTATTCTATTCCATGACCGGACCAAAACCACTTTTTTCTGCTGCCGTTCAATATCATTTGCCTGGCAATGGCTTGTCTGTTAAGGGACAGATATCAAACAAGTTCAGGTTTCCAACTTTGAACGATCGGTATTGGCAACCTGGAGGTAATCGCAATTTACTACCGGAATCTGGTATAGGTTATGATCTGGGCTTTAACTGGGATACTTCAATGTCTTCACATTCAAGTATCAGTATGAGCTCAATGCTGTTTTTTCAAAAAATCAATAACTGGATTCAGTGGGTCCCGCTAGGAACCTACTGGTCGCCACAAAACATCAGACAGGTGCTTTGCCAGGGTGCTGAACTTGATTTGTCAGGAAAATGGAAAATTGGATCCTTTGGCTTGATGGCCAAAATGATGTATGCTTATACTGAAAGCCTTGACGGAAGTCTGCCCGAATCAAGAAAAAGGAATTCACGCCAGTTAGCCTACGTTCCACTCCATTTATTTAAGCTGCAGAGCGGCATCAACCTGCACCAGCTGGAGATTAACCTCAGTTATAAGTATACCGGACGGCGATATACTACCGATGATCATGATTCCTGGCTGGATCTGGATCCCTATCACCTGGTCGATTTTTCCGTGGGTTACACCTTCTCTGCCAAAACCAGCAAAATCATTTTATCGGCAACCGCCAATAACTTATTCAACACCCAATTCCAGCTGATACGAGGTTATCCTGCTCCAGGACGATCTTTTTACCTGTCAGCCAACTATTTTTTTAATCAAAAAAGCAAGAACAATGAGTAAGGATTCATTAACAATAATGCTGTTTCTCGGAATTACCCTGTTAACTTCATGTGTCAAGGAAAAGCAAGATCCTGAAATTAACAGTGGATACCTTCATGGGGCATTGATCACCAATGAAGGCGCTTTTGGAAATAATAATGGTTCCGTCAGCTATTTTAATACCGATTCATCAACAGTAAAAAACCATGTTTTTGAATCTGTTAATGGCCGTCCGCTCGGTGATGTTGTGCAATCGGTAGGCATTGCCGGAGAAAAAGCATTCATCGTGGTAAACAATTCTCAAAAAGTGGAAGTTGTTGATCTGATAAGCTTTAATTCTATCGGAGTGATCAATGGACTGGAGTATCCCAGATTCTTTCTCGCGGTCAATGATCAAAAAGGATACCTCACCGATGGGAATTTTGCGGGACGGGTTTATGTAATTGATCTTGCTACACTTAAAATTACCGACACGATTCCCTGTGGTTCCGGACCGGAGAAGATGATACTTTTTGACAAAACCGTTTTGGTTGCCAATTCCGGAGGATGGGGAAACGACAGCACCATCACCGTTATTGATATAGCGAAAGATGAGGTTACTGCAACCTGGACGGTTGGCCAAAATCCTTCTGATATAGTTTTGGACAAGGATAATCAGCTTTGGGTTCTTTGCAAAGGTAAAGTTGTTTGGAATTCCGATTTCACAATTGCTTATGAAACCTCATCATCTTTGATTGCGATGGATCCGGGATCGGGCAAACTTAAAAAAAATGTGTCGATCGGATCCATGGGCGACTATTTTTGGCCACAACGACTAGGAATCAATAAAACTAAGGACAGGATATTTTACCTGGAAGCAGGTGGAATTTATTCGATTAGTTTAAGTGCCACTAACAGCAGTAAGCCATTGATCTCCAAAAATCTATACGGATTCGGCATTGATCCTTCAACCGATTTGATCTATACACTATTCGCTCCTTCCTTCACCACCTCAGGCTTATTGTTCCGTTATCAATCGGATGGGGTAGTGCTCGACTCGCTGGAAGTTGGAATCGGACCCAGCCAGATCGTTTTCAACTAGTCTACGGATTTCGGACGCTAAAAATCCTATTTTTGCCCTGTTTCCGATAATAGGGAATTCATGAAAAAAGCACTTTTGATTTTTGTTACTTTTCTGACGCCAATATTCCTGTATTCCCAGATCGAATCTCCGGGGAAGCCGTGGAGCCAGAATTTAAAAATGAAAACTTCTCCGGCTGGCATTTCTTTTCCAGGATTGTCGTCCAAGGTTACCAGCACCTATCTTTCCTCCCTTACTTCCCGGGAAAAGGCAATGGTTTTTGCATACCCATTTGATATTCTGTTGAATGCTAATCAAAAAGGTACCTGGGAAACCCTTAATAACGGATCCAGGATATGGCGCCTTACCCTTTATTCACCTGGTGCACTTTCGTTGAATCTGATTTTCAGCTGCTTTGTTTTGCCTGAAGGAGCCTGTCTTTACCTATATACTCCGGATTATCAGATAGTACGTGGAGCTTTTACTTCTAAGAACCAAACTGCTTCGGGCGTTTTAGCTACCATGCCCTTACCGGGTGATCGAATTACCGTAGAACTCAACCTACCTGCAAACCCGGAGTTTTTGCCAATCCTGGAAATATCGAAAGTATCTCATGATTTCAAGGGTTTCTTTAACTCTGAAACAACCAAGCCAGCCTCAGGCGATTGTAATGTCGATATTAACTGCCCGGCCGGTACTTACTGGCAAACAGAAAAAAAAGCAGTTGTGAAATTCATTCGGGGTGGAGTTTGGCTTTGCTCTGGTGCCCTGATAAACAATACAAGAATCGATGGCAGGCCTCTGTTGCTGACCGCTAATCATACCATCGGAAGTGAAAGCCAGGCTCAGCAAACAGTGTTTTTTTTCCGGTATGAGCGTCCCTCCTGCGGCAGCGGCACCGGATCGCTTCAGTATACCTTATCGGGCTCCAAACTACTGGCCTCAACGGCTAAATTGGACTTCAGTTTGGTTGAATTGAGTTCTGCTCCTCCAAAATCGTATGAACCATTTTTTGCCGGTTGGGACAGGCGAATTGTATCTTTCCTCGATACCGTTACTTGTATTCATCACCCATCCGGTGATTCAAAAAAAATCTCGAAGTGCTACAGCAGAGTCGTTACGGCAAATTTTGGCGGTGGATATGACACTAATACCCATTGGATAATCAGCAACTGGGATGTGGGTACCACCGAGGGTGGGTCATCCGGTTCGCCTCTGTTTAATACCGATCACCGGATTGTTGGAGACCTCACAGGTGGCGATGCAAGCTGCAGCTACAATTTCAACGATTATTTTCAGAAATTTTCAGTGAGCTGGGATCGATACCCGGACTCTATCGCACAATTGAAATGCTGGCTCGATCCCGATCAAACAGGCGTGTCGGTTCTAAATGGCTTCGATCCATTCTCCGGAGGAAAACCAATTGCCAATTTCACTATCAGGCCCTCACATATTCAGGTTGGACGGAAAGTATATTTTACAGACTTGTCCATTGGTCTTCCCGAATCATGGACCTGGCTCTTCGAAAATGGTGTTCCGGAATCTTCAAATCTCCGGGTTCCGCCAGCGGTAAAGTTTCCCGCTCCAGGCACTTACCATGTTACATTGTTGGTGACGAATGAGCTTGGATCAGATTCCTCGCAGCAAACAATCGTCGTTTCAGATTATCCCGCTTATACGATTACCGAAAACAGGGTGGTACCAGAGCGCAAAATTGATTTGACGGACCAAAGTACCGGTAATCCTTTATCCGTGTCCTGGTCAGTTTCCGGCCCTCCTTCCTCTCTGTTTACCGGTTCTGCTGTGGAGCTTGGATTCCTTAATCATGGAGAATACTCGATAACTGAAATAGTTAAACTTCAGGATTTTACCGATACTTTAACCCATTATAATCAAGTTAAGGTGATTCCGGATGTATTGGCCTTCCGGTCAAAATCCTTTAACAACGTTCAACCTGATGAGCATGCCGGATATTCTATTATGGGTAAACAAGGCTATATTCCGGGATCAAATATTCTCGGTATCGAAGCCTATGCAGAGGCCTTTCGAAATACCTCCGATACTGCATTTATCATCAACGGAATAACTATTCCTATCGAAGTAAAATC
>CAIXKO010000116.1 GCA_903919925.1 uncultured Bacteroidota bacterium | reverse complement strand
CAGAATCCGACGAGAAGGAATCCCATGAACAACCTCATCATTCACTGAAATACACAGTGTTGCAGGATAACCCTGATAACCTTTGAAGCCTGGTACCCCCCCGTGGTCTCTAATATACTGTTCAGCAATCTTATCAATTTCCAAGGTGGTTATCCCTGGTTTCATTAATCCGGCTACTGTTGCTAAAGTGGCAGACACAAGCAGATTGCTCTTTCGAAGCAATTCAACATCTTCGTCTGACTTTAATTGAAACATACAAAGAACGCGCAATACAATTTAGATAGAGGCACCACTACCAGTGCGTCCCTTAATGCGACCTGATTTCATCAAGCCATCGTAATGACGCATGAGCAAATGACTTTCAACCTGTTGTAAGGTGTCAAGCACAACACCAACAAGAATTAAAAGAGAGGTGCCACCAAAGAAAGCTGCAAATTGACTATTCACACCAATCAGTCTGGCAATTGCTGGTAGTACGGCAATCATCGCTAAGAAAACTGAACCCGGTAACGTTATCCGTGACATAACAGTATCAAGAAAATCAACAGTTTTTCTTCCTGGCTTAACTCCAGGAATAAACCCACCGTTCCTTTTCATATCTTCTGCCATTTGAGTTGGGTTAACTGTAACTGCCGTGTAAAAATAGGTGAAAGCGATAATTAAAAGAGCAAATGTTACATTGTACCAGAATGATTCATAGTTACCAAATGTCTGTACGAATTTGCTAGCTGCCTCGGTATTAAACCGACCAACCATCATAGGTAAAAACATAAAAGCTTGGGCAAAAATAATTGGCATTACCCCAGCAGCATTAATTTTCAACGGAATGTATTGCCTTACTCCTCCGTATTGTTTATTCCCCACAATTCTTTTAGCATATTGAACCGGAACCCTTCTGGTTGCTTGTACAAGAGCGATTGCCCCCATAATGACAATTACCAGAAGAATAATCTCTACAAGAATCATTACCATTCCACCACCTTTCTGTTCAAGCTTTGTTGCTACTTCACCAAGAAGCGCGAAAGGTAACCTTGCAATAATTCCAATCATTATTATCAGTGAAATCCCATTACCAACACCCTTATCAGTAATCCTTTCCCCTAACCACATAACAAAAAGTGTTCCAGCCGTAAGAATAGTCACTGATGAAAAAGTAAAGAATGCACCTTTCAGAATAAATGCTGTTTCTGGAAGTTGTACGTGAAGATTATAAATATAACTAGGTCCTTGTGCAGCAGTAATAAGAACAGTTAGCCAACGAGTAATCTGGTTCATTTTCTTTCTTCCGCTCTCGCCTTCCTTCTGTAACCGTTGGAAATATGGGATAGCAATTGTCAGCAACTGGACAACAATAGATGCTGAAATGTAAGGCATAATACCTAATGCGAAAATGGATGCATTGGAAAATGCGCCGCCGGAAAACATGTCTAGTAAGCCCTCGAGTCCTCCTGCAGTTTGGCGCTTAAGAGCGTCAAGCTGGGTTGGATCTATGCCAGGTAAAACAACAAAACTACCGAGCCGATAAACAAGCACGAGACCCAAAGTTGTAAGAATCCGTGCGCGGAGGTCTTCAATCCTCCATATGTTCTTCAGTGTTTCGAAAAATCTCTTCATCAGGTTATAATTTTACTGCGGTTCCTTGCTGACCTTCAATCGCTTTCACCGCAGACTCTGAAAATGCATGTGCTTTAACTTCAAGTTTCATGGTAAGAGTACCATTGCCGAGAATTTTCACTTTATCACTTTTGCGGGCAAGCCCAACTGAGATCAAAGTTTCAACATCAATAAGTGTGAGACTCATTTTCTCGGCCACCATCTGCAGTGTACCAATATTAATACCCTTAAATTCCTTACGATTGATATTAGTAAAGCCAAATTTGGGTAAGCGACGCTGTATAGGCATCTGTCCGCCCTCGAATCCTACTTTTTTCGAGTAGCCCGAGCGTGATTTTGCTCCTTTATGTCCGCGAGTTGAGGTACCGCCATGTCCAGATCCCTGACCACGGCCAATTCTTTTCTCCCGGTGAACCGATCCCTCAGCTGGTTTGAGATTATGTAATTCCATTGGATTTAATTCTAACTAATTAATTACTTGGTTGTCTCAGTTGTAACCAAATGTTGTACTTTACCAACCATACCCATTATCTGTGGTGTAGCTTCTACTAGAACAGTAGCATGCATCCTCCGTAATCCAAGGGCCTGAAGAGTTTTCTTTTGCCTCTCAGTCGTGTGGATTTTACTTGTTGTTTGAGTTATTTTAATTTTAGCCATGGTTCAATAATAAATCCGGTTAACCATTAAAAACTTTATCAAGGGAAACCCCGCGGTGCTGAGCAACAGTAAGAGCATCCCGCATTTCCACCAGAGCCTTCATTGTAGCTTTGACAAGGTTGTGTGGGTTAGAAGATCCTTTCGACTTAGCAAGGACGTTATGAACTCCCACGCTCTCCAGAACAGCACGCATAGCCCCCCCAGCCTTAACTCCAGTTCCTCCGGAGGCAGGTTTCAACCATACAGTTGCCCCCCCGAATTTTGCAATCTGTTCATGAGGAATTGTGCCATTAATGATAGGTACTTTGATTAGATTTTTTTTCGCAGCTTCTACTCCCTTTGCAATAGCAGTAGTTACTTCATTGGCTTTTCCCAAACCACATCCAACCACTCCATCTTCATTTCCTACCACAACAATGGCAGAAAAGCTAAAATTCCGTCCCCCTTTGGTCACCTTAGTTACCCTATTGATCGCAACCAACCGGTCCTTTAATTCAAGATCACTTGTTTTTACCTTACGTACGCTAGTAGCCATATTTCTTAGAATTTAAGCCCACCTTCACGGGCTGCGTCTGCCAACGATTTAACCCTACCATGATATAAATACCCATTCCGGTCGAAAACAACCTTGCTAATTCCGTTGGCCAATGCCTTTTCGGCAATAAGTTTACCAACTAATTTCGCCTGATCAACTTTCTTAACACTTTCTTTCTCTGCAATCACCTTCTCCAACGAAGAAGCTGATACCAATGTCATCCCAGTTAGATCATTGATCACCTGCACAGAAATCTGACGATTGCTGCGAAATACGGAAAGTCGTGGCACTTCCGTAGAACCGGATAAGTCCTTACGAATCCTGTTCTTGATCTTTAGTCTGCGTTCACGCTTTGAAAAAGCCATTTCGTATATATTTATCAATAATTTTTTAATAATTAACTGGCATCAGCTACCAGCTGCTTTCCCAGATTTGCGGCGTAGTGCTTCACCGACAAACTTAACACCTTTACCCTTGTATGGTTCTGGTGGTCTAAGCGACCTAATTTTTGCTGCAATCTGGCCTATTAACTGCTTATCAATACTTTTAAGAGTAATAATCGGATTACTGCGTCTTTCAGTTACAGCCACAACAGAAACTTCAGGTGGGAGTTGGATAACAAAAGGATGCGAAAATCCTAAGTGCAACTCAAGAATCTGTCCCTCAGCGGTTGCCTTATAACCCACTCCAACAAGTTCTTGCTTAATCTCATATCCCTTTGAAACACCTGTAACCATATTTTGTATTAAAGCTCTATACAGGCCATGCAATGCACGATGCCTCTTTTGCTCTGTTGGCCGTAAAACATTAATTACTCCATCCTCAATCTTAACTGTAATATCGGGATCAATTTGCTGCTTTAAGGAACCCAGCGGACCACCGACTTCTACAAGATTATCATTGTCAACTTTCACTGTTACACCTGATGGTACAGATATGGGCAATTTTCCAACTCGTGACATCGTAGAATACTTTTTTTAATAAACGAAACAAATAACCTCACCGCCCACATTTTCCCTTCGGGCTTCTTTTTCAGTCATCAAACCTCTTGATGTAGAAAGTATGGCAATTCCCATACCATTCAGTACTCTCGGAAGATTATCAACATCACTGTATTTCCGAAGACCAGGTTTGCTCACACGTTTCAAGCTCTTGATCGCTGAAACTTTTGAAATCGGATGGTATTTCAGAGCTATCTTGATAATACCCTGCTTATCATCATCTTCAAACTTATAGCTAAGAATATAGCCCTTTTCGAATAATATCTTGGTCATTTCTTTCTTCAAATTTGAAGCAGGAATCTCAACCACTCTATGTTTGGCCATAATCGCATTACGCACTCGCGTCAGGTAATCTGCAATAGGATCAGTCATTTTTATCTAAATAATTAAATTACCAACTTGCTTTTTTAATACCCGGAATGAGACCATTACTAGCCATCTCTCGAAAAGAGATACGACTTATTCCAAACTGACGCATATAACCTTTAGGTCTTCCGGTTAGTTTACACCGGTTATGCAATCTTACTTTTGAGGAATTCTTTGGAAGTTGACTCAGTGCAATATAGTCACCTTCGGCCTTAAGTTTGGCACGCTTTTCAGCAAATTTCTCAACCATTTTCTGCCGCTTTACTTCGCGAGCCTTCATGGATTCTTTTGCCATCCCTATTTCTTATTAGTTGATTTAAAAGGTATTCCGAATTCTTTTAGAAGGGCAAATCCTTCCTCATCGGTATTGGCTGTCGTAACAAAACTTATCTCCATTCCAATCATCGAATGAATTTTATCAATTTCAATTTCGGGGAAAATTATCTGTTCGGTAATGCCAAGTGTATAATTCCCTCGTCCATCGAATTTAGCAGCAACGCCATTAAAATCACGAATGCGAGGAAGTGCAACAGCAATAAGCCTTTCCAAGAATTCATACATTTTCTCTCTCCTAAGTGTAACTTTAACCCCAATAGGCATTTTTTGCCTAAGCTTAAAGTTGGATATATCTCTCTTGGAAAGTGTTTGCACTGCCTTTTGGCCAGTAATAGCACTTAATTCTTCCTGAGCAACTTCAATTAATTTTTTGTCGGCAACAGCTTTTCCAACTCCACGATTAATTACAATCTTTTCTAGACGAGGAACTTGCATGACCGTTTTGTACTCAAACTCTTTTGTCATGGCAGGAATGATTTCCTGTTGGTACTTAACCTTAAGACTAGGTGTGTATTTCATTACTTAATCTCCTCTCCAGATTTTTTGGCATATCGTACCAATTTACCATTAATACCAACCCGGCGTCCAATTCTAGTCGGCTTACCTGAAGTAGGATCTAATAGCATTAAATTTGACACATGAATTGGACCTTCCTTTTTGATAATCCCTCCTTGCGGAGCGTTTTTGTCGGCTTTTGTATGCTTGGAAAGCATATTAACCCCTTCAACTAAAGCTCTGTCATTTTTCCGGATTACTTCCAGCACACGGCCCTGTTGACCCTTAGAGTTACCCGCAATCACTATAACGGTGTCTCCCTTTTTAATATTCATTTTTTTTTGCATGGTCTGTGCTTTATTATTATAACACTTCAGGAGCTAAAGAAACAATCTTCATATAATTTTCACGAAGTTCCCGAGCAACTGGGCCAAAGATACGAGTTCCGCGAATTTCGCCAGTTGCATTTAAGAGAACACAAGCATTATCATCAAACCGAATATAAGATCCATCGTTTCTACGAATTTCCTTTGATGTTCTAACAATAACTGCTTTTGAAACAGTTCCTTTTTTTAGCTCACCACCAGGTAATGCAGACTTAACCGTGACAACAACCTTATCTCCTACAGTAGCATATTTTTTTCCTGTCCCGCCTAAAACCCGGATACACAAAACTTCTTTGGCTCCGCTGTTATCGGCCACTATCATGCGACTTTCTTGCTGTATCATTGTTACTTAGCTCTTTCAATAATTTCAACTAATCTCCAATTTTTCCGTTTGCTCAAAGGTCTGGTTTCCATGATTTTTACCAAATCTCCTTCTTTACAGGTATTTTCCTCATCATGAGCAACAAATTTGGTTGTCTTGTTAACAAACTTCCCATAAATCGGATGCTTAACTTTTCTTTTGACAGCAACTACAATGGTTTTTTCCATTTTATTGCTTACAACCGCTCCCGTGCGTTCCTTACGCAAGTTCCTATTAACTTCCATAATTATTGGATTTTCTTATTATCGGTTTCTTGCCGCTTGCGCAATTCGGTCTTCAGTTGAGCAACCATTCTTCTGGTATCGCGGATATGATGAGGATGGTCAAGAGCTGAAACCGTGTGGTTAATTTTCATTCGAACCAAATTACCTTTTTCGGTATCAATCCGTTCGTTAAGTTCCTTGGCCGTTAGTTCACGAATCTCTACGTTTTTCATTATTCAGTGTTTGAGTCTTCAACAAAATCACGCCTGATAACAAATTTAGTTTTAACTGGCAGTTTCTGAGCTGCAAGTCGAAGTGCTTCCTGAGCAAGTTCCAAAGAAACACCTTCAGCTTCAAAAAGAATTCTGCCAGGAGTAACTCGAGCTACAAATCCTTCGGGAGCCCCTTTCCCCTTACCCATACGTACTTCAGCAGGTTTCTTGGTTATCGGTTTATCAGGAAAAACCCTAATCCAAATTTGTCCCTGCCTTTGCATATAGCGTGTAACAGCAACACGTGCAGCTTCTAATTGTCTACCGGTCATCCAGCAGGTTTCTAAAGCTTTAATTCCAAATGATCCGAAAGCTAATTGGTTACCCCTTTGAGAGTTACCTTTCATCTTTCCTTTTTGCTGTTTTCTGTACTTAGTCTTTTTCGGTTGTAACATGACAATCTGTAATTATTCAGACGATATTAACCTCTTCTTTTTTTAAACCCTTTACGAGGAGCTTTTGCTCCAATATTCGGTGACAAGTCACGTTTCCCAAAGATTTCACCTTTACAAATCCATACTTTTATTCCTGTGGTGCCAACTTTAGTGTGCGCTTCTGCCAATGCATAGTCGATGTCAGCACGAAGAGTATGCAAAGGAATTCTGCCTTCCTTATACGTTTCAGACCTCGCCATTTCAGCTCCATTTAATCGACCGGATATCTGAATTTTAATTCCTTCTGCACCCATCCGGATTGTAGAAGCAATAGCCATTTTTATCGCACGCCGGTAGGCAATTTTACCTTCGAGTTGCCTTGCAACATTAGCAGCAACAATCACTGCGTCCATTTCAGGTCTCTTTATCTCGAAAATATTAATCTGTACCTCTTTGCTGGTAATCTTCTTAAGTTCTTCTTTCAGCTTATCGACCTCCTGGCCACCTTTCCCGATAATAATCCCTGGTCGGGCAGTATTAACAGTTATGGTAATAAGCTTTAAAGTTCGCTCAATTACTATTTTTGATACACTAGCCTTGGCCAACCGGGCGTTAAGGTATTCGCGGATTTTATAATCCTCAACCAATTTTTCAGAAAAGTCATTGCCGCCATACCAGTTGGAATCCCACCCCTTTATAATTCCCAGGCGATTGCTAATCGGGTTTACTTTTTGTCCCATCTATGCATCCGTTTTTTCGACTTGTTTAAGACTGTCTAAATAAATTGTTACGTGGTTGGAACGTTTTTTGATCCGATGTCCACGACCTTGCGGTGCAGGGCGTAATCTTTTAAGAATTCGTGCCGAGTCCACAAATACTTGCTTAACATACAAATGACTGTCTTCTATCCGAACTCCGTCATTCTTTGCCTGCCAATTTGATATAGCAGACATAAGCAACTTTTCTAATTTCCGGGAGGCTTCCTTAGGGTTGTATCGCAAAACATCTAATGCTCGCTTTACTTCCATTCCCCGGATCATATCGGCAACCAGCCTCATCTTACGCGGGGAGGTCGGATTATTATTCAAAGCAGCCAGAAATAATAATTTCCGCTCTTCCTTATTCCGATTTGCCGCTTCTTGCTTTCTGGATCCCATTTTTCTTTGTTTTTATCTTTTCCTGTTTCCGGCATGTCCTCTAAAAATACGCGTTGGAGCGAATTCCCCGAGTTTGTGCCCTACCATGTTTTCTGTAACGTAAACCGGAATAAACTTATTCCCATTATGAACGGCAACAGTATGTCCAACAAAATCAGGTGAGATGATACTTCTTCTTGCCCATGTTTTTACAACCGACTTCTTGGTGGTTGCGTTCAATGCCAGAATCTTTTTCTCCAAACTGAATTCGATAAATGGACCTTTTTTTAATGATCGGCTCATACAGTAGTTTATTATCAGTTACTTTTTGCGTCTTTCAAGAATGAACTTAGACGATGACTTCTTAGGATGCCGTGTTTTGTATCCTTTTGCCAATAAGCCTTTTCTAGAACGTGGATGTCCGCCAGAAGCTCGTCCTTCTCCCCCACCCATAGGATGGTCAACAGGATTCATAACCACGCCTCTCACTCTTGGCCGTCTACCTTGCCATCTAACTCGACCTGCTTTCCCGTCACTCTCCAAACCATGGTCAGAATTGGAAACAGTACCAATAGTAGCCCGACAGGCAACTAATACAAGTCTGGTTTCTCCAGAAGGCATCTTAACAATAGCATATCTACCTTCCCTTGAAACAATTTGAGCATAAGTTCCAGCTCCTCTTGCAATAGCACCACCCTGTCCTGGACGTAATTCAATATTATGAACAATAGTACCAAGTGGAATTTCTCCTAGGGGAAGACTATTCCCAATCTCAGGTGCTATACCGCTTCCAGAAATTAACTCCTGACCAACATTTAAGCCATTAGGAGCAATAATATACCTCTTTTCCCCATCAGCGTAAACTAATAAAGCGATCCGAGCTGTACGGTTTGGGTCGTATTCGATGGTAGAAACTTTTGCAGGTATACCATCTTTGTCACGTTTAAAATCGATGACACGATACATCTGTTTATGACCACCGCCGAGATACCTCATTGTCATCCGGCCGCTATTGTTCCGTCCACCAGATCTTTTACCTGGCTTCAACAAAGATTTCTCAGGAGTTGTATGAGTTATTTCCTCATACGTTCCGATAACCTTTTTTCTCTGCCCCGGTGTTACGGGATTAAAAGTGCGAACTGCCATGTCTTAATTAAATATTGCTGTAAAAATCAATGACATCACCATCTATCAAGGAAACTATTGCCTTCTTAAAAGCACTGCTTTTGCCACGAACTACTCCGGTACGGGAAAATCTTGATTTTTCTTTGCCTCCGTAGCGCATCGTGTTTACAGAAACAACTGCAACTCCATACATGTCCTGTATTGCAGTTTTAATCTGATTTTTGTTTGCCCTTTTGTCTACGATAAAGCCGTAACACTTAAGGGTTTCGGTCTGCCCGGTCATTTTCTCAGTTACAATCGGTTTGATCAGAATGTCCATAGTTACCAGTTCTTATTGTCCGAAATTTTCATTTAAAGCTTCTATCGAACTCTCCAGGAAGGCTACTGATGAAGCATTTAAAATGTCATAAGTATTTAAATCCGAGACCATTATGACTTTAACACCCTGCAAATTTCGAGAGGACAAATATATGTTTTTATTCGGTTCATTTAAAACCAATAACATTTTTTTGTTCTCTGATTTTAGGTTTTGTTGCATTTCTACTATAGTTCTGGTCTTTGGAGAATCCATCAGAAAATCCTCAACCACCACTATTTGAGAACCTTGCGCTTTATAAGTAAGAGCAGATTTACGAGCAAGAATTTTAACTTTTTTATTAAGTTTAAAACTGTAATCTCGTGGTACCGGACCAAAAACACGTCCACCACCTCTAAAAAGAGGTGATTTTATGTTACCAGCTCTGGCTCCGCCAGTACCTTTCTGCTTCTTTATCTTCTTGGAACTTCCCTGAATTTCGTTGCGTTCCTTGGATTTATGTGTTCCTTGGCGCTTATTCGCCATAAACTGTTTAACATCCAGGTAAATTGCATGATCATTCGGACTGATGCAAAAAACATCGTCACGCAGCTCCACTGTTCGCCCGGTTACTTCACCAGAGGTTTTGTATACTGCTAATTTCATTACTTCTCAATTATTACGTATGAACCTTTTGCTCCCGGTATTGAACCTTTCACGATCATAAGGTTATGTTCCGGAACAATCTTCAGGATCTGCAAACTAAGCAGTTTAACACTATTTACGCCGTCGTGACCTGCCATTCTCATCCCTTTAAAAACTCTGCTTGGATAGGAAGATGCTCCGAGAGAACCTGGTGCACGTAAGCGATTATGCTGCCCATGTGTACTATCTCCCACTCCAGCGAATCCATGGCGCTTAATAACCCCTTGGAACCCTTTTCCTTTTGTTATACCCGTGACGTCAACCCAGCGATCATTACTAAAAGTGTCAACTGTTATCACGTCTCCTAGTTTCACAACTTCGCCGTTGTCCTTTTGGAATTCAGCAACTTCTCTTTTTGGTGTGGTGTTGGCCTTTTTAAAATGACCCAACATCGGTTTTGGGGTGTTCTTCTCCTTTTTATCGTCGAAGGCTACCTGCACAGCTTCATACCCATCGATTTCATGGGTTTTGATCTGGGTAACCACACAAGGACCCACTTCAATAACGGTGCATGGAACATTTTTCCCATCGGCAGCGAAAACTGAAGTCATCCCGATCTTTTTCCCGATTAAGCCTTGCATTTTTATTAGCTCTTTTTATTATACTTTTATTTCAACTTCAACTCCGCTGGGCAGCTCCAATTTCATGAGGGCATCGATTGTTTTAGCTGTTGACCCGTAGATATCAATCAGTCTTTTGTACGAACTCAACTGAAATTGTTCTCTTGACTTCTTGTTAACAAAAGTTGATCTCAGAACAGTAAACACCCGTGTATGAGTAGGAAGCGGTATTGGGCCGCTAACAACGGCACCGGTACTTTTTACCGTTTTTACGATTTTTTCAGCAGATTTATCTGCCAAATTATGATCGTAAGACTTCAACTTAATTCTAATTTTCTGACTCATTCCTATTTATATTTATCTACAATAAATCCACTCGTCCAAATACTTTTTTTAACACGGCGATGGCAATTTCACGAGGTACTTCTTCAAAATGTGATACTTCCATTGTTGAACTTGCACGACCAGAAGTTAAGGTTCTTAGTACTGTTACGTATCCAAATTGCTCAGAAAGAGGTACAGTAGCTTTAACTATACGTCCGCCGGGTTTATTTTCCATACCGGTGACTTGTCCACGCCGTTTGTTGAGATCAGCAATTACATCTCCCACAAATTCTTCAGGAGAAACGACTTCAAGCTTCATGATAGGTTCCAGAAGCACAGGGTGTGACTTCTCACAACCCTCACGAAAAGCCTTTTGAGCAGCTATTTCAAAGGAAAGCTCATCAGAATCAACCGGGTGAAAAGTACCACCAACAAGTGTAACCTTTAGCCGGTTTAATGGAAACCCAGCTAAAACACCACTATTCATAGCATTTTTGAAACCTCGTTCCACAGCAGAAACGTATGAATTTGGTATTTGTTCAGGTTTCAGTTCTGAGCTAAATGCCAAACCAACTATTTTTGAATCAGGAGATATTTTTACCCGGATCTCAGCGAAAAGATTTCGCCCACCGGTATCCTTCTTAAAAATAGTATGAATTTCTGTTTCCTGACGGATCGATTCCTTGTAGGCTACTTGTGGAAGTCCTTTATTAATGTCGAGTTTAAATTCTCTTTTAAGTCTGTCCAGAATAATCTCTAAATGCAATTCACCCATACCACTTAGTACAGTCTGACCAGATTCTTCATCAATTCTAACTCTAAAAGTTGGATCTTCTTCAACTAGTTTTTGAAGTGCTTCGGTCATTTTCGACATTTCGTCTTGAGTTCTAGCCTCTACAGCCATTCCCAAAACAGGTTCAGGAAAATTGATTGACTCCAGTATGATACGATGTTTTTCATCGCACAGAGTATCACCTGTTCTAATGTCTTTGAAACCAACAGCTGCACAAATATCACCAGCTTCTATCTGATCTCTTGGATTCTGTTTATTTGCATGCATTTGATAAAGTCGGGTAATCCTTTCTCTTTTCTCGGTTCGCATGTTAAAAACAGTGGCTCCCGATTGGATCGTCCCGGAGTAAACCCTTAAGTAAGCCAAACGGCCAACAAATGGGTCAGTAGCAATTTTAAAAGCGAGTGCTGCGAATGCGGCGTTTGAATCAGATTCTCTGGTTACTTTGTGTTTTGTCAAAGGATCGAATCCCTGAACAGCTCCAACATCAAGTGGCCCAGGTAAAAAAGCAGCAATTGCATTAAGCAGAGGCTGCACGCCCTTATTTTTGAATGCTGAACCGCAAAGTACAGGAATAAGGAGTCTGTCAAGAGTAGCTTTTCTGATAGCAATCAACAAGTCATTTGCAAGGATCCCTTCTTTGTCTTCGAAGAACCTTTCTAATAATAAGTCATCTGTTTCACAAACCGTTTCAATCAAAGAATTTCTCCATTCCTCAGCTTGTTCCTTCATATCTTCCGGTATCGGAAGAATTTCAGGGTGATCTCCGAGGGAGTCATTCATCGGCCAAATCAATGCGTGGTTTTGAATCAAATCGACAACTCCAACAAACTTATCCTCTAACCCGATCGGTAATTGAATTGCCAGAGGTTTTACCCCCAGCTTTTCTTTCATTTCATTCAGTACACCAATAAAGTCAGAACCCGGTCTGTCCATTTTATTAACAAAAGCGATTCTGGGAACCTTGTATTTATCTGCTTGATGCCAGACTGTCTCCGATTGAGGTTCTACCCCGCTAACGCCGCAAAAAACAGCAATTGCTCCGTCGAGCACGCGAAGTGACCTTTCTACTTCAACAGTGAAATCTACATGTCCAGGGGTATCTATAATATTAAATTTATAGTTCTGTCCATCATACTTCCACCAAGTTGTTGTTGCAGCAGAGGTTATTGTAATGCCTCTTTCCTGCTCCTGTACCATCCAGTCCATAGTTGCAGCACCGTCATGAACTTCTCCCATCCGGTGATTAATTCCGGTATAAAACAGAATACGCTCAGTAGTAGTGGTTTTTCCCGCATCAATATGCGCCATTATACCGATGTTTCTGGTATAAGAGAGATCTAGTGCCATCCCAACGTGTCAAAGAACTTTGCTCCGGTTAAAACCGGAAATGCGCGAATGCCCGGTTTGCTTCGGCCATTCTGTGCGTATCTTCTTTTTTCTTGAAAGCTGCGCCTTCTTCGTTAAATGCAGCTACAATTTCTGCAGCTAATTTCTCACTCATCGACCGCCCGGAACGTTTTCTTGCAAAGGCGATCAGGTTCTTGTTACCGATTGAAATTTTCCGGTCTGGCCGGATTTCCATCGGAACCTGAAAAGTTGCTCCACCAACTCTGCGACTCTTTACTTCAACAGCAGGTGTTATATTTTCAAGCGCTTTTCTCCAAACATCAAGGGGAGCTACTCCACTGTCTTGTGTTTTCTTTGCAACCAATTCCAATGCATTATAGAAACTGGCAAAAGCTATACTTTTCTTCCCGCTATACATTAAATCATTCACAAAGCGTGTGACCCGGGCATCACCAAATTTGGGATCCGGAAGTACAATATTTTTCTTGGCTCTCGCTTTTCTCATGGGGAAATTTACTTACTGTAACACACTATTTTTTAGGCCTTTTGGCACCATATTTTGATCTTCTCTGTTTTCTGCCATCAACACCGGCAGCATCCAAGGTACCTCTTACCATGTGATAACGAACACCAGGAAGGTCTTTAACCCTTCCCCCACGCACCAGTACAATTGAGTGTTCCTGAAGGTTATGACCCTCACCAGGGATATAAACGTTAACTTCCTTCTGGTTTGTCAACCGCACCCTGGCAACTTTACGCATGGCAGAGTTTGGCTTCTTCGGAGTGGTAGTATAAACCCTGACACAAACTCCGCGGCGCTGTGGACAAGAATCTAGAGCCGGAGCTTTGCTCTTCTCATTCTTACTGATTCTTCCTTTTCTTACTAATTGCTGTATCGTAGGCATTATGAGCTTTTTTTAATCCCACTTGTTTTTAACAAATTGGTCTGCAAAGGTAAAATTTTATTTTAGAAAAACGAACCCTAATGCAAAATTTATAAAAAAAAAGTCCCGGATGACCGGGACTATATATTAACATATGATAATGATACAGGTTATGGGAACTTTACAATAATTATTGTCTCCTCAGGATCAATTGGAGCACCTTGCTTAGCAACAGCCAGTTTTGAAACAGTTATAGGGCCACCTGAACCTCCAAGAATATGAACCCGAAGGTAGAATTCCTTGAACATCTTGTAATCGCCCATATCGATCTTGAACCACTCGACACCTGCTAGCGACTTAAGTTGGTCCGGATCATAAATCACGTCGACCAAGCGCCCCTTATAATCAAGTACCTCCACGTAGGATACATATTGTTCAACATCCATACCAGATATACCAAAGGTCACTACATCCCAATACTTTCTGTCCGCAATAGTAAGACTGCCCTTAACAAGGGATAATGTGGTAGTACCAGCCGAATCAGTGCTGGTAAATTGTGGCCTAAACCCCATTGTAACCAATGAAATAACTCCTAATAGGAGGAGTGCCGAAATTTTCTTTTTCATGATATTCTATGTTTTGTAATTACAGAGCGTCACCAAGCCCATTGTTTAATCTTTTTAACGGTTCAAAGGTAACCCGGTTTTTCGAATTATTTTTCAATTATTCTATCTTTTTGACAAATGCCACTACTGAGCCATCAAAAGGTTCAATGTATAATATTATACCTTTGCAATTCTTGTGAACGGAAGAAAAATGTTGATGAAAGTGCTCAGATTTTTGTTTTTCCTTATTCTTGCCTCTTGGTTATACTTGAACAGACCTCTAGGTGCGAGTGCTTCAGGGCTCTCCGATTTCGTCGATACGAGCAAAATATACCAGATGGTTTTTCAGGGAAAGAGAAAAGAGGCTGCTGATAGCCTGGCAAAATTTCTCACACTGCGCCAATCCTTCTATAACGTTGGTTTTGCCGAGTTGTGGTTTGAGGCCGCGATATTCAGAGCTCTATCAGATAGTATGCCATTTTCAGTTGCAGAAGGTTTTTACATGAACTATACTAAGTACCGTACCAATCAACCTGAAACCCCTGTGATCCTTGCGAATCAGCTATTGTATAATTCTCTCTTCTTAGCATATAGTGGTTTACACAATCAGGCAGCTGATTGCTTGCTAGCCTCCATTTCCGCAAGGCCTGCAGAAGGGCGGATGAATCAATTGCTCCTGGCAGAGTCCTATGGGTCATTAGCCAGAATGTATAAAAAAACCGGAGACCTGTTTGAATCATCATTAAATTTTGAGCGGGCCATTAGTTTGAACCGCAAAATCAACCGACAAGCTATTTTGGCTGAATCTTTATTCTACCTGAGCAATGTATTATCGGAACTGGACATTTCGAACAAAAAAGCAGAATCTGCCCTGTTAGAATCACTTTCAATCTATACAGATCTGGGAAAGAATCAGGAAAAAGCTCAGGTATTAAGTGAGTTGGGGGTTCTATTCAGCCGTCGGAATGATTTTCCCGGAGCGAGAAATTGGTTCATGAAATCATTAGCGGAAAAAAAGAAAATCCCACATCTTAAAAGCGAAGAATTTATTGCCGTATATAGCGGAATCGGAAATTGCTACCAATCCATAAAAAATACAGACAGTGCCAGATTTTACTTCTTAAAGGCAATAGAATGGGCAAAAAAAGCGAGTATTGACGCTCAGGCAAGTTACCAATCGATGTTGGGGCTTGCGAAGTGCTATGTTAATCTTGGTGCAAATTATGGAAGGAGTGATGACTATTCTGCGGCTATTGAATATTTTCAGAGAGCGCTAAATTGTTTGGATCCCGGGTGCACCCTGGTTGATATGGCAACCAATCCAAATCTTAAAAAGGTAACACGTGAATTTGCCGAATTTACTAGTTACAAGGCACATGCTTATCACCGAAGATTTGGACAATCGAAAAATCCGGAAGATCTGGTAAACGGGCTAAAAACATTTATGGTTGCACTTGAAATGGTGGATACTCTTAGATTTATGTTTTCATTTGACAGCAAACCCTACCTATCGTCGGAAACTAAAATACACTATTTCAATGCACTTGATATGGCTTTGGATCTATATAAAGTAACCGGAATTAAAAAGTATCTTGAACAAGCATTTCAGTTTTCAGAGCGAAATAAATCTGCTATTTTGAATGAATTCTTAAGAATCAATAAAGCACGTGAATCCATTGGATTGGTTGCTCCATGGATTATCAAGGAAGACAGTATTAAGCAATTGATCAGCAAATCCGAGTCCCAGCGTATCCTATTAGAGACCGGGCGAAATTCCGGTGACAGCAGCCTGTTAGCAATCCAAAAAAATCTCTTTGAGCTGAACGATGAATTGAAAAGCATTGGTATTGTTGCCAAACGAAATAATCCGGAGTACTTCAATATGGTATACTCCAATCAAGGTTACACAACAGGACAAATTCAGCGATTGATGAAAAAAGGTGAGGCCATGGTGGATTATACGGTTGTCCGTAACAACCGGTTAAAGGAGGATTACATGGTTGTTATGGTTTTGACAACTGACACTCTCTTTTCCTATGAAGATACTTTATCCAACAAGTTCAGGGAAGATATTGATGCTTTTCGGGCCTCGATCACCCCTTTTGTTGATGCAAAGAATTTCATAGAATTCAGCAGATTGTCACATCAGATGTACCGATATTTTTTTGAGCCAATTGAAAAATTCAGAGGGATAAGCAAGCTCATTATCCTTCCGGATGAAGAACTAGGGTTTCTTCCTTTCGAAGCTTTCGTTTCCGACACAATTAAAATAAGGGGATCAGATTTCAGAAAACTCCATTACCTAAACAGGAAGTATCAGATTTCTTACATTTCGTCTCATGAACAGTTTTATCAATTCAGGAGCAACCCATTGAAAAAGTTGAGATTAACAGTATATGGGTTTGCACCATTTGCAAATGCCGGATTGGATTCTCTGAATTTATTACCACTAGGAAATTCCGGAAAGGAGAACAAGTTTATCTCAAAATATTTCAAAACAAGGTTTTTTGAAAACCAGTCTGCAGGGGAGCAAACCTTACGTCGCGCCTTTCAAAAAGAATCAGTTATATCCCTTTCAACTCATGGTATCGTGAATTTAAAGGAGCCTATGAGATCAAGGCTCCTATTGAATCCATCGGAGCCAGACGGGAGCCTGTATCTCTTCGAAATGATGTCGTTGAAAGTAAAATCATCTCTGATAATTTTAAATGCCTGTAATACCGGTACTGGAAAATTACAGGTTGGAGAAGGAATTATGAGTATGGCCAGAGGTTTTCAGTTTGCCGGAGTACCTACTTTGATTACGACTTTATGGCCGATTGATGATCAATCTTCATCGCGTGTTATGGAATATTTTTTCCAGTACCTGCATAACGGAATGGAGCAGCGTGATGCCCTCACCAAGGCCCGGAACAGCTATATTGATAAGGCAAATAAGGCAACAGGAGCTCCATACTTTTGGGCAGGGCAGATTCTTATCGGTGATCCAGGAATCATTTCCATTCGCAGAAACACAAGTTTATGGGTGTTATTGATTTCCTTGATTTTAACGGGGTTGGTCACTACCTCAATTATTGTCTATTATAAAAAGGTAAGGTAATGAAGGTCGGCTCTTGAATTTTAAAAAAAAAACTTAGCTTTGCTGACCAAAATTTTAGCAAGCAAGTTTCTCATCATTTTACCAGTAATTAAGGGAGTTATGAAAGTTTACCAGACGAATCAGATTCGTAACCTTGCACTTCTGGGCAATTCAGGGTCAGGAAAAACAACCTTGGCCGAATCGCTTTTGTTTGACGGAGGTGTGATCAGCAGGCGTGGGGATGTAATTAGTAAAAACACAGTTTCGGATTGCCAGGATATTGAACATGAGCGTGGCAACTCGGTGTATGCAACTGTACTTTACACTGAATACAAAGATTTTAAAATCAATATCATTGACACCCCAGGTGCTGATGATTTTGTTGGAGCAACTATAGCTGCGCTCAGCGCAGTTGAATTTGCGCTCCTGCTTATCAATGCCCAAAGTGGGGTTGAAACCGGAACAGAGTCATTAATGAGATACACCGGTAAGCACAAAAAGCCGGTTATTCTGGTGATGAACCAGCTTGATCACGAAAAGTCGCATTTTGACAAAGCCGTTGAGAGTGCAAGGGAAGCATTAGGGCAGAAAGTTGTTGTTGCCCAGTATCCTATGAATGAAGGTATCGGATTTGATACTGTAATTGATGTAATTCGCAAAAAGGCAATTAAGTATCCGATCGGAGGAGGAACACCGGTTGAAAGTGAAATACCTTCAAGTGAAACAAAAAAGGCTGGTGATTATTTAGCACGTCTGGTAGAATTAGCAGCTGAAGCGGATGAAACTTTAATGGAAGCTTTTTTCGCAAATGACACCCTTACAGACGATGAATTACGAGATGGCCTGAAAAAAGGAATTGCGGAACGTGGAATTTTCCCAATTGTCTGCACTTCGGCTAAAAATGTTCAAGGAACTCAGCGCCTATGCGATTTTATTGTCAACTATGCACCAACTCCTGACCAGGCGATTTATCAATTCAAAAACGGGCAAGAAATCAAAGTTGGCCAATCCGGACCTAATGTTGCGTTTGTTTTTAAGACTTTCACCGAACAGCATTTAGGAGAGATCAACTTTTTTAAAGTTATCTCAGGAAAGCTCACTGAAAGCATTGACTTGCTAAACCTTAACACGAATGCAAAGGAAAGGGTTTCTCAACTATTCGCGGTTGCCGGGAAAGGGCGTCAAAAGGTTGACACCATGTATCCAGGCGACATTGGAGGAACGGTAAAATTAAAAGATACAAGGACTTTCACTACTTTGGCAGATAAGACTGTTGACTCTCCAATTTTGCCGATCGAAATGCCGGAACCTAAATTCCGTGCTGCCATTAAAGCAAAAGAGGAGTCGGATGATGAAAAATTAGGTGAAGCTCTTCATCGCCTGCATGAGGAAGATCCTTCTCTTCGTGTTGAATATTCAAAAGAACTAAAACAGATTATTTTACACGGACAGGGTGAATATCATCTGAACATTATTAAGTGGCTTCTTGACAACACGTTTAAGATTCCTACTGAATATCTTGCTCCTAAGATCCCGTATCGTGAAACCATTACAAAAGTTGCTCAGGCCTCTTACCGTCACAAGAAACAATCAGGTGGATCGGGTCAGTTTGGCGAAGTACACATGATAATTGAACCTCACGAAGAAGGGGTTGCGGAAAAAACCCTGTTCAAAATTGATGGTAAGGATATGCAGCTTTCCATTCGGGGTAAAGAAGAGATTCCATTGGACTGGGGAGGCAAGCTGGTGTTTTACAATTGCATAGTTGGGGGTTCTATTGAGGCCCGATTCTTACCAGCTATTCAAAAAGGGTTGATGGAAAAACTAGAAAATGGTCCTTTGACCGGATCATATGCCCGTGATATCCGAGTATTTGTATACGATGGTAAAATGCACCCTGTTGATTCTAATGAAATTTCATTCCGATTAGCTGGTGCAAAAGCTTTTGCAGAAGCTTTCCGTAAAGCAGGTCCCAAAATTATGGAGCCTATATATGATGTTGAAGTTTTAGTACCAGGAGACCGTATGGGAGATGTTATGAGTGATCTACAGGGAAGACGGGCCATGATTTTGGGTATGAATTCTGAAGGGAGATATGAACACTTAAGAGTACGAGTTCCTCTAGCTGAGCTAAACAAGTATTCAACTACATTAAGTTCTCTTACGAATGGCCGTGCTACGTATACCATGAAATTCAGTGAGTATGCATTATGTCCAACGGATGTTCAGGAAAAACTCCAGGCTGCATACACTGCTGAGGACGACGAGTAGAAAAAAACAGAAGTATCAGATAATCTATGCTTAATAGCCAGATTAGTCCAGATAAATAGCAAAAAGAAGAGGCTGCCCTTTCAGGCAGCCTCTTCTTTTTGCTATTATAAACGGAGGGAGTTCTTATTGATATTTGTTTATCAACTCTTAATCAGTTGATTAAAAACAATTCACCTCCGATCAAGAACCAATCAAAATGCAGAATTAAGCGATAAGACACAATCACCCTCTAGGTTTGTACTTCCTCGTATCCTTGATGACCAGACCGACAAGCCTCTTTAATAATTATCTGATCAGGGTCAGGAATCCGTAATAAAGTTTTTCGTTGCTGGTATCCTTGTTGACTTTTCCTTTATAAACTTTATCATCCCAACCGATAGCTGAGATAATATAATAATATGTTCCAGATGGGGCAAGTTGTCCATTATTCATATATCTGCCATTCCAACCTTTCTCAAGAGTTTTAGGATCGGTCCATTCATAAACAACACGTCCCCATCGATTCATAATTTTGCCAGAAAAGCTTTTTAACGAGAGGGCCTTCACCTGAAAATAGTCGTTTGCACCATCCTCGTTAGGTGTAAAAACATTTGGAATCTTCAATAGGGACGAATCCACCTTGATAAAATCTTTAGATGTAAAAATATTGCTGCATTGCTGATATTTAGCAATAAACCGGCTAGTATATTCACCAGGGCGTTCGAGTATAAACTTCTTGTCTGAAGTGGTCAGCAGGTTGGAAGTATCGGAATTCTCATAAAACTCCCAATTATAGGTAATTGCAGATTCAGAGCCTCCATTGGAGGCAGAATCCACCTCCATGGTAATTTCAAGTGGAGCTTCACCCTTTTTGGGATCAACAATAAAAGATGCATAAACGCCAAATAAAACCAATGTTGTATCATGAAAGCAACCAAAGTCATCAGTTACGCGAAAGATATAATCTTGATCACCCTTATTTAGCGGGGGCTTTACCCTGGCGATACCATTTCGATCAGACAGAATCCCGACTCCATCCCAAACAAAATCGGCCTGAGGGTAAGTGTTTACCAGTTTAAAGGTATCCTTGGTCCAAGGAACAGGGGTGGCAAAACCAGTCAATCCGATTTCGCTACCACTACATATTGAAGCTTGATCGCCGCGAGTTCCGGCAAAGGAAGGGGGCATACCAACAAAGACTTCAATAACGGGTATATTTTTAGCAGATGGCTTTCCCGCTTTGCCGGTAACGTAAAGTCGAACAGTGAAGTGACCACCTTCCGGATAAGTAAAAGTTGCGGTTGGGCCCGTTTTGCTCAGACCGTTGTAGCCAAAATCCCAAGTAAAGAGTACCTGGTTTGGATCGAAAGAAGAAAAATCAGCGTTTCGCCCTTCAGCCATAAAGATAATACTTTTGCCAGGGCAAGACCTCAGGGTATCCACGCCAGGCAGTGTATCTACAACAACCGGTTGCTTTATTCTTACAGTGTAAATGCCTTCCTGAGCTATCAGCGAAACAGACAGGAACAACGACAAAAAGAAAGCGGCGCAAAGGCCTTTCTGAGAAAACATATGGTATTTCATCAATATCAGTCCTTACAGTTAACGAGTTACAAAATTAGTAAAACTTAGCAAGAATTCGTCACTTTTAGATCATGCCACCAATGGCAACAATTGATATTTTTGCTGTACTTTCCGCTGCTAGAAGAACAAACGCAAAAATGACGATTTCAGTATTTATAAAAACCTTAAAGTGAACAGCATTCTTGATAAATTAAATCCTATTCAACGAGAAGCGGTTGTACAAACAGATGGGCCAATGCTTGTTATAGCGGGGGCAGGATCTGGAAAAACCAGGGTACTAACGATCAAAATAGCATGGCTTTTAGAACAGGGTGTGGAAGCAAAGAATATTCTTTCCCTCACTTTTACTAACAAGGCGGCAAAGGAAATGAAGGAGCGGATTGAAAAGTTGATGCAACCCGACATTACGCGTGCTTTATGGATGGGTACTTTTCACTCGCTTTTTGCAAGGATCCTCAGGAAAGAGAGTCAGGCAGTAGGATATGACAGGAACTTCACCATTTATGACAGTGATGATACTAAAAGTTTAATCAGGAGTATTTTGCACGATTTGAAGCTGGACGATGATGTTTATCCGGTTGGAGAGGTTTTACGCAGAATCTCATCAGCTAAAAATCAGCTAATTACAGCTGAGAGTTATCAATCAAGGAGTGAATGGATTTCGGCAGATGATTCCGCCAGACGACCGGAAATGTCTAATATATATATTACGTATGCAAGGAGATGCCGCAATGCTGGAGCTATGGATTTTGATGATTTGTTGCTGAATACATTCCTCCTTTTTCAAAACAATGAAAGTATTCTTACCAGATACCAGAATCTGTTCAAGTATTTGCTTGTGGATGAATATCAGGACACCAATTATGCCCAGTATTCAATCGTTAATCTTCTTGCCCGAAACAACCGAAATATATGTGTAGTTGGCGATGATTCCCAAAGCATTTACTCTTTTCGCGGAGCCAGGATTGAAAATATATTGAATTTCAGGAATGATTACCCGGAGTATAAAGTTTTCAAGCTGGAGCAGAACTACCGGTCTACTCAAACGATTGTAGAAGCGGCTAATAGCTTAATATTAAAAAATCAAATCCGAATTCCTAAAACAATCTGGTCGGCAAACGAGCCAGGAGAACTAGTGGAAGTTGCTCAGTCGCTTACTGATCAGGAGGAAGGTTTCTTTATATCCAACCGGATTATGGATGCTCATTTACGAGAACAAGCTGATTTTAAAGAATTTGCCGTTTTATACCGTACACATGCACAATCAAGAATTATAGAAGAAGCTTGCAGGAAGCTGAATATTCCATACAAAATTTATGGAAGCATATCTTTTTATCAAAGGAAAGAGATAAAGGATATTCTTGCTTATTTCAGGCTGATCTTCAACCATCGCGATGATGAATCACTAAAAAGGATTATAAATTATCCGGCCCGTGGAATTGGTAAAACTACGCTTGACCGACTTGGTGAAGCTGCAAATCAGGCAGGATGTTCTATTTGGATGATTCTGAGTGACCCACAAAGCTATATCCCACAGGTTAATAAAGGAACTGCAGAGAAGCTAACACAATTCAGGCATCTTATAGATGAATACTCCTCAGTTTCAGAAACAACTGACGCTTATGATTTAGCTATGCGGGTTGTGAGAGGAACCGGGATTTTAGAAGAGTATCGATTTGACCGCACTCCAGAGGGCCTGAGCAAATTTGAAAATATTGAACAGTTAATTAATGGAATTAAAGAGTTTGTAGACCAAGGGAAGACAGAAGGAGATGATTCCGGTTTAGTCGGGTTGGATTCCTTTTTACAGAATGTTTCACTGATGACTGATCAAGACAATGAAAAGCCAGAAGACAGAAACAAAGTCAGTTTAATGACGATCCATTCGGCTAAGGGATTGGAATTCGGATATGTTTTCATCGCTGGAGTAGAGGAAGAGCTATTTCCATCGCAATTCTCGAGTGGATCCGCAAAGGAGATTGAGGAGGAGCGAAGGCTATTTTACGTAGCTATTACAAGGGCCATGAAGCGAGTAGTCATTACTCTTTCAAAGACTCGTTATCGATGGGGAAGTCTAATTGATTGCAGACCAAGCAGATTCATTCGTGAGATTGATCCAAAATTTCTGAAAATCACCGGAAACAACCCAAGAAGTACGAGTGGACGAAGCATGGAAGAAGAAGAAGAAGAGTTTAAAAATCCAGTGCCAACAACCAAACCGGTCAGGAGGATTATTCCGGTCAGCAACAAACCTGGCCCGAAACTTCCATCAGAAGATTTTTCAGAACATGATGACCCCTCGGCAATACAATCAGGGATGCTTGTTTCACATTCCCGTTTTGGAAACGGGAAAGTTCTTCAAATAGAAGGAGAAGGGAATAACCGGATGGCGACAGTTTTTTTTAAAGATACAGGCAATAAGCAACTTCTTCTAAAATTTGCACGGCTGAAAATTATTAAGACCTGAAGTGTTGAAAAATCCCTACCTTTGCAAATTCAAGGTAAAACCAATGGAATACAGTAAAAAAGAGAAGCGGTTGAGGATGCCAGAATACGGGCGTATTGTTCAAAACATGGTGGATCATGCTATACAAATACCTGACAAAGCAGAACGAAATGCGGCTATTCAGGTAATTATTGAGGTGATGGGCAACATCAATCCAACACTTAGGGATAACCGGGATTACAAACATAAGCTATGGGATCATCTGCATCTTATTGCTGATTTTCAACTGGATATTGATTGTCCATTTGAGATACCTTCGATGGATTATTTCCGGGGAAAACCAGATCGCGTTCCTTACCCGGTTTCAAGGATACGATTTCGCCATTATGGGAAAATTGCTGAGCAATTAATTGAGAAAGCTGTTCTGATCACAGATGAAGAGAAAAAATTCGAGTACACCAGGCAGATTGCCAATCACATGAAGATTTCCTACTTAACCTGGAACAAAGATAACGTAACAGATGAAATCATTCTGATTGCACTTAGGGAGTTATCACGTGACCGGTTAAATCTTCCAACCGGAACCGTTTTAGCCGAGATCAAAGATTTACCCCCAAAATCGGTCATCACCAAGAAAAAGTTCCCACCTAAGCAAAATCACGCTTTTAAGAAAAGGTATTAAAATCGACCAATAATGGCTTCTTTTGAGATTAAAGGTGGTCGTCCGCTGAGAGGTGAATTGACACCGCAAGGGGCCAAGAATGAAGCCTTGCAGATTGTTTGTGCCACTTTGTTAACCAAGGAAGAGGTAGTTGTCAGAAATATACCTGAGATTCTTGATGTTCAGAATTTAATCACTTTATTATCAGATATCGGGGTCAAGACTAGTCGAATTGATAGTACCTCATGGTCTTTCTGCGCTGCTGAGCTCAATACTAATTATCTTGAGAGTGACGAATTCCGTAAAATGGCTATACGGCTGCGAGGATCTGTGATGCTCGTTGGACCCTTGATAGCGAGATGCGGTAAAGTTAGCATGCCTCAACCAGGAGGAGATAAAATAGGAAGAAGACGACTCGATACTCATTTCCATGGGCTTTCTGCTTTAGGAGCCCAAATTGAGTATGACTCCGCTAAAGAACAGTTCATCATTACTGGGAAGAAAATGAAGGGAGCTTATATGCTTCTAGAGGAGGCGTCTGTTACCGGCACCGCCAATGTTTTGATGGCTTCCGTTTTAACACCAGGAACAACAACTATTTTCAATGCTGCCTGTGAACCATACATTCAACAGTTGTGCAAGATGCTTTCCAGGATGGGAGCAAAAATAAGCGGAATTGGATCTAATTTATTAACTGTTATAGGGGTTGAATATCTTACCGGTACTGAGCACACCATACTCCCTGACATGATTGAAATCGGCAGTTTTATTGGTTTGGCTGCATTGACCCGATCAGAAATCACCATAAAGGAGTATTATCCGGAGCATTTGGGAATGATTCCGCACTCATTTGGGCGAATGGGGATCAGATTTGAACAACGCGGTAATGAATTGTTCATACCAATTCAGGATCATTATGAGATCGAAACCTTTATTGATGGTTCTATTATGACGATTGCGGATGCGCCATGGCCCGGACTCACCCCGGATCTCTTATCCGTATTTCTTGTTGTAGCAACGCAGGCAAGGGGGTCGCTCCTGATTCATCAGAAGATGTTTGAGAGTCGTCTTTTTTTTGTTGATAAGCTGATTGATATGGGCGCGAGAATCATTCTTTGTGACCCTCATCGGGCAACAGTGATTGGGTTGGACAGGCAATTGCCCCTTCGTCCGGCAACTATGGTTTCACCAGATATCAGGGCTGGTGTTGCATTGCTTATTGCTGCCTTAAGCGCTGAAGGCACCAGTATGATTCACAATATAGAACAGATTGACAGGGGATACCAGGATATTGACAAGAGACTGAATTCGATTGGTGCGTCCATCAGGAGATGTTAACGTTCGACCCTGTTTCTGCCATATTGTCGGGCTTTTGAGTTGGCAAATAATTTGAGGTTGCCAGTCTGCTTTTTACATTATTTAATGCCAGAAAACACATATGGATGCAGATGACATGACTTTGTCAGAGTTTTCCGAACAACAACAGGATCAGGAAATTCAGCCTGGGGACGGTACGGAATCCACTAAAAGTGAGAGTAGTAAAAAAAAGAAGTTTGCCATTGGAGGGCACAAAAAGGAATTAGAGGAGATGGCCAATAAGCTGATCGAAATGAACGACAAGTATTTGCGATTATCAGCTGAGTTTGACAATTATCGGAAGCGGACATTAAAAGAAAAGATGGACCTCACCAAAATGGGAGGAGAAAACGTATTAATGAAAGTTCTTCCTGTAGTTGACAACCTTGAAAGGGCCATACAATCAATTCGGGAAACTAGTGAAATTGATGCTGTTAAGCAGGGAATAGAGCTTATCTACAGTAATTTTCGAGAGTTTCTAAAGCAAAATGGCGTTCAGGAAATCGAATGTCTGAATCAAGATTTTAATAGTGACATTCATGAAGCATTGACCAAGATTCCAGCACCGGATCCAGAACAAAAAGGCAAAGTAGTTGATATCATTGAAAAGGGCTATTACCTGCATGACCGTGTAATGCGATATGCACGGGTAGTGGTTGGGGACTAAATCCTATTAAAAGGTTGACATGACAAAAAGAGATTTTTACGAAATACTGGGCATATCAAAGAATGCTACTCCTGAAGAGATCAAGAAAGCATATCGGCAACAGGCCATGAAATGGCATCCAGATAAAAACCCTGGAAATAAGGATGCTGAAGATAAGTTTAAAGAGGCCGCTGAAGCGTACGATGTTTTATCGGATATGGAGAAGAAAGCCAGATATGACCAATATGGGCACGCCGGGTTAGGGAACAATGGAGGTGGCTTTGGTGGTGGAGGGATGAACATGGACGATATATTCTCTCACTTTGGGGACATTTTCAGCGACATGGGCTTTGGTGGGTTTGGCAATTCATCGCGGGGACGTCAAAAGCACATTAACCAGGGAACAAATCTTAGGGTAAAGGTTAAGCTTACGTTGGAAGAAATTGTAAAAGGCGCTGAGAAAAAGATCAAGGTAAACAAATATGTACCATGCGATTCCTGCGGTGCAAGTGGCGCAGCGAATGGTTCTTCCTATTCAACGTGCTCCACCTGTAATGGCAGAGGGCAAGTTACACGTGTGGCTCACACTATACTGGGACAGATGCAAACCACCTCTGTTTGTCCCGGATGTGGAGGAGAAGGTAAGATTATTACCCAAAAGTGCACAGCGTGTTATGGGGAAGGAATGATAAAAGGAGAGGAAGTAATAAAAATCAATATTCCAGCCGGAGTTCAGGAGGGTATGCAGCTTTCGATGAGTGGAAAAGGTAATGCTGCACGAAGGGGTGGAGCGAACGGTGATTTGCTAATCATGGTTGAAGAGGCAGAACATCCTGAACTTACCCGGGATGGCAACGATCTGGTATACAATCTTTTTGTTTCTATTCCAGATGCAGCCCTTGGCTCTGCGGTGGAGATTCCAACAGTAGATGGTAAAGTAAAAGTTAAGATAGAACCGGGTACTCAACCAGGAAAAATACTTCGCTTAAGGGGAAAGGGGATACCCGATTTGAACGGATATGGGAAAGGCGACCTTTTGGTAAGGATAAATGTTTGGATCCCAAAATCGATTTCGAAAGAAGAGCGTAGAATTTTGGAAGAGTTGAATAAATCCACCAATTTTGTTCCAAATCCTACGGCTGCTGAGAAAAATGTATTTCGCCGTATGAAAGAGATGTTCGAATAGGCAAATATGTAACAAATGATCTTTGTGCTAGTCATATTGAGTGGAATCTAGCATTAAAACTAAAGTCACAAATTTTATTTTTTATGAACAACTTTCTGACGGCCAATAATGTAGTAAAACAATTTGCCAATCATTTGGCATTAGACAAGGTAAGCATTGATGTTCCGGAAGGGAGCATTTTTGGGTTACTTGGACCAAACGGAGCAGGGAAGACAACCCTGATCCGGATTATCACGCAGATTACTGCACCTGATCAGGGTGAGATTCTATTTCGTGGAAAAAAGATGACAATGGATGATGTATTTCATATTGGTTATCTTCCGGAAGAACGTGGTTTATACAAGAAGATGAAGGTTGGAGAGCAGGCTCTCTACCTGGTTCAGTTAAAGGGTATGTCGAGGACAGAAGGCTTAAAGAAGCTAAAGTATTGGTTTGAGAAGTTTGAGATTCAAACCTGGTGGGACAAGAAAGTGGAGGAGCTGTCAAAAGGTATGGCTCAAAAGGTTCAGTTTATTGTTACTGTTTTACATGATCCCAAGTTACTGATATTTGATGAGCCATTTACCGGATTTGACCCGATCAATACAAATCTGGTAAAGAATGAGATTCTTAGATTACGTGAAAATGGAGCAACTATTGTATTTTCTACCCATATCATGGCATCGGTTGAAGAACTTTGTGATCATATTGCACTCATTAATAAGGGTAAAAACATTTTAGAAGGAAAAATTGACGAAGTAAGGGCACGGTTTAAGCCAGATACCTACGAGTTAAAATTCCGTGGAAGTTCCCACAATCTTCGCCGGGCTCTAGATTCCGGAATTGAGATACTGGAAGAGCCTACGCGGGGAGAGGTTGGACATCTGATTCTTAAACAGCAGCGGCGAATGCCTGTGAGAGAAATGGTTACTGCAATAAATTCCACTGTAGAAATAATTTCATTCGAAGAGGTAATCCCAGGTATGAATGACATTTTCATTCGCGCAGTTGAGGGAACCAATCACAATCAATAACCTCAAAAACTGAAAACCATGAACAAAATTAATCTGATCATTCAACGCGAATACTCTACCAGGGTTAAGAAGAAGTCGTTTATAGTTATGACTTTGCTCACCCCGATTCTTTTGGCAGCCATGATATTTATCCCAGGATATCTTGCTACCAAGGAAGATAATCAAGCAAAGATTATTGCGGTTATTGATAAAACAAATATTACTGAGGGGGCTATACCACAGACTGAGTATATGAAATTTGAATATGTCAGTGGCAAAGAGGTTGAGAGTATTAAAAGTAATTTTGATAATAGTGGTTATTATGCTATCCTTTATATTCCCGAGAACATTTTGGTTTCGAGCAAAGTACAACTCTATTCAAATCAGCAGACGACAATTGGTGTAAATGAGCACATAGTTAAAGCTTTGGACGGGTTTTTTACGAATATTAAGCTCAAAAAAGAAAATGTTCCATTGGATATTATGCAAAGGATTGCAACCAACATTAATGTTGACACGATTCAATGGACCAGTACTGGAGAAGAGAAATCCGGGTCAGCAGAAATTGTTTTACTGATCGGCTACATATCCGGCTTCATGATGTACATGTTTATTTTCATGTTTGGGGCACAGGTTATGCGCGGGGTAATGGAAGAAAAGACCAACAGGATTGTTGAAGTGATCATATCCTCTATCAAGCCGTTTCAATTAATGATGGGCAAGGTTGTTGGGATCGCACTTGTAGGATTAACTCAATTTGTTATTTGGATTGCTCTTACATTTGGGATTTTTTATGGGGCAAAGTTTATGTTGGTTGATAAGCCCAGCAGTACGGCTAACACAACGATCAGTATGAATATCATGGAAAAGGGAAATACTGGGATGGTAAACGCAGCGAACGCCGGTAAATATGAAGAGATGTTCAAGGAAATTTCGGGAAAGTTTTCCGCAGTTAACTTTCCACTGATTCTTGGTTGCTTTTTGTTTTTCTTTTTGGGTGGGTACTTATTATACGCTTCTCTTTTTGCTGCGGTTGGATCGGCAGTTGATAACGATACAGATACTCAACAATTTATGCTACCAATTACGATTCCAATTATCCTGGGGATGTTTGTTATGATCAATGCGATGCAATCACCGAACAGTTCTATCGCGGTAATTTTTTCGCTTATTCCATTAACTTCTCCGATTGTTATGATGGCACGCGTCCCATATGGGGTTCCTCCCCTGGAACTGGGGCTATCAGCGTTTTTATTGATTATCTCATTTATTGGAACCATTTGGATGGCAGGAAAGATATACAGGACTGGAATTTTAATGTATGGGAAAAAAGTAAATTACGCAGAATTGTGGAAGTGGTTAAAATATAAGAACTGATGGCATCTATATTAGTTATTGATGATGAAAGGAGTATCCGGAACACGTTGAAAGAGGTTTTGGAATACGAAAATCATCACATAGAACTTGCGGAGGATGGTGTCATCGGATTAGGAATGATCAAGGAAAATCATTATGATATTGTATTATGCGATATCAAGATGCCAAAGATGGATGGGCTTGAAGTTCTTGAGAAGATTTTTCAGATCACTTCAGACTCTCAGGTAATTATGATTTCAGGTCATGGGACAGTGGATGCAGCAGTTGAGGCTATAAAGAAAGGTGCATTTGATTTTGTAGAAAAGCCACTGGATTTGAACCGTCTGCTGATCACCATCAGAAATGCAACAGACAAAACGACCCTAATCAGCGAAACAAAGACACTAAAAAAGAAAGTCGCGCGTAATTATCAGATGATCGGGGAATCAGGCCCCATGAAGAAGATCAGGGAAATGATTGACCGTGTTGCGCCGACCGATGCAAGGGTTTTAATAACCGGATCCAACGGTACAGGGAAAGAATTAGTAGCCAGGCAGCTTCATGATCAGAGCAATCGAACAGGAGGACAGTTTGTTGAGGTAAATTGCGCAGCAATTCCTTCTGAATTAATTGAAAGTGAACTATTTGGTCATGAAAAAGGCTCATTCACTTCAGCAATTAAGCAAAGGAAAGGGAAATTTGAATTAGCCGATAAAGGGACCCTCTTCCTCGATGAGATCGGCGACATGAGCCTTTCCGCGCAAGCCAAGGTATTGAGGGCACTGCAAGAGGGACGGATAACTCGAGTTGGAGGAGACAAGGATATTGCGGTTGATGTGCGGGTGATTGCCGCGACAAATAAAAATTTGAAAGAAGAAATAGCAGAAAACCGTTTCAGGGAGGATTTGTATCATCGCCTGGGGGTAATAATAATTCAAGTTCCGGCACTACGAGAAAGAACAGATGATATCCCACTGCTTGCCAAACATTTTATTGACCAGGTTTGTTCAGAGATGGGAATGCCGCCTAAGTGCATTGAAGATGATGCTGTTGAAGAATTAAAAAAGCTACCCTGGACAGGAAATATCAGAGAGTTCCGTAATGTTGTTGAGCGGCTTATTATTCTTGGAGGGCAGGTGATCAGCAAGGAGGACGTTTTGGTATTTGCCTAAAGAGTGGCGATTCGTTACTTTTGTTTAAACAACTTGCTGAAGATGCAAAAAATCGCTGTTTTCCCCGGGTCATTTGATCCATTTACCAAAGGACATGAGAATGTGATCAGCAGGGCTTTACCTTTGTTCGACAAGATTTGCATCGCAATCGGACATAACTCTGAGAAGAAGAGTTTTTTCACATTGGAACAGCGTTTAACAATGATCGGGAGACTCTACCTTGATGAATCAAAAGTAGTTTTGGATTATTATGACGGGCTAACCGTTGATTTTTGTAAAAAGGTAGGGGCTCAGTATCTTTTAAGAGGATTAAGAACATCTGCTGATTTCGAGTTCGAACGGTCGATCGCCCAGATTAATCGCAAGATGAATTCCGAGATTGAGACCATATTTATTTTAGCTGTCCCAGAATTTGCTCCGGTCAGCTCATCGATTATCCGAGAAATTTTAAGGTATGGGGGTGATGCAAGTCAATTCCTTCCTGACAAAATGATAATAGGGGTTTAATCCGGACTGCTTTCGCCAGTATTCCAAGAAACATCTCCAATAAGTTCAGCGATTGAGCGGTATGTGTTTTCCAATACCATATCGAATTGGGAAGGAACCAGCCAGGATGCGTCTGTAATTCCTTCTTCAGTTTGAGGTTTTGTGCATAAAGACCCAGAGTAATCCATTGCAAACCACCAGGTTATTTTTAGAACACGGATACCTTCGAGTTTGTAAGTATGGTAGGTTGATGGCAGTTGTCTGGCTATTTTTAGATCTGCAATACCGCATTCTTCACAAACTTCGCGCATTGCTCCGAATTCGGGTGATTCACCTTTTTCAATTTTCCCCTTTGGCAGGTCCCATTTTCCAAATCTTTTTATAAACAGATATTTCCCTGAAGGGTGACGTACAATACCACCAGCTGCTTCAATAATTTGGTAAAAGCTAGAAAACAGAGAGAATAATAATTCGGTATCAAAAGAGCAAACAAAATAAGTTTGGATACCTGAATGTTCAAATTTGTTAATCATATCCCCAACTGTTTTCCGGTCGAGATTCTCAATGATTTCCCCGCAAACGCCAGATAAAGCCTGATCGGGTGTTGAAATCGAAAGGAGATAATCGTTAAAAAAAACTTTGTACCTTTGAATCATGATGGAAACAGACAAGTTAATCGCTTCACTTTTACTGCAAATTAAAGCAATAAAGCTGTCACCGGCAAGTCCATTTACCTGGGCTTCGGGCTGGAAATCACCCATATATTGTGATAACCGCAAGACACTATCCTATCCTTTGGTTCGAAAAACAATCAGGGATGAGTTTGTAATACGCATCAGAGATGAGTACCCTGATGCTCAATTGATCGCCGGTGTTGCAACCGGTGCGATAGCCCACGGTATACTCGTTGCAGAAGCAATGGGATTACCATTTATTTATGTGCGTCCTGAAGCAAAGGGGCACGGGTTAGGCAATCAGATTGAGGGTGATTACACTGTTGGTATGAAAACAGTTATCATTGAAGACCTGATCTCAACTGGCGGAAGCAGCCTGGCTGCTTTCAAGGCTCTAAAAATTGCCGGGCTTGATATTCAAGGAATGTTGGCAATATTCACCTATGGATTTCGAATATCGGAAGATAATTTCAAAGCTGCGGGCTGCCCGATCGATACCTTAAGCAATTATGGCAGTTTACTAGCGCTTGCAATTCAAACCGGAGAAATATTACCAGAATATGAAAATATTCTAAAGCAATGGAGAGAGGAACCGGATAGGTGGGGAAGAACATGAAGAATGTAAAGAACGTGAGAACGTAAAGAACGTAAAGAACGTGAGAACGTAAAGAACGTGAGAACGTAAAGAACGTGAAGAACGTGAAGAACGTGAAGAACGTGTGAACGTGAAGAGTGTTGAGATTAGATAATATATTCAACCTGTTGATGGGCGAAGGTTTTAGTAGTTCCGGAATTCGTTTGAAGGATGAGGTGACCGTATTCAGTTACACCCTTTATGCTTGCAATAAATGTATTTTCCCCTTCTTTGAACATGGCTGGTTGATTATATCGAAATAGTTTGTTTATATATTGCCTGTTTATTTCATCGAAACTTCCGGATTCAATCAGAGAATAATAGCTGATAAATGCTAAAAGGAATAAGTCTTCCATTTCAGTCAAGCTGTATTTAACACCGGTTAATAAGCCAATTGATACAGGATTAGGAAGGCTTTCCGGGAAGTTTATCTGATTAACATTCAATCCAATGCCAAGAATGGCATAATTAACAAATTTCCCCATAATAGCTGTTTCGATCAGTATCCCACCAATTTTCCGATCGCCGCTGTACAGGTCGTTGGGCCATTTAATACTGACATCATCAACAAAGAGTTCAAGAAAAGCAGCAGCAGAGAGAGCGAAGGTTTTAGACAAGACAAACTGTTGAGATGCTTCGAACATAGCAGGAAAGATGGTAAGAGTGCCGGTTAAGTTCTGTCCGGGCTCGCTGGTCCAAGTGTTTTTGCCCTGCCCTCTGCCGGCAAATTGATCATCAGTTCGAACCCAAAAGGGTTCCATGGCCGACCGATTTGCCAGGATTTGCAGGGCATACAAATTTGTAGAGTTCAGCCTTTTATGAAAATACTTTATTGGTTGTTGCATATAAGCTCAATTTACTGACTAAATTTACCGAAAATTAATTAATGAAAGTGTTAATTATAAAGAAACGGTGGACATGGGACACCAGATACAATATAGCAAAAGGATAAAATGAAGAAAAAACTAGATGATACTTCGTATAATGACTTGTTGGAGAACATCATAGAGGCAATAAGATCAAAGAAAGGTGAATCTATTACCTACTTGGATTTGACTCACCTGAATACCACGATCAGCCGGAGTTTCCTGATTGCCCATGCCGGCTCGACGGTTCAAGCCAAAGCAATCGGGGAGGCAATTGAAGACCAGGTAAAAAACAAATCGCGCAGAAAACCTTATCATAGGGAAGGATATGACAATTCGCAATGGATTTTGCTTGATTACGGAGATATTATTGCTCATATCTTTCAAAAGCCTTTCAGGGATTTTTACAATCTCGAAGAATTGTGGGCTGACGGACATCGAACAGACTTTGCCTCATAAACATGATATCTGTGGATGGTATAATAATTGAAGAGATAAAGGAATACTACAAATTACCATTCGCTTGAAAGTAAACTGAAAAAATGGCAGACGATAACAATACTAGAAAACAGCGACCTTTGGCAGGTCCAAAAGGAAAGCCCGGTGATCTTATGAAAAAGAAACCGAAGTTTAACATTATGTGGGTTTATGCGGTGATAGTGCTAGGGGTTTTTGCCTACGCTACTTTCAACAAGAGCAGTAAACCGAGGGAAACCAACTTGAAACAATTCAGGGAAGAAATGCTAAAAACTGGAGATGTTGAAAAGCTGGTTGTTGTTAATAACGAAACCGTTGAGGTTTATATAAAAGCAGATCGTATTAATGATACCAAGTATCAGAAGATGTTTAAAAGTCCCTTGGGAGCTATTTCTGAGCGAGGACCACAATTTTATTTTCGTATTAGTTCGATTGAGATATTTGACAAGAACCTCGAAAAAATAAACGCTGAACTCCCTGAGGATCAACGGATAGAGTATTCCACTGAAAAAAGGACAGATATTTGGATGCAAGTTTTGAGCTGGATTATACCATTTGCACTTTTGATCGGTTTTTATTTATTCATTTTCAGAAGAATGAGTAATGCCGGAGGAGGAGGAGGCGCAGGTTCAATTTTCAGTGTTGGGAAAAGCAAAGCCAAAATCTTCAATAAAGAAGAGGACAACATTAATGTCAGTTTTAAAGATGTTGCTGGATTGGCAGAGGCTAAAGTAGAGGTTATGGAAATTGTTGACTTCTTAAAGACCCCTTTGAAATATACACAACTTGGAGGAAAAATACCAAAGGGTGCATTGTTGGTGGGGCCTCCTGGTACTGGTAAAACATTATTAGCCAAAGCTGTAGCTGGTGAAGCCAATGTACCTTTCTTTTCCATGTCAGGGTCTGATTTTGTTGAGATGTTTGTTGGAGTTGGGGCTTCACGAGTACGGGATCTTTTCAAGCAAGCAAAAGAGAAGGCTCCATGTATTGTTTTCATCGATGAAATTGATGCCATAGGCAGAGCAAGGGGCCGGAATGCAAATTTTGGATCCAATGATGAGCGTGAAAATACGCTTAATCAGCTTTTGACAGAGATGGATGGATTTGCCTCGAACTCAGGGGTGATTTTGTTGGCTGCCACCAACCGTGCTGATATACTTGACAAGGCATTATTGCGCGCAGGTCGATTCGACAGACAGATACATGTTGAATTACCCGATTTGAATGAACGGAGAGAGATTTTTCAGGTACACCTACGCAATGTTAAGTACGATCCGGAATTGGATGTAGATTTTTTTGCAAAGCAAACCCCAGGTTTTAGCGGAGCTGACATTGCAAATGTTTGCAATGAATCGGCATTGATTGCCGCAAGGCGGGAGAAGAAGATGGTGGAAAGGCAAGATTTTCTTGATGCAGTGGATAGGATTATAGGGGGGTTAGAAAAGAAGAATAAGATTATTTCGGTTGATGAAAAAAGGGCTGTTGCCTACCATGAAGCAGGACATGCTACAGTAAGCTGGCTTCTTGAATTTGCCCATCCTCTGGTCAAGGTTACTATTGTACCCAGGGGTAAGGCCCTTGGAGCAGCGTGGTATTTACCAGAAGAGAGGCAATTGACTACAGCAGAGCAGATTCTTGATGAGATTGCTTCTGCTCTTGCAGGAAGGGCAGCAGAAGAATTGTGTTTTGGAAAGGTTTCGACAGGTGCTTTAAACGATTTAGAGCGGGTTACTAAGCAAGCTTACGCGATGGTTACCTATTTTGGCATGAGCGACAAGATTGGCAAGCTTAGTTTCTACGACTCGTCGGGGCAATCCGAGTATGCCTTCAGCAAACCTTACAGTGAAAAAACAGCTGAATTAATTGACTCTGAGGCCAAGAAAATTATTGATGAAGGCTATGAGAGGGCAAAACAGATTTTGCAAGATCATAGTGAAGGACACAAAGAAATTTCAGAGATGCTATTGGAGAGAGAAGTTTTGTTTGCTGAAGATCTGGAAAGGGTTTTCGGACCCCGCAAACAACATAAGCCCGAAATGCCTGATCAGGTAATCCACGAATAACTCAGGATGGAAATAAGAGACTCCAGGAGGATTATCCTTGAAAAGATCAAAGCTGTTCGTAACAGCCAGGAAGACAGGGTGAAAACTTCTTTTCCAAAATTCAAGCATAATTCGACTCAGTATCTTAATGAAATTGAAGATCTTCCTGAGATGGAGTTTGCCCGTAACCTTGTTCAGGTTAAGGGCAAATTTGTTTATTGTCCGAACAAAAAAGAGTTAGTTCTGGCGCTGAGGATTTTGCATCACGAAGAGAATTGGCAAAAAATAAGCTGTTTTGAACCATCAATACGTGAATTAATTGATCGGTCAGGGGTTCCATACTCATCTGATCAAGAATCCATAAAAGAGGCAGAAGCTACCATTACGGGATGTGAATTTCTGGTTGCCAGAACAGGGAGCATCATGGTTTCATCGGCCCAAGGATCTGGGCGCAGGGTATTTGGGCACACACCGGTGCACGTTGTAATAGGGAAAACGAGTCAGCTTGTAATTGAAATTTCGGATGCATTAGCGGGTATAAAAAGTAAATACAGCGAGATGCCATCGCAAGTTTCATTAATTACAGGACCTAGCCGGACAGCAGATATTGAAAAAACGTTAGTTTTAGGAGCCCACGGACCGCGCGATTTATATGTTTTTTTACTTAACGATCGGTAACATGAAAGAATTCCTGACACGTTCAGTATCCGGGCTGATTTATGCAGCGATCATGATAGGATCGATCACTATTCATCCGCTTTTGTTTGCGATAGTATTTCTTTTTGTTTTAATATTGGGGATGATCGAGTTTTACCGGATTTGTACATTTTCCGAATTCTCTCCGGTGAATTGGTTTGGGATTGTGTCAGGAGCAATACTGTTTCTAGCTTTCTTTATAGCAAGGATTACAACTGTTAATAAAGCGATTCTTCTATTGGCCCCATCCTTAATCATGCTTGTGGGAATGGCCATACCCATGTTTAAAGTTAAAGTTAATCCCATTCTTTCGGCTTCGCTCACTTTTCTAGGTATTTTGTATGTTAGTATTCCGATTACAATTTTTAATCTTCTTGTTTATCATCCTTATAAAGAAGGATTTGATTACCAGGTAGTTTTATTTCTTTTTCTAGTACTTTGGTTAAATGACACAGGAGCTTATATTACGGGTAAGCTTTGGGGCAAGCATAAATTATTTCCACGGATTTCGCCAAAAAAGTCATGGGAAGGATTAGCAGGCGGAATTCTGCTTGCATTGCTTTTGACCTGGCTGAGCCAACCTTTGTTTCCCAGCATACCTGAATGGCATTTGTGGGTGTTATGTCCGGTTATCGTTATTTCGGGTACTATCGGGGACCTTGTGGAATCGAGCTGGAAGCGTGCAGCAGGAGTAAAAGATTCGGGCAAACTGATGCCTGGGCACGGAGGGATACTGGATCGTTTTGACAGCCTTATATTCGCAGCTCCGGCTGCCTACCTAACCATAATTTTATTAACATGAAGATACGCATTCACAGGGAAGGGATAACGACTTTATCCGGGATAGGCATGATTCTAATGCTGATAAATATTT
>CAIXKO010000115.1 GCA_903919925.1 uncultured Bacteroidota bacterium | reverse complement strand
TGGGGATTGGAAAAAAATACGTCATAATTACGCCCAAACCCTTTTGCAGCTTTTTATCGAAAGATGGGCAAAGCCATATTATGAGTACTGCCAGAAAAAAGGGTTGAAACTTACCGGTCATTACTGGGAACATACCTGGCCGTTCATCAGGCTGGGACCGGATAATATGGCTATGTATCCGTGGTTTCAGATCCCCGGAATTGATAATCTTTTTAATCAGTTTAACGAAACATCCACCAGCGCCCAGTTTGGGAATATACGATCGGTGAAGGAACTCTCGAGCGTTGCCAACCAGTTTGGGCTTCACCGGACCTTAAGCGAAACTTATGGTGGCGCAGGCTGGGATTTATCGTTCGCTGATATGAAGAGGCTGGGCGACTGGGAGTACGCTTTGGGTGTAAACCTCATGAACCAGCACATGTCGCCAATCACTCTTGAGGGGTACCGGAAGTATGATCATCCTCCCTATTTTACCTACCATGAGCCGTGGTGGAAGGATTACAAGTATCTGAACACCTACTTTGCCCGTTTGTCTGCCGCATTGTCATCGGGCAGGCAAGTCAATGACATTCTGATACTTGAGCCCACAACAACCGCATGGATGTATGATTCCTATCAAAAACCATCCGAAAGAACGGGCGAAATTGGCAATTCCTTTCAATCATTTGTCACCGCATTGGAGAAAGCACAGGTAGGGTATGATCTGGGGTCGGAGAAAATTATCAGGGATAACGGAAAAATTGAGAAGGGAAAATTCATTATTGGCAAGTGCAGTTATTCGGGTGTGGTGATTCCGCCAATGACAGAAAATCTTGATAAACAAACATTTGTACTACTAAAACAGTATATGGAGGAGGGAGGGAAATTGCTCCTGTTTTCAATTCCGGATAAGATTGACGGATCATTGAGTCCTGAATTATCGGCCTTCTTTAAAACAAAATCTGATCGTCTGATTTTTATAAAAGAATGGACAACGGCGGTGTGTGATCAGTATTTTGGCTGCACCGATATTCAGTTTGAGAAGGTAACCGGTGGAAATTTGTTTCATAACCGGAGGATTTTAAAAGATGGTCAGATTCTGTTTCTGGCAAATTCAAGCCTTACTGATTCCGTTAAAGGAGAATTCACCATCATGGGCAGGAGTGCTGCCCGAATGGATCTTTTTACAGGAGAAATCACCCAATATGCTCATGAGCGTAAAGCGAAAAATAAGATCGGGTTATCATTTTCATTACCACCCGCCGGCAGCCTTTTATTGTATCTCAGTGAATCAGAAACTAAGGAGACCATTGAAAAAATAAAACCAGCGGTTCTGACTCCCGTTTCTCCCGATTCCGGAATGATTATTCAGCTTCAGAAGGAAAATGTTCTGATGATGGACTTTTGTGATTTATCCGTTGAAGGTAAAACCACTAAGGACCTGCATGTGCTTGATGCTGCCGATGAGATATACAGGCATTACGGTTTTAAGGACGGCAATCCGTGGTCGTCGTATGTTCAGTACAACAACAACCTGATGATGCGGGATACTTTTGCATCCAAAACCGGATTTACCGTTGTTTACCATTTTAATATTGAGAGCCGGTTTGATTTTTCGGGAATGAGGGCTGTGGTTGAGCGTCCCTGGCTTTGGAATGTTTTGATAAACGGCCAGGAGGTTCATAACCTGCCGGGGAAGTGGTATTTAGATCACAGTTTCGGGGTATTTGATATCGGCAATCTGGTAAAACAAGGCGATAATGAACTGACTTTAGTGGTATCGCCAATGAATCTGCTTGCCGAAATTGAACCGGCTTACATCACCGGAAACTTTTCCGTTGTTGCAGCCAGTAAAGGCTGGACCCTTAATAAACCTCCGGTGAGTTTTGATGTTGGAAGCTGGGACGGGCAGGGATTACCTTTTTATCCCTGGGGTGTATTTTATTCACGTGTTTTCGATATTCAGGATCCGGCAGGCTATTATGAGGTGAGGACAGGTAAATGGAATGGTACCGTTTCGGAGGTTAGCGTTAATGGGCAGGCGGTTGGAATCGTTGCATTTCCCCCGTATTCCATCAACGTTTCAAATTTTATCAAAAAAGGGAACAACACAATCCGGCTAACGGTTACCGGAAGCCTGAAAAATCTTTTAGGTCCGCATCACAACAATCCACCCAAAGGATTGGCAATTTCACCTTTTTGGCGCGGTGAACCATCTTATCCGCCGGGAAATGAATACCAGATCATGAAATACGGCCTGATGGATGATTTCTTTTTATATCGGGGAAAATAATTTTAAGGTATTTATACGTGAAATAATAGTTGTTTAATTGATAAAACGATCATGAATAAAACAAATAGGAAAGCCATTCTGATTTTTCGCGTAACGCTGATTGCCACCTGGTTTATCGGTGCAGCTGCTCTGGCAGGCAACACCCGCGAAAAGGCCAAACGCGTTACTCCGATGATTCAGGCAACCGATTTATACCATCCGCATGCGGATCCTGACGACCATTTTGACCTTGCCTGTATTTATGCATTGAATTATTGGGGCTTGATTGATTTGAAAGGTATCCTCATCGATTATCCGGGCCAGGCGGGTTTGAATGACCCGGATGCCATGGCGGTGGCGCAAATGAATTATATCACGGGATTGGCGGTACCGGTTATAATTGGAACTTCAAGTATAATGAAGAGCCGGGAGGATATTGCTCCGGGAGCTGATGAATCAGATATGCAGGGAATTAACTGGTTATTAAATTCCCTTAGAAATTCGCCTGATCCAATAGTGGTAAACATTGTAGGAACTGCAACCAATGTGGCGATCGCTATGAAAAGGGACCCTGAGTTATTCAAAAAAAAATGCAAGGCAATCTATTTAAATGCAGGATCTGCCTATTTGGGGGAGGATAAAAGGATGGAATATAATGTAGAGCTAAATCCATCAGCTTATGCCGCAATCTTCGATGCCCCCTGCCCTGTTTACTGGCTCCCTTGTTTTCACATCGTAAGTCAGGGGATCGGTGAGTACGGTTCATTTTACCAGTTTTCGCAGGGGGAGGTTTTGCCTTTTCTTCCCCGAAAGGTTCAGAATTTCTTTCTCTTTATGCTTGACAGGAAAAGCGGAAACAATTGGTTTTCCTGCTTGACCCGGGAACCTGAGGCTGAGCTTTTGCTGAAACACGGTAATCTGATGCGAAATATGTGGTGTACCGCAGGTTTCCTGCAGGCTGCCGGAAAGAAGGTGACTATGGATGGCGAAATCGTTGACCTGAGCTCCGATAAATTGCCTGTTTATTCCTTTCTTCCAGTAAATGTTACCTGTGATGACCAGGGATATGCCACTTGGGAATTAACGCAGCACGGCACCAACCGCTTTATTTTCCATATCAATGATTTATCAAGATATCAAACCGCAATGACGATTGCCCTTAAAAGCCTGTTGCTGCATTTTCCAAAATAAAACTTCTGTTCTAACCTCCCGTTCAATCCAATACAAAACCCATTTTCGTTTGTCAAAGGCCGGCATGCAAGATAGTATGGTCCGGTTCATTTTGTTTAGTTTATTCGTACGACAATGCCTCGCGGGTGGGTATTTCAACGGCTGATTTTGCAGGAATCCTGCTGGCCAGCCATCCGAAGATAAGCGTAACGGCAAAAGTGATAAGGAATCCGGATGGGCTCAGTGCGTACTCAAGTTTCGCTTCTTTTCCAAGCATCAGGTTTCCGAAGAAAATGGCTGCCAGCTGAGTCAGCGGCCAGGCTATCAGCAAACCAAGCAGGATGCTAAGCAGGCTCACAATGGTGCCCTCGGTGACAAACAGCGAATATATTTTTTTAGGAGTAGCCCCGATGGCCCGCATAACGCCAATTTCACGCGTTCGTTCCATGATATTGATCCCTGTGGCAGAAGCCATTCCAATTGCACTCACCACAAGAACAAGAAATGAAAGCAACACGAGCGTACTTAAAATGATATTCAGATGATCATAAATGATTTTCACCCTTTCAGCCTGCGACATCACATATAGCACGTGAAGATCAGTTTGTGCAATCGTTTTTTCAATTTCTTTCTTTAGTTCAATTACCTGATTGTAATCATTCTGTTTTGCAACAAAAATCAGTGTATTGACCAGATGCTGCGGATTGTAAACAGCATCAAACTGTTCCATATCTACGTAGATTTTTGATCTTTCGAATTGCTCGGTGACACCAACAATTTTTGCATCGACACTTTTGCCTCCGACTGTTACTTTTATCCAGGAACCAATTACCGGATTATCATAAAGTTCCACCGCCTGCTGATTCAGGACAACCTCCAAATCCCCGGAAGGCATGAGCCAGCGACCGTCCTTTATTCTTAGTTTCAGCAATTCGGTATTCCGGGGAAGAGCAATGATACCAGCTCCCCGATCGGTAGATATTACTTTTGACTGGATTTCACCCCTGCCACCCAACCAGGTCTCCACCAATTTCACATTGTCCAGTGATTTGAAGGATTCCAGGGCCTTTTCAGGTGGGATTGGATTATTCAAAGCAACCTGCACATCATAACGCATTTCGTTTTTTAAACCGGAAAGCAGGTTCCACAATGACTGACGCACATTAAACCCGGTACTGAAAATAGCCACACCCAATGCCATAGCCATAATGGTTACCGCTAACCGACGGCTGTTTCTCAATGAGTTGCGTATTGCCAGGACTACGTTGTTTGACAATGACAATTTCCGGAGAAATTTATACTCACGCGGAGAAACATTTTGAGTGATACCGTAATCGCTGAGTGATTCCTTAACAGAAATACCTGTTCCCTTAATAAGAATAGAAACAGACAGCAAAACCGGTAGTAATAAGCTGGCAGCCATTAGTACAGCATAAACAAAAACAGGAATAGTGGTGGTCAGAATATTAAAATTGAGTTTACCGGCAACAAAATAGGAGAATGCTTTCCCAGATAAAACCGATAGAGGAACTCCAATAATCCCGGCAGATAAACCCAATATAAGCAGCATAGCAATATATATCTGATAAACCTGGTAGCGGGTAGCACCGATCGCCTTAAGTATCCCAATCTGCCTGACCTGACTAGCCATCACAGACCTCATCAGTTGAGATACCAACACCGCGCCCATGATAAAGGCTAGAAAACCGATGGTTCCGATAAGAAACAACAGCGTATTCAATTGCCATTGGTGAGGATGCTGATTAAACCTGGGTACATCAATTGAACTTACCGTAATGCCCTTTGCATTTAATCGTGCAGCTAAACTATCTGACACCCTTTTGACATCTTTTTCAGAAAACACATTTTTTAACCTGACAATTAATCGCTGATTAACAGGCTGTCCTGTCATCTCAGCATAACTTTTTTTATCGGTATAAGCATAAATAAAAGCATCCTGAGTAGCAGGAGCCTGAGCAGGATCAAAGCAAATTCCACTAACTTTAACATTAAGGATCTTTCCGCCGATCCGGACTCGTGGAGAGGAACCAATGTTGATATTTGAAACATTCCTGGAATCGCGTTCCACCAAAATGGAACCGGCATCAGGAACACTGCTGCCCGTTTCCGGGAATATTCGAGCCATCTTGAAATCTTCAAAATTCTCCACTCCAAAAACCCAAAGTGGTATCCACACATTAGGATACACTTCGATTCTATGTAAAGAAAAATCCCTGAATTCAGCAGTTTCCACCTCAGGTTCTTTAGTGAAATCCTGCAGATTCAACTGATCAAAATTTTCGGAATGCATGATCACATGAGCCGGGCTGGTACTTTGAAAATTCGCATTCAAATCATTGGTTAAGATAAAGTTCGATACAAAAACGGTACCCACTCCCCAAATACCAAGAACCAGCGCAAAAACAACTAAAAACGTGCGTTTAGGACTGACCATCAAGTCATTAAGCGTCTTTTTAAATTTCATTTTCATGGCTACTGTTTTTTCGAATCTTTAAGTTCAATCTGACCATCCAATAAGTTTACAATCCGCTGATATCTTGATGAGGAGTCCTTCTCATGGGTTACCACGATCACTGTTTTCCCGGACCCGGCGAGAGACTTGAAAATTGAATTGATCGATTCAGCTGTTTTACTGTCGAGGTTGCCGGTTGGCTCATCTGCTATAATTATTTCCGGATCATTGGCCAATGCCCGGGCAATAGCTGCACGCTGCTGCTCACCCCCTGACAATCCTGCCGGCATTTTATCAGCCTGCTCCGAGATACCCATTTGGCTAAGCAAATCATTCACTCTCTTCAGCCTGTCAGGCTTTGCAATAACATCAACAAATTCCATTGCGAGCAACAGATTTTCCTTAATAGTCAGGGTTGGAATCAGTTGAAAGAACTGGAAAACAATTCCAATATTTTCGCCTCTCCATTTTGCCAGCTTACTCTCATTTAATTGCCCGATAGCCACGCCGTTTATCTTGATACTTCCGGTTGTGGGATGATCGATTCCGGTAATCATATTTAACAGGGTGGATTTTCCACTACCTGATTTACCGGTTATTGCCAGGTACTCGCCCTTTTCAACAGTTAGATTTATATTCCTGAGTGCGGTGAATTTTCGCTCTTTCAGTTGGAACTCCTTAGAAACATTCTGAAGCGAAAGAATTGGATTGTCAGTTTTGCCATTCATAGTATTGGTTTTTTATGGCAACAAAGATGAGGAGCATTAACTCATTGGCGTTTGCATAAGTTGTGGTGCAGTTTGCAAATCTTGCGATCGTTTAGTTAGAAATTTGTACCTTTGAAACTGGTTGCCAATTGCCATTGTTCACCGCTTACAAGGTTTCATACCAGATAATTCAAAGTTTACGCCATGAAAATTGCCATTTTGGGGACCGATCTTTCCGTTGCGTCGGATCGGATCATTGATAATTCCAATGAATTCAAGCTGTTCGGAATCAGCAAAATCATCCTTGTTTACGTTCTGAATCTCAGAAGCTCCACCGATTTTACTGAATACGATCCTGTTTCTGCGCAGGAAAAACTGGATAATCAAATGAATCGCCTCGTGAGTCTGGGTTTTGAGGCTGATACCAGAGTTGTGGCAGGTGTACCGGCGATGGAATTGATGAGGCAAGCTAAAATCAACGATGCCGGGCTGGTGATTATCGGCTCACGGGGAAATACCTGGTCGAAAGCCACATTGGGTGAAACGGCTTCGGAAGTTCTGCACCATATAAAATGCCCGGTTCTGCTTATGGTATTTAATAAAGAGCAAACCGATAAGCCATTGGAAGAAACCATGCAGGTAGACCAGCACCATTTTGAAAAGTTTATCAGGCGATTCCGCAAAGAGGAACCTAAAAATGAGCTGCTGAATAAGACGATTAACACACATATTCTCCTGACCACAGACTTCTCCGATTTTTCAGGCAACACTTTTCAGTGGGTAAAGGACCAGATACTTACCGTCCCGAAACTCACACTCATGCACATCCAGGATGTAGAGCGAATAGCCAAACACCTGGAGGACAAACTCGAAGAATTCAACCGCATCGATACCGGACGGCTGGAACAGTTGAGGGATGAGTTCAAACTGGCCCATCCGGAAACTGAAATCGAAATAATACTGGATTACGGCAATCCCAAGCAGCTGATCACCCAATTCATTGATTCCCATCGGGTATCTCTTGCCGTAATGGGCAGTCAGGGCCGGGGTTATATTTCAGAATTTTTTCTCGGCAGCGTCAGTTTGCGGGTAGCCCGCCACGCGGGATCGAATGTTTTGATCATACCCTTTTACAGGAAACCGTAAAAACCAGTCTCAATGCAGATTCTGACTGATCGGGATACCTCCACCGGTAACAATCTCCGAAAGGTCATTCACCTCTTTCACCGGCTTCCAGTTTCCAAAGCCTTCGGTCCACACCAAAGTCTCAGGTGTTAAATTCTTATCGCGCAATTGTTCAATGGTGTAAGGGCCAAAATGGACCCGATCTTTGAGGAAAAAATATTCTTTCATAAAAATGATGGTTTTATAGCAAAAGGGAATGATACGCTTAGTTGCCGGGGATCTCCAGCAATTGGATCTCCTTACCTGTCCAAACCAAAATTTTGTTGTCAAAAACAAACGGTTGGTACCCTTTTTGAAATTTCCATAATTGTTTGCCAGAAATTGCGTCAATCCCGAATAATCCGGCGGAGTTTTGAATAATAACCTGATTTCCGTAAGTCAAAGGATTTTCATAGATGAAACCGCCAACCTGACTTCTCCAATTCTCCGTTCCTGAATTTAGATTTATGGAGTGCAAATATCCATCGGTTGAAGCCACATACATGGTGTTTTGCAATATAACGGGTTTATTTCCAAAGCTCTTGTGAACAAATAACCTGCGAATTTTAACGCCGGTAGCGGAATCCAGGAAATAAACATAACCATCCATGCAGCTTGCTATCACCTGATTGTTCCAAAAAGCAATATCAGAGTTCACTGTTGCTGAAGTTTTAAACCTCCAAACCTCAGAACCAGTATACTTATTGATAGCAAAACAGTAACTCGAACGTTCTATTGAATCCGCATTTTCGGTGGTACCGAAAAAAATCAGGTCCCCATTAACAACCGGGTTTGTTTGAATATGATCTTCAAAAACCTTTTCCCATAATGGTTTTCCGGTGCTTTTATCGAGGCAAAATACTTTGCAATTATTCCTGGTGTTACCAGTAATCATATCTTTGTGCTTTTCCGAACCAATTAGAAATTCACCATCCAGGCAAATGCCTGCTGTCAGGTCTATTGAATTATAGTTCCAGATTGTTTCACCATTTTTAAGGTCGATCCATTCCACCTGACCTGTGTGTGAGAAAAAAAACCGGTCCGATGCATCATCCTTAACAATTTCCGTTTCGTCGTCAAACCACATTTGAAACTTCCTTTTCCAGATCTCTTTTTGATCTGAGAAATTATAAGCATAAAGAACACTATCAGAACCAGCAAATAAAAAAGCTCCATTTATCTTTGAAAAAGAGGAAACCCTGATTGGTTTTTTAATATCCCAAAGAATCCTGAGATCAGGAACATTTTCGGATGTTTTAATGATGTTAAATTCCGGAATCTTTTCATAGTTACTGGTTGGTAATGCAAGGTTGGCTGGTAAAAGACTATCATTTTTCAGGCATCTGACAGAGAATCCATTATTCTTAGGGCGAACTGAACGGGTCACCAAATCGCCACTTTCATTAAGATTATTGGTAAGTCCACGAAACCAGGCAAGGTTTATTGACGGTCCTGATAGCTCGCTCTTTTTGTGATGCTCAGTCGCGGTCCAGAAGTTTGCTTCATATCCAATATCTGAGAAAGAGGTTCCTCCAACACCTTGATGTCCTGATTTCCAACCCCCGGCAGGAAGGGCATTTAACCCGCTCGACCCATCGCCGTTACTGTTGCTGTTCCAACCACTAGCTGATTTCATATACCGGCCGACCAGCTTTTTAGTATTGGGATTTGCTTTAAGATAAATTTCACTTGGCCGGTTAAGGGTATTATTTGCCATGGCCTCCGTTAGCCCCAATGATATCTCCATCGTTTTCCACTCCTCATCGGTAGGAAGGTGCCATCCTGGGGGACATAGTCCACGGTGATCCTCCGAATTCCCGTTCCAGGGCTCATCTACGTATTTTGAATCAATATCCATAGCAGCGGACCAATCATAGAGGCACCCGAATTTTTGATAATTTTCGAGCGACCGGGCTTCGATAACATCTTCTCCATCATAATCATATACCCAGATGCCGTTCTCCTGTTTCTGGTATGGATTTACGTGGGGCATATACGCCAGATTTTCAGCCATCCACACCTGGCTGCCAATTTTAACCCAGCGATATTTGTGTCCATCACGCGAATCGTAAAAAAAGTTTGCATCGTCCAGCTTTTCCACGCGCAGTTGCACCAATGAAATCAGATCGGTTTGCTCGGGATATTGTTCCACCACTTTGGTGTAATAACTTAATGCGTTTTTGGAGCTTTCCTTTTCACAAATCATCCCCAACCTGAATAATGATCGGGCCAGGAGTGAGCGGTCCTCAGTTTTTGATTTTACTATTTGCTCCAGGAGCGTACGGGCCTTTATCAGATTGCCATCAATTTGTTCAGCATAAACGGCCTGATAAAAAAGTTTTTCAGGAGCAATATCCTGTGCCTTGCTCCCGAAAAAGGGAAGAAGCCATATCAGACAAAAAAAGGCAAGTGTCTTCATTTTCCAGAATTAATATTTCTTCAAAACTACCTTCGTCCTGCCAAAGCGGTATGATGGTTTCATTGCGTTTGGTGAAAAGATTGTTGCGATTTAGTTTTCGGTAAACTTGTACCCTACCCCACGCATGCAAACAATGCGCTCACTATCCTCCGGGTGGAGGAACTTGCGCCTCATTTTTGCAATGTGGGCATCTATTGTTCTGGATGTTATAAATACAGAATCTCCCCATACGGCATTCAAAATATCATCGCGCCTGATCACCACTCCAGGATTCCGCATGAGCAGTGCAAGAAGATCAAATTCCAATTGAGTCAAACTGATCTCCTCGCCCCTTATCTTGCAGGTATACTTGGAGATATCCAATTCAAAATCACCGCTTATCAGAACGTCTTGCTTCCTGACCACCACCTGGCGGGTCCGCCGTAATACAGCTTTAATCCGGGCCCTTAGCTCATGAGAATGAAAAGGTTTGGTCAGATAATCATCGGCTCCCAGTTCCAATCCAATTACCTTATCAATGTCCTGCGATTTTGCCGTAAGCATGATGATCGGGGTATCAATACTTTGCCTTCTCAGCTCCCGGCAAACGTCCAGACCACTCATCCCTGGCAGCATAAGATCGAGAAGTATGAGGTCATGCTTCTGCTTTAATGCCACAACCAAACCATTCAACCCATCAAAGGCAAAATCAACCTGATAACCTTCCATTACCAGGTCCTCCTCCAAGCCCAGCCTGATGGCTTTATCATCTTCAATAATCAAAAGTCTAATCATGATCAACTAATTATTAAGCGGTATAAACACAAAGAATGAGCTTCCTTCACCCATCTTACTTTTCAGTTCCACTCTCCCATGGTGCGATTCAATAATTTTCCGGACGAGTGTTAATCCGATTCCTGATCCCTTTATTCCGACATTTTTACTGTCGTCGATCCTGTAAAAACGTTCAAAAATTTTCTCTTGCTCCGATTTCGGAATACCGGAACCGTAATCCTTGATTTCGAGGCAAACTTCCGAGGAATCTGAAGTAAGATTAACATCGATCCGCTTTCCTGCAGCAGCATATTTACAGGCATTATCCAACAAATTGCTGGCTACCTGCCTTATAGCATCTTTATCAGCAATAATCCCCGGTATTGCATTTTCTTTTGTGAAGCTTACGGTCAATCCTGATTCAGATAGCCGGTTCCGGTAAATGGCAACGATATTTTCAATTAGGTCGACCAAATTGACTGATTCAAAATGAAACTTTTTCATTTCTTCTTCAATCCTGGAAAAATCAAGAATGTTCCCGATCAGGTAGGTCAGGTGATCGCATTGATCGATCATAGAATCATAGAACTCATCTTTCTTTTCTTCGGTCCGCACCCTTTTCAATTTCAGCAATTCCGACATGTGACGGATGGATGTTACCGGTGATTTAAATTCATGGGAAACATTGGAGATAAATCGGGTTTTCATCCGGCTCAGCTTGATTTCCGCGTTAAGGGTATAAACCGTGAAAATCAGGCCCGTAATCAGCCAAACAGCAATCATGATTAAAAAAATAACCGGAAGGCCTGCTCCTGATTGCAGGAAAGCCGCCAAAGCAGGCTCGGGGTTTTTCCGGATCTCCAACTTCCAGGGAGGAAGACCGGCTGGAAAAGAAAAGCTGAGAAATTGCCGATCAGTATCCAGAACCCTATCGTATAAAAGTTTGCCCGATTGATCAGTAACCCGGTAACTATAAATTTGTCCGGGATCATATTTCTTTATTATCGCAGGGAACTTTGATTCTGACAAACGGTTGAGGTCTATCATCCAGCACTTTTTGTTCAAACTACTGTCTTCCTGAATGATTAGCCAATCACGATAGCCTTTTGCCGGTAAGTAAAAATTCTGATTCCCAACACCAGCGACATACTTATCAATGGTGGATAAAATCCCGGAGAGATATCCCGAGCGTTCCAAAAACGGATTTAACCGGCTGATCAAACTGTCAGTCCCTTTCAGGATCACATTCGATTCTTTGGCTAATGGAGTAATCGATTTTCTCAAGTCTGCCATATCGGAAATCAACAATTCCATAGGATCCTGCCCGCAATTAACAGGTGGGTGAAGCAAATAATCTGCCATCTGAAAAATCGCACGTACGGTACCAGCTGTGTCTCCTGATAAAAGTTTAATGCGTGCTATTTCCATCAGGGCAATGGCACCCGCAGGCAATCCATTAATCCTGTGACTGTAAAACTTTGTTCCTATCAGATCATAGCAGACCAAGGCATCTGCATATTGTTTCTGCTTTTTCAAGATGCGTGCCTGAGCAAACCATGCGGTTTTTATCACATCAGAGTTGGTGGCACTTACCGCCAGCTGCTTATAATAGTTTAAGGCCCCTTTAAAGTCCTTCCTAACATATTCCATGTCCCAAGCCAATTCAGAATCTCCTGTAATCTCATGATTTTCTGTACTATCGAGATACCTATCGGGTAAAAACATCATGCGATGACCGACAACAATGATTGGACTTTCAACTTCCTTCCGCACTACAAAAACCAGCGATTGTGAACTATCTTTCTCTATTTCCGTTATCGCGGTCAATTCGGAAACCTGATCATTCATCAACCGAAAAAAATCCTGACTAACCAGAGAAAGTTCCTGAAGCACCTGTTTTTCACGAATTGCTTTGTCGCCACGAATACCCCGGATAGCCATATATCCTAAAAAGAATCCCGGGACGATCACTCCCAAAAAATATAACAGTAGAATCCGGTTCCGCCGGAGTCCCTGACTATCAGTATTCATGCTTTCGAATTGTTGAAACGACGTAAAGGTTTAAATTCCGCTATTAGGAACGATGAAAAATTGACAGGATTGTGTGAAAGTTTGGTGAAAATCTCGGTCAATACCCAGGAATAACCGGTATTGGTCAAAAAGTTAATTACCATCAGTTAATCAATTAACAAATATTTTTATTTTTGATATCAGCAAAGGATGAACCAAATAAATAAACCTATTATGAAACGCATTGCCGCTTTTTATGCTTTGGTACTATTATGCTTTCCTGCCGCCGGAATATTCGCGCAGCAGGGGGCCGATTCTTCATCAACCCCTAAAGACGTAGTGTATAAATGGAAGGATCAATGGGGAGTTGGGTTAAAATTTGGAATAAATGGCATCGGACTTGATGCAATTAAGGGTATAACCAATCATATTGATTTACGGCTTGGTTACTCTTTTCTTAGTATTCCATATACCACCGTTCAAACTCTTGAGGGATACAATTTACAGGCAGATGCCACCGTAACCATGGGTGGCGCTAATTTGCTGGCTGATTACTATCCATTCAAGAATATTTTCCACCTCACTGGAGGCGTCTTGTTCAATCAAACCCTGGTAGAGGTTGATGTTCAATCATTAAGTGCTTTCCCGTTTGGCGACATCAGCATCCCTACCCAGGATGTTGGAACCATCACCGGAAGTCTGGGACCTGGTATTCGGTTATCGCCCTATCTGGCACTGGGAATCGGACGAACGTTATCGAAAAATCATCGTGTGTCCTTTAATTTTGAACTTGGAGCCATGTATCAGGGCAAACCAAAAATCGAACTTTCAGGCGATGGGGTTATCGGGCCAATGGCCAGTGTAAACAATACCACACTCATCAACGATGCTATTGCCCCATATCCCTTTTTCCCAATGTTGAATTTCCTGATTGCCTATAAGATAAAGTAAGAACTAATTTCCATTTTAAAAGAACCAACATGAAAACCAAGATATTTTCCATCATACTGATCATCGCATTCTTTGTTGCCGGGCCGGGATGTAAAAAATTTGATCTCGACCCCAATGACCTCACCTTATCAGCCAACCTGAGCATATTTAAGACTATCGTCAATTTTACCTATATGGATGCAACCACGGGTCTTCCGCTCAGCATCCCAGCCAATACCAAAATGAAAATTGAGGTAACTGCGCCTGTCAATGACTTGATTGTTAACACTTCCTCTGGAGAATTTCAGAGTACCTATTATGCCAATTTCGCAATTTCTTCATTCGGATTGAACCCGTACTCGTTGGTCCCAACCCTGGAAAAGCCTGTTAAACTTTTAGTTAAAGCCAGTCTTGCCAATTACCTGGAAAGCTATGTTACCGTTGTCTTATCCGAAGAAAGAAACTATAATCAGGAAGTCCGTTTAATGAGTGTGGAAAACCCACCTGAAGGGGTTACCATTGAACAACATGATAGTGTTGGAACCACAAGCTCATCGGGTGAAACCAAAGAAATCATTGAAATAAAGACTCAAGACAGCACCGTTAGTGTTACCATGGAAGCCGGAACCATTTTGAAGGATGAATCAGGGCAAACCCTTTCAGGTAACATTTCCGTTGAGATGATTTCTATTGACGTTTCTACTACGGAAGGTAT
>CAIXKO010000114.1 GCA_903919925.1 uncultured Bacteroidota bacterium | reverse complement strand
GTTTACAAAACTGTTTTCAGGATTGCTCAAAAAATCGAGAAATCACTTACCGCTGCACGATTATTGGACAGTGCCCGTTATTACAAAGATTTGGTTCAGCAGACTGCCGAAGCTGAAATTAGCCGGGGAGAATCGAAAAAGCAGGGATTACGGACCGAAAAGGACACTGAAAAAACCAATCTTGACAATTCGCTCCGGGATACCAGGGCCAAGATCCAACAGCTGACGATGCAAATCCAACAACTTCAGAATGAGGAAGTAACCTTTAACAATCAATTGGTGGCAATCGATCAAAAATACGACACCCAGTTTATCGATATCGACCGGAAAATAGGAGCCATACGTAGTGCCAAGGAGCAGGTAATCGCCAGTATTGTTGATATTGAATCCGGAATCAAGTCTAATCTATCATAAAAAATAAAACCTAATGTTATGCAAACGGAAACTAAAGCTGTTACTCAGCTGCCTATAATGAAGTATTTCGATGATGCCCAGCTGGTCCAAAAAGGGAAGGAAACACTTGGAAAGTGGCGACAGGGTGAAAAGCCTATTGGCGCATTTATCGGTTTAATATTGATCGGGGTTGTTGGATACGGATTGGTAAAATGGATTATTCCCGCAGTTTTTGTTGCGCTCAGTCAGTTGCTGGCTGTTGCGGTGACTATCCTTGCAGCAATTTTATTCATTTTATCGCTACCTGCCATATTCAAACTTTTCAGGAAAATCGTACGCGGTTTTCATAAGGCCATCATCCGTTGGAACCCGTTTGATGAACTCGATGAGCAAAAGAGGAAAATGTGGGAAACGCATGATTTGTTTTTAAAACATAAAGCCAAAATCAAGCAGCTGCGCAACGATTTTGAGCAGATGTCGAATGAAACACGCACAGTTGCTGAAAACTCAAAAACTGAGGTTCAGCGGCAAACAAAAAAAGCCGGTGAGATTAAAGAAAAGATGGACGCCATGATTGCCGAGAAAGGTGTTGGCATAAAGGAAACTGATGAATATGTTGAACTGCAGCAGCAGTTTATCAATGCAACATCGGCGGGTACGCGCACCAATACCATTCTCGAAAAAAACATTGAATGGACCACAAAATATGCAGCCCGTTCCAACATATTTGCCAATCTCGATCGCAAACTAGCCATCGGTGCTACTCTGCTGGAAAACAAAATAAAGGATTTTGAGGAAAGCATCAGTATCATGAAAAAGGATTGGGAAATGGCTGCAGCATCGCGCGGTGCAACTGCTATTCTGAAAGAAATTCTGGGCCCGGGCGGACAAAACTGGAAGCTCGAATATGCCCTTGAATTTGTTGCCGGCCGGATTTCGGAGGACCTGGCCATGACCGCTCAAAACCTCGAAGATTTGGAACGGAATACCACTGCCTTTAATTTCGACAGCGATGAGGCTTATGATAAACTGCTGTCCATTGGCAACAAGCTGGATGCGGGACAGGTAGAGATTCCTAATCCTTCCATCATTTCAAATCCCAACCATAAGCTGACTCGGGAAGAAAAGAAATCAGCCGGTCCATTAGGGGATATATTTTAACTTTTAAAACATAAAAAACTATTAGATATGGCAACAGATTATCAAACCAAACCAGGTGTTTCGATTCCCGGATTTCCAAAAAAATGGACATTGGGCTTTCAATTGATCGTACTGATCCTCATTCTTGGTGTTATCGGAGGCGGGGTTTATTTTGGGTATCCTTATCTGAATAAAGCATCAAAAGGCAATAAAGCGGACCTTCGTGCCGGATTTAACAATTTTGTTGGGTTTGCACCGGGTATCGACATGAATGGTGGCGCTGCACCGAATAAAACCTCCCGAATGTTTAAAGAGTTTGGAGTTACTTTTGAAGCAGTGAGAATGGATGATATGCAAAAACTCAATGATGCATTGAAAAACGGAGATCTTGATTTTATTTTCACCACAACGGATATTTCACCGATTGGTATGGACCGTACCAGCGACCTGGCTAAAATGTCGGTTGTCCAGTTCCTGAAAATCGATGATTCACGTGGAGCCGATGTTTTTATAGTTGATAAATCCATCAATACGGTAGCAGATCTGAAAGGTAAAAAAATTGCCTGTGCCCTGGGTTGGCCTAGCAACACCTTGCTTCACGCAACTTTGGAAGCCGGTGGTCTTACCGAGCAAGATGTCCAGATATTGCCGATGGGTGATCCTTTTGCTGCCAAAACAGCCTTTACTACCGGCAATGCAGATGCAACGGTGGTTTGGTCGCCCGACGATGAAGAGTGCCTGAAATCGAGGGATGCCAAGGTTTTAACCAGTACTGATTTGCTTCCTAATATCATTATGGACGGATTTATTGCCCGGAAAGATGTTCTGGAAAAGAAAAAGGACCTGTTTATCAAGCTTTCACGTGCATGGCTCGTAGCCAACTCAGAGATGAAGGACCCGGCAAAGATGGCCAAAGCTGCACAAACCTATAAAATTGCCTTTGAAGTACCTGATGATGTGAACATTATCCTGGATGGGATGAAGAAAATTCATTTTGCCACTTATGGTGATAATATTAACTTTTTTGGGTTAAGCACTGATTACACTGGTATTTCCGGACAGCAGCTTTACACAAAAATGGCACGCGTTTATAAAACCGGATATGGCAACAAATTAACCAACGTTGTTCCTTGGGCAGAAGCGTCGTATCCCGGAGTTATTCAGGCCATCAACGATTTACAGGGTGATGCACACAAGGCCGAGGGCCAGATTCAGTTTGCTGCTCCTACTGCTGCGGATGCCACTTCACCTGCCGTTGCAATAAAGCCGGTAATCATCAACTTTGCAACAGGCTCTTGGGGGCTTTCAGCTGAGATGAAAGAGAAAATCGAAAATCAGCTTGGGCAATTGTCGGTTGAATTTGCTGGAATGAAGGTTCGTATCGAAGGAAACACGGACAATGTTGGTGATGCCGAAATGAACAAGGAACTTTCACGCAAACGCGCAAAATCGGTTGCCGATTATCTGGTTAAAACTTACTCCTTTGATCCAAACCGCTTTGTAATTGTTGGTAATGGACAGGATAAGCCGGTTGGCAGCAACAACTCCGAAGAGGGCCGGGCTGCTAATCGCCGGACAGAGTTTCAGTTATTGGGGAAATAGTATTTTGAGGTAAGTATCCGGTTCAATAACCCGGTTGCAGGGGGTACGGGATTAATTAATTATAAATCATTGTATATGGAGGTATTTAAAAAGCTTTTCAGATTCGCCGGTACAGTCGATAAAAAGACCGCACTTACGATAAATATACTGGGATGGGTTTTACTGGTATTTATCTGGTGGCTGATTCCAACTCTTGGGTTGATCAAATCCACCATCCTTCCCTCGCCCATTGATGTGATTATCTGCTACAAAACG
>CAIXKO010000113.1 GCA_903919925.1 uncultured Bacteroidota bacterium | reverse complement strand
CCCTAATGCCACTCCTGCTCCGGAGTATATTCCATCATTTCCCTATCTGACCCTCAAAGCAAAAAGTACGGATATCGCCGGGCCATGGATCAAACAACCCAGCGTGATTCCTTTTAGTCCAAAAGAAAATTCCTTTTACAGTGCCACCAGCAGTCCGGGTTTTATCATTAAACACAACAACGAATTTCTGATGTATTACTCAGCATCAGATTTTACCATTAAAAGAACTCTCGGAATTGCCCGCACCACCAACCTCGATGGTCCCTGGAAAATTGATCCCGCACCGATTGTCCCGCCGGAAGAACAGGTGGAAAACTCATCGGTTTATTATGAAGAATCAATCAAAACCTGGTTCCTCTTTACCAATCATATCGGGTACGATGCCCAGGGGGAATATACCGATGCTGTTTGGGTTTACTGGTCGAAGGATCCCGAAAAATGGGACCCGAAACATAAGGCGGTTGCACTGGATGGACTGAACTGCAAATGGTCGTTCCGGTGCATTGGCATGCCCACGGTAATTAAACATGGAAACCGTTTGGCACTTTTATATGATGCTCCCGGCGATAACAGTGTCAGCCACATGAAAAGGAGTATCGGCCTTGCATTCTTAAAACTGCCGCTGGTGGTACCGGGTGGGTAAATGGTCAAACAAATCGCTTAACTTTGTAAGAAATTGAAAATATGGAAACGACAATCATAATAAATACCGACTCGATTACGCAGGACTTCATTGAGGGAATTCAGAAGCTTTTCCCTCATAAAACAGTAGAAATTACCATTCAACCAGCTGATGAAACTGATTATATTCTAAGTAATCCAGTTTTTACACAAGTATTGCAAGATAGAATCGTGGAATATGAGGCAAAAAAGCAGGTGATTTCGCTTAAAGGTAATGAGCTTCCATGAAAAATGTGGAATTTGTACCTCCGGCTTTTAAGGAATATCAGGAATGGCTTGAAATTGATCGAAAGGTTGCTTTAAGAATAGGCGATCTTGTTAGAGATATTTTGAGAAATCCTTATGAAGGTATTGGGAAACCAGAAGCACTTAAATACCAATTTAAAGGATTTTGGAGCCGAAGAATTGATCGGGAACATAGGTTGATTTACAAAATTACAGATACATCTGTTGTAATTATTTCCTGCAATTCTCATTATTGATGGGTTAACCAGTGTCATTTTGTGCAAACTGTCCATCATATCAGCTATTGACCAGTGCGGAGATGGTGAGTATCTTTCCTTTTTTCCACGAGAATTTCAAAACCTATGAAAACCTCTTACTTCCTGATTTTTTGGCTATTCTCATTATCCCAAATTGCCATTTCTCAGGATAACCAAGCACTTGTGAATGGGAAAGCGGAGATTGCCTTCAATAGGAAATGGGCCGAATCGGCATTTTCAGGAAGTATCAACGGAAATGTTTCGGACCCTGCAAAGCCAGGGATTCCTTTCTCTTTCGTTTATGGAGGCAGGTATTCGTCAGCGTTTTTGGAGGGCTGGACCAGGCAGGTAAAGAATGAGAAAGTTGATGAAACCAAACGCAGGCTGACACTGATACTTTCTGATCCGCTCACCAAGCTCGAAGTTAAGGCGATTGCCATGGTGTACACCAACACTGCAGGTGTTGACTGGACCATTCATTTTACCAATAACGGAACAAAAGATACTCCTGTAATTGAACAGGTAAAAGCCGTTGATGTGAGTATTAACCTT
>CAIXKO010000112.1 GCA_903919925.1 uncultured Bacteroidota bacterium | reverse complement strand
TCTACCAGGGTTATACTCAGGGGGGTTGCATCGATTACCGGCGATAACCGTCCGCTGATTGTGGTGGATGGGATACCGGTTGATGCCGGGCATGGCGGAGGCGGACGTTGGGGCGGTACCGATGGCGGCGATGCCTTATCGGATATTAATCCCGATGATATTGAATCCATGAGCATCCTCAAGGGCGCCGGGGCCGCTGCTGCGTATGGCTCCCGGGGTGCTAACGGTGTAATATTGATCATTACAAAAAAAGGAACTCTTAAAAAAGGACTTGGAGTGACGGTGAATTCTAATTTCTCGGTCGATCAGCCTTTCCTGTTTCCTGAATTCCAAAATGTATACGGACATGGAGCATTTGGAACCTATCCAACTGCCCTTCCCGATGCCGGCATGCCTTGGGCCTGGAGCTATGGCACCAAAATGGACGGAAATCCATTACCAAACTTCTGGGGCGGGACTTCACCCTATTCGCCACAACCCAATAATTACAAAGACTTTTTCAAGAATGGATCCTCTTTTGTAAACTCCGTTGGTATCGAATCGGGCAACCAAAACAGCAGCGTAAGGGCTTCTTTTACGAGCCAAAAAAGCAACGGTATTGTCCCGTTTAATGGGCTCAACCGCCAAACAATCAATCTGAGGGGTGCATCAAAAGTGAAAGATGTGCTGGAACTTGATGCCCGGTTTACCTATATTCACTCAAAATCGGAAGGCCGGCCAAGCGTGGCTGAAGATGGTATCCCGTATTTTTTAGCCATCATGCCCCGAAATATGGTAAGTAATGATTTGAATCATTATCAGGTAAATGCAAGTGGTTTTGAACAACTCTGGACCAGCGACAGCTATACCTCTAACCCATACTGGAAACTGTACAACCGGGTTAACCAGGATGAAAAACACCGGATGCAGGCAGTTTTCTCTTCCAAATTAAACTTTACTTCCAAACTAAACCTCTTACTGAGATCCGGCCTGGACTTCACTAACCGCATGGCCCACGATCATACCGCCAAAGGCAGCGTAAACGCCGGAATCAACGGATCGCTTTCGAATTCCGCCGGAACTGACCTGGAGTGGAACTCGGACTTCCTCTTGTCCTTTAATCCATCCAAAACCGGCGACTTTGAATATTCCGTCAGCCTGGGAGGTAACTATCGGTACAACACCGGAAGGGGCCTCTCACAATGGGGTAATAACTTGCGGATAAATGATTATTACGTGATCTCCAACGCCGGCTCTTATGGTACAAATCAATGGTTTAGCGAAAAACAAGTGCTTTCAGCGTATGGGCTTTCCACTCTGTCTTTTAAGAATTGGTTGTACCTCGATCTGACTTTGCGTAACGACTGGTCATCTACTTTACCCATTGCAAACAATTCATATACCTATCATTCCGAGAACCTTAGCTTCTTGTTTACCGAGGCTTTTCACATTAAATCTGCACTACTAACTGCCGGAAAACTCAGGTCATCATTTTCCCGGGTAGGTAACGATACCGGCCCGTATCAAACCAGTAAATATTTTTACGTCAATCAATCACAGCTTCCGTATCCAACAGGTGGATTCAGTAATGTGCTGGCTTCCTATAATCTGCAGCCCGAGATAACTGCCTCCTGGGAAGCCGGAACAAACCTGAATTTCCTGAAAGGGTTATTCATTCTGGATGTTACCTATTACCGAAATAATTCGGAAAACCAG
>CAIXKO010000111.1 GCA_903919925.1 uncultured Bacteroidota bacterium | reverse complement strand
GCCAGAGTAAGAAAATATTTGCAAAATTTCATAATGGTTTCTGTTGGTTTAAACGATATAATCAATTGCGCAAAAGATACGAAATTTGTTGAAATTCCCGTCGCGTAGGACCCTCGTGCCCTTCCTTCCCTAATATACCCGAATCACCACAATCCTCCCGCAAACGGATTGATTATTTGCACTGATCCGATAAAGATAAGTCCCCTGAGCTAAATTGTGCTCATACCTGATTATCCTGGCTTCACCCATGGGCACGTAACCTTCAAAAATCCGCAAAATCTTTTGGCCGTTCGAGGCGAAAAGATCAATGGAAACCTCATCTCCTACCGGCAAGATTACCTGAAAAAGCAAATCGGGACCACTCAGTGGATTCGGGTAAATTTTAAAATCAAAAGCGGGAGAAAATGTAAAAGCCACTCGGGCCGGGTTAGGTTCAACAATATAGTTATTGCTGATATCATTAAGGGTAACGACTAATTCCTTTAACCCGGCAATCAAGGTTCCAGAACCTGTTAAACCGTTAAGTGGCACAGTTAAAGCAGAAGCTAAATCAGTACCTTTTTGCTGAAATATAGTTTCTGGATTACCCAACTCATCAGTCAACGGGTTTCCTTCAAAAGTAAACGTTGCTGATGCCGCCGCCGGCAACCCTCCTTTGCGGGATGCTCCTCCTTGAATGGTGGCTGTAATGGTTAATTGATCAGTTAACTGCCTGAACAATATTTCATTGACCACGAGTGAAGTAGCCAGGGGTAAAGGAGTAATTATGGCCGAACTAATGGCAATGTTATCTGTAACGTAATTTATTGCATCGGCCCCAATCAGGCTAAATGAGGAGACAGTTACTCTTTTCCCTGTTCCGGCATTCGGCGTATCAAACTGAGCAATACCACCAGCTAAACTAATGCTATCTCCCGGAATTCCTGCATCAGTTTGACTCGTTAAAATGGTGGCTGCTATTGTTCCATCATACACTTTATCATCAATAGTAAAATGAACTGGCAAAAAAGATGGCTTGATAATACCTTCATCTATAGTAATATAGGTAATTGAATAATTGTTTTCTCCAAAACCGGAAGTGACCTTCCCCTTCGGGATGATGGTTTTCCGGATACCTGTATTCTTATTGTCGAAAACCTGGAAAAATCCGGAGGTATCACCAGGAACAAGTCCTGGTGAAATGGTTGGTGATCCATCGCAAAATATTGTTCCGTCATAACTCTTTGAACGCGCAACGGCTTTAATCATAATGGGTTTGGCGATGATGGTAAGGTCGTTAGGAACAAAAACAATCAGGTATCCGGAATCAACGGCTAAAGTACCCTGATGAATAGGGTAGTTACCGGTACTTTCACCTGGATCGCGTGATAAAGTGCCGGTAAATTTGCTTGAATCTTCAAATTCCGGTAGGTAGCTATAAGTGAATTCCGGATCAGGATCGCCATAAATCTTGCTCTGAAATGCTGATACCGTAACCGTTATCTGCTTAAGCTGAATAGCGGTGATCGTAAAAAATTCCGGAACAAAGGTGATCTCATAATTTGCACCTGCTGAAAGCGTTCCTTGGGTTATCGGATATTTTCCGGGCATTTCTCCCGGCGTTCTCACTAGCTTACCAGTTAGGCTGCCACCTGTAATCAACTCGGGGAAAACGGAATAGCCAAAATCAGGATCAGGTTGGCCAAATACCTTGTGTTGACCTGAATCTACGATTATCGTAACCGGTTTCGGGAACACGCTTATTGTAACAAATTTACTCTCAGCAGCATACCAGACAGTATCTTCGGGAAAAAATTTTGCCATTAGCGGCTGGTTAAGCCCGGCATTCAGCATCGTTCCTATTTTGGGCAGGTATTCCCAAAGTCCTGATATATTTGCTGTTGCGTTAAGATGCAACCCGCTCAAGGGTGTTCCGTATATAATAGCTGCCGGATTGTCCCAGGTAATCTCCGGCGCCAAAACTATTCTGGTTATATTTAATTCCCCTTCCATATTTAATATATCGTAATTTGGATCAGCAGCACCGGACACAACGATGGGATAAATACCCGGAGGGCTTCCTGATATAGCTGTTGTGCTGATAGTTGGCAAAACCTCTGGAGAAATATCCCCGTTTTTAAACCCGATGCAGTTATAAGTTAGAGCCGGAATAGGTTCTCCGCTTTTTATTGTTTGATTATTAGCTTTTATGATGAGCGGAGCTCTGTTTATCGTGAAGTATTCAGGTTCATATTTTAAGAAGTATTCAGGGCCAGCCGATAAAGATCCGATCGTAATCAGGTAGTTGCCGGCATTGGAGCCCGGTGTCCTGGTCAATTCGCCGGTGAATAAATCGCTAGTATCCAGAAGAGGGTCAACGGTATACAAGAATAGAGAATCATTGTCGCCATAAACCTTCGACTGCCCGCGGACAGGAGTGACGGTAATAACCCGGATATTCTCTCCTGTAATGGTCAGCTGGTTTTTTTCATAACTCATCAGGTAGTTGTTTCCAGCCGTAAGTGTTCCTTGCTTAATGATATACACTCCAGGATTTTCGCCTGGAGAGCGTATCAGGGATCCGGAGAAAGCATCGCCTTTCAATATTTCAGGGACAGAAGTATAGGTATATTCCGGATCAGGTTGGCCGCTTATTTTTGATTTTTCGTCTGCTGTTACCGTGATTGGCAATGGGGAAATACTGAATTCCGCAGGTATAAAGGTGATGGAATATCCGGTTCCGGCAGATAATGTTCCCATATAGATCCGGTATGGGCCTCCGGCAACCGTTTCTCCAGCAACCCGTTCCAGTCTGCCAGTGAATACTGCGCTGTCATTATCCGGATTAATGGTGTAGCTGATAACAGGATCAGTATCACCATAAGGCTTACTTTGTCCGGCATCAGCCGAAACGGTTATTTGTTTTGTTATCCTTTGAAATATTCTGAAATCGCATGAAATCAACTTAATATCATATTTCTTACCGCCCGACAGATCCCCTTGATTGATAGGATAATTGCCTACGCTCTCACCCGGTTCCCGCGATAAATTACCACTTAAAATATCGCCGGGTACGAGCGGTGGACTCACCCGATAAGTAAAAACCGGATCAGCCTCCATAAATCCTTTGCTTTGCCCGGGATCAACGGTTACGGTAATGGTTTTGGCCGGAGCTTCAATGATGGAAAAGTTGTTGGATCTAAAAATCACGGAATACTTTTTCCCACCCGAAATTGTCCCTTCGGTGATAGGGTAATTGCCAATAGTATCGCCCGGTTCTCTGGATAGGGCCCCG
>CAIXKO010000110.1 GCA_903919925.1 uncultured Bacteroidota bacterium | reverse complement strand
CTCATCGAGCCAGGGTTCTTCAAATTCGTTACTGGCCAGAATCCCCATAAAATAAGCATGTCCGAATTCATGAACCGTAACCATTTCAGGCATACGAATTTGCTCAGGCAGCATATAAAATGTACCAGCGGTTATCATAGTGGTATACTCCATCCCGCCAGCTCCCTGTGCATAAGCTGGAGGATCAACAATGGTGAGGTGGTTCCACGGATAAGGGCCAACATGTTGATCGAGGTATTCCAGAGCAAATTTCGCCGCTTTGATGTGCCGTTCAACCTGACCAAAATGCTCTGGTTGAATCATCAATTTAATATTCACGTGTTTCCATTGATCGTCCACCACCAGATAGTCCTTTGATGCGGTCCAGGCAAAATCAACAATATCCTCGGCCCGGTATGATAGGGTCTGTTTTCCATCGGCATCCTGTTTGTTCATCAGTTTACCGCCGCTGCCAACAACATATTCTGAAGGCAAAGTTATATCCACCTGATATAGGCTGTGGTTAGCGTAAAACTCCGAGTTAGGATGGAACTGATGCGTATTCCAGCCCCCTTTTTTTGAATAGCGCATCCCGGCTGGTTCATAAACTCCCAGTTTTGGAAACCACTGTGCCACAAAAAAGTAATTGTTGCTGTACCCGGTCCGAAAGCTAAGCTTAGGCAGTTTTGATGTGAAACGGATTTTCACCCGGATGGAAGAATCAGGTAAAACCCCATTTGACAGGGGCACTGAAACCACCGTTTGGTCCTTGCCATAAATATCAGGAGACAGTGGTTTTTCATCGGGCAAGGTAAGTTTCCCGGGGGACTGGACCTCATCGGGTTGAATAAACCGGAGCCTGTTAGTCAGGTTTTCTCCCTGGCTGGTGCGAATATCGTCGATATCGATAAATCCAAAATCAGATTGTTCAGAAGCGGTCGACCGTCCTTGTGCCTGGAACGTTGACCTGCCGTTCTTAAAAGCATTCAGGTAAAGGTGAAACTGAAGATCCTTAACGGTATCTCTTGAAGTGTTTTTCCAATCTATTATAACCTCACCCTTCACCGTTTGGGTTGAGGGGATCAGTTCGGCTTTAATTTTATACTGAGAAATCCTGGGACTCAGCGGAGTTGGAAGAATTTGCTGTGACCTGGCAGGTGGGCAGCAGATGCCGCAGGCAATAACCCAGATCAGGAAATAAGGAAATTTCATAGCTCACATGTTTAGGTAAATGAGGCTTAAAGGTAAAAAAAAACCAGCCGGGATACTATCCTGCTGGTTTTTTATGAAGTGAGCCATGACCGGGAATCGAACCCGGAATTGCGGTTTACGAAACCGCTGTTATACCATTTAACTATCTTGGCTAAAAGAGGGGGCAAAGATAGAAACGATTTTTATTTTTGCCAACTGTTATGAAAGTGTCCAATACGATAAGACAACTACGCCATGACCTCTGGGAATCTGTTTCCGGAACTGAACTGGATTTTACCACAGGCAGCATTGGCAGAGCAGTATTTCTGCTATCCATTCCCATGGTTTTGGAAATGGTTATGGAATCTATATTTGCCATTGTCGATATCTATTTTGTTTCGAGGCTGGGTTCCGAAGCTGTTGCCACAGTTGGGATCACAGAATCATTGGTCACCATTGTTTATTCCATCGGCAGTGGTTTGGCTATGGCAACAACGGCTCTTGTAGCTCGCCGTACCGGTGAAAAAAGGCCGGAGGAAGCATCTAAAGTTGCCTTTCAGGCTATTATTACAGGGCTATTGGTATCCATCGTGATTTCTGTTCCCGGTTTTCTATGGAGTGCTGATTTAATCCGGCTGATGGGAGGGACTCTGGAAATGCAGAACAACTTATCGGAGTATACCCGTATAACGCTCGGCTTTAATGGAATAATCATTGTTCTTTTCATCATCAATGCGGTACTGCGCAGTTCCGGCGATGCCGCCATGTCGCTCAGGGTTTTACTGATAGCCAATGTGATCAACATGATATTGGATCCACTTCTGATATTCGGGTGGGGTCCATTTCCCGAAATGGGTATTAAGGGTGCGGCAGTAGCTACGGTAACCGGTCGGGGTATCGGCATTTTGTTTCAGGTGTTTCTGTTGTTTCGGGGAAAAAGAAGAATAAGACTTACCCTGAATGATATCCGGTTTGAACCGCACACCATAATACAGATTATCAAATTATCGGCAGGCGGCGTAGGTCAGTCGCTCATAGCCACCACCAGCTGGGTTGGCCTGGTAAGAATCATTGCCACATTTGGAAGCAATGTGGTTGCCGGATACACCATAGCCCTCCGGATAATCGTTTTCGGATTGCTGCCTTCCTGGGGAATCAGCAATGCCGCCTCCACGCTGGTTGGTCAGAACCTGGGAGCTAACCAGCCCCGGCGCGCTGAACAATCGGTTTGGATAACCGCAAAAATGAATATGGTCATTTTATCTGTTATCGGACTGATTCTGGTGATTTTTCCGGAAGTGTTTATCAGGCTGTTCATCTCTGATCCCCTGGTAGTTGCGCCAGGTGTTGAAGCACTTCGCATTATTAGTGTCGGGTTCCTGTTTTATGGCCTGGGAATGGTTATGATCCAGGCATTTAACGGGGCAGGCGACACGGTAACGCCTACCAAAGCCTTTTTTATTTGTTTCTGGCTGATTGAAATACCCTTAGCATGGATTCTTTCCAAACCTTTCGGTATGGGACAAACCGGGGTATTTATTGCGATAGTAGTTGCAGAAACTGCTATGACCATTATTTCTTTGCTGCTTTTCCGCCGGGGTAAATGGAAATTAAAAAAGGTTTAATCTCAAAGTGCAACGTTCATTACCGCCGGAGTGCGGTAAAAATCATCAGATAACCAGTTTCGGCATTCATTATTCGAGCAGTAAAGCCGATTTCGATGCTCTTATCAGAATAGATGAAAGCGCCATCGTAGCTGGATGAATTCACTTTCCAGTATTTGTATCCTGAAATTTGCACTTTGGTTGGCCCTACCCAGGCTTCCTGTTCCGGAATATTAAAAACGATAGTATTACCGGCATCCTTAACATCTATTCCCTGGAACATCAGGTCACTGCCGTCAAAGAAATCTAAAACATTATGATCCTGAGAGCTTTTAGATACCTGCAATGTGCCTGTGATGTCGTAATTATCTCCCTCGTCTCCAACATAAACCAGGCTTTCGCCATCCTGAACATACAATTTGATGGTGTAATTGTATTGACCGGTTATTTGATCCCGTAAGTCGATTCCTTCATCGGAGCAGGAAACAAAAAGTGCAGGGAAAGTGGTTAACAGGAGTAAAAATCCAGTTACGATTTTGGGTTTTGCCGTTTTCATCTTCTTTTGGTTTGGAGTGTTCAACATTTATTATGAACCCGTTGCCACCCCCAATTTCCTCAATTCTGCCTGATGAAGGAGGATGGCCTGACGGAGTCCGTACCTCTCTTTCAAAACTTGTGCCAACTCCCAACCCTTCCGGATGGCGTCCTTATCATAACTCTCCAGAACGATATAATAAAATGTTTTACCGGTTAATCTGGCCTTAACCGGTTTTTGGTAATTATCCGCAATGAATGCAATAGCCCCGGCATCAGAACCTTCTCTGAATTCGATCGTTTCCCAGCGGTCGCCCTGATCTTCCACTTTGCGGTTCCACTCGTGCCCCAGCGGAATGGTATCGGTTAGCAGGTAATTATCCTTATCATAAACACGCAAACTGGTATGATCGATCCACGACTGCCCATAATAATGGGAAACCAGCCATACCTCTCCATTTTCATTCAGCCCGATCTTTAAAAAAGTACGGTTCCACGAGTTTTCAACGGTTTGTCGTTTGTGTTCATAAATACCGGTTTGGCTGCCGTCGCCCGGAGTAAAACGGAAATCCTTAATCAGCTCAGGCATTCGTGATTCCAACCCACTGAGCAAGGTCTTTGAAACATTAATCACCCCCTGGTGATACTCATTTGCAATTTTATTTCTCCGTTTGAGGGCTTCACCAACGATGCCAAAATTGTCTTTATTCCACACCATCATGGAGTCAAGCAACTGCATGGCTGTTGAAAGATCACGATTGGCAACCATAGCCTCAGCGCGTTGAAAATCGGATTGTGCCTTTTTTTCTGCGCTGGAGGTACATGAAACTAAAATACTTACAAAAAGTATACTGACCGTTAAAAAAGATGGTGTTCTCATACTTCTGGTTTTCGTCAAAAATACGCTAAATTGCTGCCCATTTCTACCGATATGTACAGTCTGATAAAGATTTTCTGCCATATTCTCCTGATCCTTTCGTTAGTTTATTCCTGTAAGTCGGACTTTTACCCAAATATAACGTCGGCACCCACTCCTTTGGTGTATGGAATTATCAGTCCGCAGGATAGCTTATATAACATCAGGTTAACCAAAACATTTATCGGTGCAGGAAATGCTTATGATTTCTCACTGATTCCAGATTCCATTTATTACCGGAACGCCCAGGTTTTTCTTGAAACGCGCAACATGGAAGGTTCACTGATTGAGCGGGTTCAGTTGACAGAACAAACTATTGAGGATCGGTTACCCGGAATTTTTGCAACCTCTCCCAACCGCATATTTCAGACGGATGCTTCAAAGATTCATTTACGACCAGAATATTTCAGCTCAACCGTTCAACCGTATGATCTGAATCTGCATTTAGAGGTAATTATCCCGGGCAATAATGACACTGTTCGCTCAGTGACCCACCTAAGAACGGTTCCCAAGCTTACCGAGCCCAGGTATACTTTTATGAAGGTATATTTTTATGGAGAGCAACCCTTTTGGATGGAGTGGATCGATTCCAATTCAGAGAGCATGTTTCAGATACTAGTGAAAATGCATTACACTGATTTTTTGTATGATGAAGAAAGAGAGATGATTGCGGAGTGGGTTCTTACCGGGATCGAGGCGAACATGACCAGTTTTCCAGGGGGCGATCACAAAGTTTATTCCTATTATTTCAGGCCTGAAAACTTTTACTCCCAAGTAAGAAGTGCTATCAAAACTGACGCAGAGGTTGAAGCCCGGGTATGTAAAAAACTCGATTTCATTGTGCTCTCCTCCAACCGCGAAATGGAGTATTACCAAAGTGTATTTGAGATTTCCGATGATTATCACGGAACCTCGTATACCAATATAAAGAATGGCTTTGGTTTATTCACCACCTACTCTTCAACAGGTATTTACGGATTAACCCTTGGCCAGATTGAACTGGACTCCCTGGCTACCGGTAAGTACACCAGGCATTTAAAGTTCAAGAATTATTAAGCTAAAGGGCAAGTTTAAGAAAACTGATTTTCAGATATTCATCTCTTTCGAAAAGCAGCCCAACGGAATTGTTTCCCATATCAGTTAAATGGGAGTATGCGAATGATCCGGGATATACTGTTTTATAAACACTCCAGGTTTTGGCGTTATCATAAGAAATCCGGATAGCCCCATTTGTACGGTCCTTTTCAGCAGCCGGGTTGCTAAAAACGATAGGAGCCGGGTTGAGAGCCGATGAATTAAGGCGGATAATTGATGCCATACACACCGGATCGGGTAATTGCGGTTCGTCGATCAAACCTGTCCAATTAGCCCCGCCATCCTTACTGTATCCGATTTTCCTGCATTTATGGCCACCCTGAATCCGTGCGTTAAGCATTATGGTTCCATCAGAAAGTTCAACCATCTGAACCTCGTTTCCATATCCCAAATCCTGTTCAAAAGCCACTTCACCGTATGCCCAGCTTGCACCCAGATCATCGCTGAAAGCAGCAAAAGTTTTCCATCGGTTAGCAGGCCCCTGATTAAACGGCATTATTACACGCCCTTTATGCTTTCCAAACCTGAGTTGGATTCCGTTTCCCGGACCACTTGCGATGCTGGTGGCAAAAGTGGGGCGCTTAACCTGTTTAGTAATTTCCCTTCTTTTCGACCAGGAAGCTCCGTTATCATCTGAGGTAATAATCCAGGCACGGCAAGTAGTATCGCTCTCCACGCCAGGACCAACTTCCGCTTCATGGTAGCCTTTAGGGTAAATTTGAAAAACCACCAAGATCTGACCGCCCGGATCTACCTGGACAACTTCGGGATTGCTCAAACAGTTTTCACCATCTTCCGCAATTATTTGAAGGGGTAGCCAGGTTTTTCCCTGATCCAGACTGCGTTTTAAAACAATATCGTTGGCAGCATGGTCACTTATGCTTGAACGGCCCTCGCAAAAAGCGAGTAAAGTTCCATTTTGGGTATACAATAATGAGGGTATCCTGTATTGTGGATAACCCTCATTACCATTAACAAAAACATCGGTGATATCATTAGGGTTCTGCGCTGAAATACTCAGCGATATCAGTGCCAGTACCACACAACTCAGTGATTTAAGATAAGTGCGCATAATCGGGAAAATATGAATTTTAATTCACTATCATACATTTACTAATCTTCACATCAGATAACATTCCATCGCAACGGCCCTTTATTTTAACCGGTAAGCCTTCGCTGAGCCCATCAATAATCACTTTCTGCTTCACTGCCTGAAGGCTGTCGATGGTGCAGGTAACGCCCATCATAGGATCTACTAATGTTATCGTTACATTACCCTTTGAATCCTTGTCCACCGATATGATGCTGGCTTTGAGGAGTAAAGTTTTTCCTCCAAACTTTAATGTTGCGGCCTTTTCATCGGCATTGAATACCGAAAACAACGAATCCGCTGACAGTTCAAAATCAGGTTTCATTTTCTCAATAGGTTTTTCTTTACGAATAAAACCGTACCAATAAGCATAGCCGGCGGTGGCTAGTGCTACTAAAACCCCATAAACTGCAAGGCGCAACCATCTTCGTTTCATCTTCAGTTACTTTTTCGGAGTGTAAAGTTCGTAATTCATTTGAATGGTGACTTTCAGTGCGCTTTCTATTTTCGGCTTGACCATTTCCGGGATTTTGATACCATAATCTTCAGGGCTGACCAGAATAACGCACGCTCCTGTGATTTTATCCTTTACAACAGTAAGTTCTGCAGCAGCCTCAATATCTTTTGCCACTCCGTGCATAGTTAATTTTCCGACAATTTTAGCAGGATATTTCCCGGGCTTTGCAAAATCAATGTTTTTAAGATCTGCAATTTTCCCTTCGAACGAAGCTTTCGGAAATTTTTCAGACTCCATGTAATTCTCATTGAAATGCTCCTGCATCAAGGGTTTGGGAAATTGAAATGAACGGATGAGAACAGAAAAAACCAGATCTCCTGTAGCAGTATCGAGGAAACTGGTAACCTGATCGTTTGCAGCTTTGATATCCTCTACTGGAGTATGCGAGAAGAAATCGATATGGCCCGTTTTGGTAAAATAACGATTTTGAGCCGAAACCATCAGAGAAAACGAGAGGCAAATTGCCAGACAAACAAATTTAATCTTCATTATTTCTTTTTTGTATTTAACGCAAACACCCTCGAAATGTTGAAACCAAGGTGAATGTCACCATTTAGCCACGAGCCGGTTGTTTTACCAATAAAAGCACCTTCACGCATGCCTTGTGAGTTAGTGAGAACAATTTGAAAAACATGCCCGCCGGTTTCAACATCGAATCCAATGGCTAGTGGATTATACATTTTCGGGGAAGTTCGCTGAGGGATTGGCCTGACCACATAATAATATTCGAAATTGAATGCCAGGCGGTTGGCTAGCTTATACCGTCCGGCTATTCCCATGGCAAAGAGATCATTTTGGTCAATTTCCGCAGGTACCAGATTCCGGTGAAGAAAGGTTGGCATCATTTGAACGGTAAGCTTTGAAAACTTGCGGGCCAGGAGCAATTGTTGTGTAAAACTCAGCCTTGAGGAAAAATAATTAGTTCGTGAGGGATCGCTCCATTTCAGTCCAATGGCCTCAATGGTTGACAGATAACTGATGGTGAGCGGAAATGACTTTTTACCATTTTGCTGATTGGCGATATTGTACCGGACAAAAGCATCTGCGGTTTTCTCGAAGGTTCCACGTCCGATACCCACCATCAGACGATCAAGCAAACCGTACTCGAGGCTGAAGTGAATATTGGATTGATCGAGACCAAAAAACTCGTAAGCTCCGGAATTCACCCGGCCAAACCGATGAGAAATCCGAAAGTCGAGTTCACCTTTTCTGAGCTGTTTTACTGAGTGCCCATTGATTACGCGGGTAGCTTTAAACAAGGCTTCAACGGTTTGTGGCCCGGTTGGAGTTTCGTTGGTAAGAAGATCGTTCAGGGTTTGAGCATTCAATCCGGTTACGGACAATACAAGTGTGAATAGAAGTATAGTTGCTTTCATGATAGATGGGAAAGTTGTAAACGGGGATGGCGGTGTTAAGGGATGGGATAGAATATGAAGTGCGTGGTTAATTATTAAGAGCCCCTTTATCTATCCAGATTTTTATTTTGGTAATTGAGCAGGTGTCCAGTTTAAATCCGCCCCTGGGCATTGGAAAGTGGTTAGCATCCTGAACAATGGCCCCAAAGAGCCTCCCGCTAACAGCAACTTGTTTCAAAGAGGAAAAAGTTCCGAGATCAATACCACTGCCTGATGCAGCCGCCTGGTTAGTACCATGGCATCCAAGGCAATTGGTTTGTAAAATCGGAAGAATGGATTTTGCAAATGCGACTCCTGTGGTATCGCAAGCCTGATCAAGAACTGGATACAATGCTTCCTCATTGTCGTAATAGCATCCGGCGATCAGACCGGTAAACAGTAGTATTACCAGAAGTTTTTTCATTTCAGACCTCCTGCTTTTGCAAGTGAAATCTGAGGTTCCGGTGGGCAAAGAGTATTTTTTGCGCCTTGCTCTATCCAAATTCTGATCCTGATCCTGTCGGATTCAGCGAGAGGATGGCTGGGTGGCATCGGCTGAATCAAACTGGAAGTTATGGCCTGGTATAATCTGCTTTGTGCAGGTGATCCCGGAGATATTCCTCTCACGATCTCAACGTAAGAGGTAAGATCCATGGCCTCACCTCCACCGGAATGACAACCCTTAATAGCACATCCATTCCGAAAAACAGGCAAAATTTCCCGTTCAAAACATACGGTGTCGAACTGTGTAATATTCAAGGAGTCATGTGTGCATGAAGGTGCAACATTGATTAATGTTATAAATACAACAACAACAAATGCTGCTTCCATGATGGTCTTCTTCATATTTCTTTAAATTTGACGTAAAATTAGTAACAATAAAGGGTCTATCAGGATCAATAAAGGTATTTAATAATTACCGATTTTATGAAGACATTTCCGTTCCGTTTCTTCAGTATGGCAATCATTGCGATACTGGTTTTTCAGATTACCGGTTGTAAAAATTCACCGGATTCCGGGTGGAAGCCAAAAGCCGGACCATTAATGACACGTTGGGCCGCAGAGGTAGAACCCGGAAAAACATGGACAGGGTATCCACGTCCGCAAATGATGAGAAATAATTGGGTTAATCTGAATGGTTTGTGGGATTACGCGGTAACCGATTCTGCGGCTGGAGCGCCATCAACCTGGGAAGGGAAAATTCTTGTTCCCTATCCGATTGAATCGGCTTTATCCGGGGTAATGAAAAGGGTTGGCGCGCATGATAAAATCTGGTATCAAAGAACATTGAAAATTCCGGCTCATTTGCGGAGCACCCGTATAATGCTGAATTTTGAAGCGATTGACTGGGAGGCGCACATATTTATTGATGGTGAGGAAGTTGGCATGCATCAGGGAGGATATGACCCATTTACGGTTGACATTACTCCGCATGTAAGACCTGGTGTAGAACATAAGCTTATGATCTCGGCCTGGGATCCGACAACAGAAGGATACCAGCCGGTGGGAAAGCAATTTACCAAGCAGGGTGGTATCTGGTATACCCCATCGTCCGGTATCTGGCAAACGGTATGGCTTGAAAAAGTACCTGAAACACATATCATTGATTATCAAGCTACCCCGAATATCGATAAAAATGAAATCACGGTAAAAGTTCTTGGTGAGGAGTTTCGCGGCAATGATCGGATTGAGATGAAAGTATTTGACAAAAAGAAGCTCATCGGAACCGCAGAGGGCGATCCGGATGAACTTTTAACGGTCCGCTTGAATGAGGTGCGCCTCTGGACGCCCGAGGATCCTTATTTATATGACCTTCAGATACGAATAATCAGAAAATCTTCAGTAGTTGATCAGGTTAGCGGGTATTTCGGCATGCGGAAGATTTCGATTGGAAAAGACGAAAAAGGCATAACCCGGATATTATTAAATAACAAATTTGTTTTCCAGAACGGGCCTCTTGACCAGGGTTTTTGGCCGGATGGGTTATACACGCCACCAACCGAAGAGGCGATGGTAGCCGATCTTGATTCACTCAAAGCAATGGGATTCAACATGCTTCGTAAACACGTAAAAATTGAACCGCGGCGTTTTTATTATCACACTGACCATTTAGGATTTTTGGTATGGCAGGATATGCCAAGCATGTTTTATGAAGTTCCTGTTGCATCGGATTCATCACTGACCGGCAGGAAAGCGCGCAGAAATTTTGAGCTGGAGCTTACTGAATTGATAAATGATCACTTCAATCCACCTTCCATCATTATGTGGGTTCCTTTCAATGAGGGTTGGGGACAATATCAAACCGAAAAAATTGTGGATCTGGTGAGGATGCTCGACACCTCGCGTCTGATTAATAATGCCAGCGGGTGGACCGATAAGGGATTCGGGGATTTGAATGATATTCATAACTACCCGGAACCCAAGGCTCCTCCAGTTGAAGAAAACCGAGCCATAGTTTTAGGGGAATATGGAGGATTGGGATTGTACGTAGCCGGACACGTATGGCAGACTGAAAACTGGGGCTATGAGAAAATGCAAAGTGCTGATGCGTTGCTTCAGAAGTACGAAAATTTTCAACAAGAATTGTTCCGTCTCCGGGATGAAAAAGGTTTGAGCGCCTGTGTTTATACGCAAACCACTGATGTGGAGACGGAGACCAACGGGTTGATGACGTATGACAGGTACCGGGTAAAGATGGGAGCATCGAACGTTGCCAAGGCAAATTCCGGCAAAATTGCACCTCGTTTAAAGACCGGCTTTCTGGAATTCATCGATTCATTTTCAGGTGAATTATTTAGTGCTGCCACTGGTGCTGAAATTCACTATACAACCGATGGAACGCTTCCCTCCAGGCAGTCGCCTGTTTTCAGCAATGCAATATCCATAACTGAATCCACGCTGCTTAAAGCAAAATCGTTTTGGGCCAATGGCGATACCAGTCGCACCTCGGTATTTGATATCAAGAAAGTTACTCCGGCCCCTGCTTCTCAGGTTTCTGCCTCAAAACCAGGCATTAAGGTTGGGTTTTATTCGGGCAATTGGGACAAGCTTCCGGATTTCGACCAGCTTTCGCCGATAAGAAAAGGGGTTGTAAGCAAAATTGATTTAAGTTTTGCCAAAACGGATAAGCTGTTCGGTTTGGTATTTGATGGTTACCTGGAAGCTCCTGCAACTGGTGTTTATCAATTATTTTTATCATCTGATGATGGTGCCCGGCTCCTTTTGAACAATAAACAGCTGATTGATTATGATGGTATTCATGGCGCTGGAGAGATGTCGGCCCCGGTAGCATTGGAAAAAGGGTTGCATCCCATCCGGTTGATTTATTTTCAACGGGAGGGTGGACTTGGATTGAAAGTTTCATGGGAAGGGCCAGGGTTATTGAAGCAGGAAGTCGGCAACTTAAAATTAGCCAACTAACCAGATTCTCCAAAATGGGTTTGTTCAAATTGCTCTTTGGGCAATCACTTGATAAAGAATGGAGGTTAAATTTATCAGGCTATATTACTTTATTACTACTTTTGGTGTCCTTTATTGTTTCTTCTTTCAGTTTACAGTATAGAAGTTGTTATTAATATGCGGATTATAAAGATACTAGCTCTCGGGCTATTCCTATATATTTCATGTCATAATGAAACCCGGGGCCAAACTCAGCTGGATAGTCTGCGGTCAATCCTCGACTTAAAAAAAGTACCGGACAGCAGCTATATCAAAACTAGTATTGAGCTTTGTAAGGTTGTGGTTCATACGGAATTTGAATTTCTACTTCCGGAATATGCAATAAAGGGTTTGCGAATTGACACTTTGAACCACCATATTCAGTTGAAATTTACATTGCTCAATTACCTTGGAAATTACTACTGGGAGGTAGGTAAGCTTTCGGCCGCTGCAGATCAGTTTAATCAGATGCGCCTTTTAGGAGAAGCAGTAAATGACCCGAACATCGCCTCCAATAGTTTTATTGGCTTGGGGATAGTACATTATATCATGGGGAATCACCCGCAGGCCCTGGTCTATTTTCGTGAAGGCCTCGCACTTTCTGGTACTGATTCTTTGCTGAAAGTCAGATTTTACAACAATATTGCCAACACTTTTTCAGAACAGGGTAGAATGGATTCTGCATTGTTCTATTACCACCATTCAATCCGCTATCATGAATCCCATCAGAATTGGGAGTACCTGTCAAATGGATATGCAAATCTCGCATTACTTTACGCTAAGCTGCGCAAAGCACCGGAAATCCGCAAGAACATTACACTCGCTCTTGAATCCGCGTATAAATCAAACGACCCTGTTCAAATTGCCACTGTATATCAGCTGATGGGGGATTTGGCATTTATTGAGCATCCTGATCTTGCAGCAAAATCCTTCAAAATGGCCCTGGATCTTGCAAAAAAGGCCAAAAGTTACGCGCAGATTCGTAAAAGTTTAGAAAACTTATCGAGTCTTTCCAATAGCACTGGCAAATACAAAGAGGCATTTGACTATCTGAAAGAGGAAAAGTATTTGGAGGATTCTCTCGAACAGGACCAGGAAAAATCAAGGCTAAAGCAAATAGAGTTTAGTCACCTCGCGCAAGTCAAAATTGCAGAAGAGTTTAAGAAAAATCAAATCAGGGAGCTAGCCGCCGTTAAAGATGAAAGCAGGATACGAACATTGCTAATTGTTGTATCGGTGGCATTCATAACCTTGCTGATTTTGCTGTTGACTGGATTTCAAACTTACCGCATGCGGATGAAAATTTCCCGAACCAAAGAGCGGTTCTTTTCCATGATTGCACATGATATCAGAAACCCTTTCAGCGGAATACTCGGTCTTTCAGGAGTTTTGATAGAAGATGCCGAAATTAAAGGCGATCCCGTTCAACACAGGCAAATGAGCGCTTTGCACCAATCACTGAACCGGGTATATGAGTTAATCGAGAACCTGTTACAATGGTCGCAGGCGGAAACCGGGAAAATTGCATTTAATCCCACCATACAATCGCTTTATCCGTTTGTTCAAGAGGCAATTAGCTTACACCTGGAATCGGGAAAACAAAAGAGTTTGACTTTTGAAAACCAAATACCTCAGGAACTGGAAGCCCGTTTCGATAGCAATATGCTTCAAACAATTATTCGAAACCTATTATCAAATGCCATTAAGTATTCTCCAGGAAATAGCAGCATCTTCATTTCAGCAGAAAAACAAGGCAAAGAAGTTGTGATACAGGTAAGAGATCAGGGAACCGGTATGAGCCGGGAGAAACTCATCGAGATCGTCAAATCAACCAAAGGTATCAGCACGCCAGGAACCAGGAATGAACCTGGCACCGGGTTAGGTTTAATTTTATGCAAGACCTTTATCAGCAGGCACGGGGGAAGAATGTGGGCCGAGAGTACACCCGGACAAGGGACCACAATTATTTTCGCTCTTCCTGATTAACACCGGTAATTTTTTTTACCGTTACACCTCCGGTAATTTTAGTTACCGTGCAGCTCCATTTCAATACCCCTCCGGCCTTTATACTGTTCTCAATTATTTTTCCACTATTTACAGGATCGGCAAATCGGCAAATACCATCCTTTTCTGCGTGTATCTCTATTCGAACAACTTTGCCCTCCACAAGATCAGCAGAAACCAGGAAGGCGCCTTCAGCGCGAAGGTTTTTGAAAGAAGCCTTTCTCCAGCTGGCTGGAACTGCGGGAAATACCCTGATCACACCCGTGTGCGACTGGATCAGCATTTCCTGCAATCCTGCGGCAAAGGCAAAATTACCTTCGAGGGTAAAAGGGCGGTACAGGAATTTCGATTTTCCGCTTT
>CAIXKO010000109.1 GCA_903919925.1 uncultured Bacteroidota bacterium | reverse complement strand
TTATTGCCAACAACCTGGACAACATAAACAGGCTTGCCGGAAACATGAAATTGATGAAAGATCAAATGATGGCAAAAGGGACCGATGTTAGTAAAGTGGAGCTGCAAATGGCGCAGCTTGGCATTCAGCAAGAGCAAATATCCAGTAAGTATGACCAGGTGATGAATACTTTGAAATTTGCCATGGGAATTCCTTTGTATCATGATATTCAAATAGAAACGGACATTTCTTATCAAAGAAGTATTGAATATTCAAACTCGGCTATAACGGATATTCAATTGGTGAATATGCAGAACAGACTGTTAAACAGTGAATTGAAAACATTAAGCAATTCGCGGTTACCATCGGTTTCGTTGTATGGAACCTATGGTCAAACGGGTTTCGGTTATGATCAGTCGCCTAATGATTTTCTCAAATTCTTTCCTTCCAGTTTCGCCGCCATCCAGGTTTCCTATCCACTTTTCAATGGAACCGTAACGCAAAGGAAAATCAATCAGAAAAGGATCGAAATTCAAAACAGTCAACTGCAGCTGAGCATGGTAACCGATCAAAACAGCTTGTTGATTGAGAATGCCCGGCGTCAGCGTATTATCGCACAAAGAACAGTTGAAAACACAGTGGCACAAATTAAACTGGCACAATCAGTTTATGACCAAACAGTTTTGCAGCAACAGAACGGCACAGCAACATTGTCCGATATATTACTATCGGACAATGTTTTGCGTGAGGCTCAGCAGACCAATACTTCGGCAATAATCGATTATCTGAAAGCCGATCTGGAGTTAAAGAAATTAACGGGAAATATTTCAAACAGGAATTAAATCAATACCAGGATGTTAAAAAGAATTAGTTTAATCGTTATATCAGTGGGAATAATTGCACTGGTGGTTATCCGTTTGGTAAACAATAAGGATACTACTCAAAAGCGTGTATATCAATACAATAAGGAACAGGCAGTGCCCGTAAAGGGTGATACGGTAAAGATGGAAACCATTCATCCGGATAATCTATATTCAGGCCTTTTTGAGCCCAATAAAGAAACCAGGATCAGTGCTGAAGTTCAGGGTAAAATCAATGAGGTACTGGTAGATTTGGGAAGCGTGGTAAAGAAAGGACAGGTTTTAATCAGATTGGATAATGCTTTGCTGAAATTGCAATTACAGAGCATAAATATCCAGATAGAAGGATTGGAAGCTGATGTAAAACGCTATACGGTGCTTGCCCATGCAGATGCTGTTCAGGGTATTCAATTGGAAAAATCGCAGCTGGGGCTAAAAGCGGCGTTGGTGCAAAAAGATATTTTGTTGGAACAAATCAACAAGTCAGCCATCAGGTCCCCATTTGCGGGGATGGTTACCGCAAAGCTCACCGAAGTGGGAGCATTTGCAGCACCAGGTGTACCCCTATTGCAGATCACCGATATTTCAATCCTTAAATTCACTGTTAATGTGACTGAAAATGATTTGAATAAATTTAGTCTGAATCAATTAAGTAATGTAACAGCTGATGTATATCCTGAAATATTATTGCCGGGAAAAATAGATATGGTTGGCAGTAAGGCAAATATGGGGAATAGTTTTCCTGTTCAATTTTCAGTTAGCAACACACCTGATTTTAAAATTAAATCAGGAATGTTTGGCAAAGTGGATATGAAAAACGAAGGCGGTGAGAAGAAAATAGTTATTCCGGCATCGGCTATTGTTGGAACAAACATTCAGCCACAGGTTTACATTGTGAAAATGGGCAGGGCTGTTTTACAAAACGTAACTATATCGGATAGAATTGAAAATAAAGTGATTTTATCAAATGGGCTAAATGAAGGAGATATCGTGATAATCAATGGATTTATCAATCTGTTTGATGGTGCAAATGTTAATCTGAAATAATAGCAGCGAAAATGAATATTACTAAAATCTCGATTGAACGCCCCTCGCTGATTATTGTACTTTTCAGTGTATTTGCATTGCTGGGAATCATTGGCTATAAGAATCTGAGCTATGAGTTGTTACCTGATTTCAATCAGCCTGTGGTAGTCATAAAAACCATGTATCCGGGAGCCGAATCCCAGGAAGTTGAAACATCGGTTTCCCGAAAAATTGAAGATGCCTTATCTAATCTCGAGGGGGTTGATTATCTGGAAACAAAATCGATGCCTAATGCCTCGGTGATTATCGCCAATCTGAAGTATCAGACGAATATCGATAATACGATGCAAGATGCTCAGCGCTATATCGATAACATAAGAAAGGACCTTCCGGCCGGTATTATGAGTCCGGTAATGAGTAAGGTTTCACCCAACGATCTGCCAATCATTTCCATCAGTGCAACGAGTAATTTGCCGGCAACTGTGTTTTATCAAAAAATGAAAGATGAATTTCTGCCGCAGATTCAGCAATTGAAAGGGGTTGCAGAAATTACCATACTGGGTGGCGAGGAAAAGGAGATACAGGTAAAGGTTGATCAGGATAAACTAAAACTTTACAAAATATCACTTTATCAGGTAGTTGAAGCGATCAATCGTTCGGGATTGGATTTACCGGCCGGAAAAGTGCAAACCGATAAAGAGAATAATTCCGTTCGTTTAACCGGGAAATTTGAATCGGTAAATGATGTTATGGAGGTGCAGGTAGCGATGCCGGTTCCGGGTAGCCCTGTTTATGTGAAAGATGTTGCCAATGTGATGGATGGAGTGAAGGAAATAGCCTCTGTGAGCCGTTTTAACGGTGAAAATGGCATTGGCCTTTTGCTGAAAAAGCAGGGGGATGCCAACGCGGTTGATGTATCGGGATTGGTTCGTGAAAAAATTAAAAGCATTGAAAAACAGAATATTAGTTCGGGAGTAAAATTTATTATTGCGGATGATTCAACAGAAAAGACCATTGCTGCTGTAAATTCTGTTGTGGAGGATTTGCTTTTAGCGGTATTTTTAGTTTCACTGGTTATGCTTCTGTTTTTGAGAACTTACCGGAACTCATTAATTGTTTTGATTTCCATTCCCACCTCATTAATTACCGCTTTTGCCGTGATGTGGCTGTTGGGATACACATTAAACCTCATGACATTGCTTGCCATGTCGTTGATCATTGGAATACTGGTAGACGATGCCATTGTGGTGCTGGAAAATATTCAACGGCATCTGGATATGGGTAAGGATAAGCGCATTGCAGCCATGGAGGGCCGGATGGAAATCGGGTTTGCCGCCCTTTCAATTACCCTGGTTGACGTGGTGGTATTTTTACCGATATTATTTCTGCAGGTATTTGTTGCTGATATGCTGAAACAATTTTCAGTGGTTGTCATTACTTCAACACTGACCAGCTTATTGGTCGGATTTACCTTGGTCCCCTGGCTGGCATCGCGGATGGGAAAAAAGGAAAATTTGCAGCCAACAAATATTCTCAACCGGTTTTTGCTCTGGTTTGAGATGCAGCTCGAAAGCTTTATCGAGTGGTACGGTAAAAAGCTGAAATGGGTTCTCAGCCACAAACTCATTTTTAGCGGTGGTGTAATTTTACTGCTGGTGATGACGGTTGGAATTATGAAGCAAGGCATCATTGGGAAAGAAATGATGTCGACCGGCGACCAGGGCAAGTTCCGGTTAAATCTGGAATACGATAAAACAGCATCGGTTCAGCAAAACAATCTGGGTTCGCAGCAAGTGGAAAACTTCATTATGCAACAACCTGAGGTTGCAACATTGTTCAGCAACATTGCCGGGCCCGGCACCGGAATCGGGAGCCTTGGGGTAGGTTCGGCCAATAAATCGGAATTCACTATTCAATTAAAGCCACAGAAGGAGAGGAGCACCAACACGGAAGAATTTATGAAATCGCTCCGCAACGAGCTGGACAATCGATTCCCCGGAGTCAATTTTTCCATGGCTGTTATTGGCTTGCTTCCAAAATCGGCACCAATAAAAATAACCCTGAGTGGAGGCGATTTAGAGGTAGTTATGGAAACCGGTAAACAATTAAAATCGATTATTGAAAATATTCCCGGTGCCGATAACGTGAGATTATCGGTGGAGGAAGGTAATCCGGAGTATCGGATCATTCCGGATAAAGATAAAATGCAGCGGCTGGGTTTAACCAGCGCTTATGTTGGATTAAATCTTAGAACCGCGATGGCTGGCAATGACAATGCAATTTTAACCGAAAATGGCACAGAGTACCCGATCAGGGTTTGGCTGGATGATTTTAACCGGAAAAACTTTGAAGATGTGGAGCGGCTCACCATTGTTTCACCCATGAATGTTCCGATTGAAGTATCGCAATTTGCGGAAGTCAGACAGGACAATTCGCCATCGTTGCTCGAGAGATTGGATCGCCAGGCATCGGTTACTTTAACTTCGGAATCGTTTGGAAGACCGTCGGGGACGTTAGCCGATGACGTGACCACTTATCTTAAATCGCAACCCTTGCCGGCCGGGGTAAAATTAACCTGGGGATCGGATATCAAAATGCAGAATGAGAGTTTCGGTGCCCTGGGATCCGTTTTGCTCATTTCCTTTATCCTGATCTACCTGATTTTAGTGGCGCTGTATGATAGTTTTATCTATCCTTTTGTAGCACTGTTCGGAGTGCCGGTAGCGGCTATCGGAGCTTTTCTGGCATTGAATTTATCATTGAACAATTTAACGCTGTTTGCACAGCTGGGCCTGATCATGTTAATGGGGCTGGTGACTAAAAATGCCATATTGATTGTTGACTTTACCAACCAGCTTAAGGCAGGAGGGAAGCACTTTAAAGAGGCGCTGGTAATGGCGGGCAAGGAACGAATGCGTCCCATTATCATGACCACACTTGCGATGGCTATTGGGATGTTGCCCATTGCTTTGGCCAAAGGAACTGCCAGCGAATGGAAAAACGGCCTGGCCTGGGTGATTATCGGGGGTTTGCTATCGTCATTGATTCTGACGGTATTTTTGGTTCCGATCGTATATTATGCCGTAGATTCGGTGAAAGAGCGGTTGGCAAAAAAGAAAGCGGAATAAATTGGATAAAAAAAACCGGCTTTGCGGCCGGTTTTTTTTATGCTGCTGAAAAGCCTCCATGGAGAACCTTGCTAATTATTTGACGCCCCACAATTCCAGAAGATCCTGGACCTCGGCAAGGTGGGCAGCTTTCAGCGCAGCCATTTCAGCACGAATGGCTGTTTTCAGGATTTTGGAGGTTGTAGCCTGTAGCTCCGCACTGAGAATATCCATTTCAGCCTGGAATTCTGCGTCCAGCTCATCCAGGATGGCAATTTGTTCTGCCGTCAACTGATCGAGGTAGATGCAGGTACCGGAGGTAACCGTGGTCACACTTGTTGCAACAGTTTTTGACTGGGCCTGGAGGCCAAAAGTTGCGACTGCGATAAGTAAAGCAGCCATTGCGATTTTCAAACTTACTTTTTTCATAATGCAAGAAATTTTTGGAAATTAAGAGAAATTGAATCTTTGTTTTTAACAATTTTTTAACAGTTAGATTCATCAGCTTCCAAAAACTTGCGCAGCAACCTCAATTTTTTTTAAATATTTTTTTGCATCCGTCCTTAGGTTAGCTAAGTATCTGAACAGTAATAACTATGCTATTATCGTGGATAGGATAGCAGCAAACACAAAAAGCAATTTTGCTTGAATTATCTCGGTCTTACAGGTAGTAAAATGGTACGGCTGTTATTTCCGTAAGGATTTTCGATTGGATTTCCGCCGAACTCTTCGTAGCAGATCATTTTGGAAATAGCATATCCCATTTCATCCAGATGGATATGATTTACAGCCACAAGGGAATTCAGGGTATCATTGATGCCGCCAGCAACCACAAACCGGATATATTGGCCCTTTTCAACTGCGAGCAGGCTGATTCCGCGGGCGGGTTTGATTCCTGGCGGTACATCGATCCCGCACAGATAGCGGCATTGGTTGTAAACGGTAATGAAAGGGAAATCGAGCCAGATGCCGAAATATCGGGTTGATGGGGTAATCAGTCCCAGCGGGGTGGCCCATTGCCTCAGGCTTCGGAAAGCAAAGCTGATGTTATCGCTGTGACTCAGAGTGGTTGGCAAACAAGCTAGCTGAAAGGGGTAAACCGTGCAAACCTCCGGGGGCGGGCCAATGGTAGCTCCATTGATTTTTCCAGTGAAGTCCCCGATGGGTGCGATCCAGGGATCTCCCTCAAATGCAGCCGCATGGGATTTTCCGGTGACAGGTGTTGGCTGACTGCCCATAGGCATTTCGCGGTAACTGTTTGCAGAAATGCCGAACCAGCTGCGGAACGACCGGCTGAACACCGATGGAGAGGTAAAGCCGCATCCTTCGGCAATGTCCCGGATGGGCAGATCGGGAAACAGTTTAATGAAATGGGCGGCCCGCTCCATCCTGAGGCGGATTACGTATTGCCTGGGAGTTTCCGACAGGGATTCCAGAAAGATTTTCTGAAAATGAAAAGGGGAGTAATTGGCGATGCCTGCCAGGGTTTCCAGCGACATATCGCC
>CAIXKO010000108.1 GCA_903919925.1 uncultured Bacteroidota bacterium | reverse complement strand
CAATGATCTGATAAATAACATGATGCTGACGAAGCAACCTTCTTCACGACAAGTATTGCATACATAACTGTTTGTATGGCATTCCTTTTTGGTTGCGCAGTAAGGAAGCGCCAATGCAGACTCCCTCCCTGTTTCAGGGAGAGCCGGGGTGGGTACAACTCAGATCCCGGAAGCCCTTTTGGTTGACGACTATGTGGGCCGGCGGGTGAGGTGGATCGTGACATAAGGTACCTGAACAGTAGCTCATTTTGACAAACCTGGCCATACTATAACGAACAGGAATACCGTTCCTTATACATGAAAATGGATAATCATAAGGAAATTCAACAAGATTTACCAGGCAGACTTCCTTACTTCAGTTGAAAACACCTAAAAAAACCAATATGAACCTGAAATTTTCTGCTTTAATCATCCTGTTAACCCTTGTGGTTTCTTGTTCTCAGCCCGTTAAAAATTCAAAGGACTTAATCGTTTTGGATCTTTCACAGGACATTACGGTGGAATCGAAAATGACCTTAAGCCAGATTGCAACTGATATCAATTACATCAAACTTGAAAGTAATCCGGACTGTTTCATCAAGAGGGTAGAACAGTATTCAATTACCGACCGGTACATCCTGATCTATGACCTGTCACAGCCCATGGTACTTCTGTTTGATCGCCAGGGAAAGTTCATCAGGAAAATCGGCAACATGGGAAAGGGCCCCGGCGAGTACAACCGGCCAAACGATGTCCGTATATCGGGAGATGAGAAATATATTTTGATAATGGATTTTAAAAAAGTCATTCGTTTCGGTTTCGACGGCAGCCTGATTGTTGAAACAAAACTTCCAGATTTTGCGAAGAATATTGACACTTTCGATGATGGATTCATCGGCTTTTTTTCTCCATCGAACAGCACTATGATGGACAATTATTCCATTGCCTTTTTGGATTGGGATGGAAATTGCACCGGAAAACTGCTGAAACGGGGCCAGGAAAAATTAAAGAGCTGGAAAGCGAGCAGGAAGGCCATGTTCTATACAATGAACGATGAAATCAGGATCAATGACGGGTATTCCGATACGGTCTATGCTGTCCGGCCCGGTCGCACCATTGTGCCGGTAATTGTTCTTAAAGATCCACATGGTTATGAGGAACTTTCCATGGAAAATCCTAACTTTAAGCTTGATATTTGGATGGAAACACCAGATTATCTGTTCTTTACCGGGCCTTATCAAAAGATGATGCACCCGATGTATCTGGATAAGAAGACCGGATTGGTTTATCACATTCCATTCAATAAAGACCTGAAAACCTACGGAATACCCAATGATCTGGATGGTGGTGCTCCGTTCTGGCCATCCCGGTATCAGAAAGGTTCGGTTTACCGGTTTCAGGATTCAGAAAGACTGAAGGCGGTTCTTGACAATGAACTGATTGAAAAATCCGTTTTCAAAAATCAAAAACTGCGGGATAAGTTGGTAGCGTTAAAAGCAAGCCTTTCAGAAGAAAATGGACCGGTATTGATGGAAATAAAATTGAAATAGTTTATGTTGATCGATGATAGTCTGTTTTTCGTATATTTGAAAAAGTGGTTGTGACAAAGATTGACCAAATCATTAATGGCATCACAGATACCTTAAAAGACCAGGGGGTTGAAAAGATTATTCTTTTTGGCTCTTATGCCAATGGCGAACCAACTGAGGATAGTGATCTGGATATCATAGTTGTTACAAGCGACAATTACATGCCTGCTACTAATCGTGAGAAAATGGAGCTGCATCACAAATACAATCTCCTGATTCGAAAATTCAGAAAAGTTATTCCGATAGATATGTTGGTTTATACCAAGCTGATGTATCAAAAGGTACAGGAATCAGGAAACCTTTTTGCCAAATCTTGAAGAAGCAGAAATGTATTTCCAGGAAGCTCTGAAACTAAAGAACCAGGTAGAAGCCTTTTTGACGGAACATCGGAATTGACATCTACAACCAGGATTAAGAGTGGTCAATTACGGAAGTTCCATGCAGGGGTAAACTCGGAGTTTTGTGTGCTCCTTTTCCCAGAGCTGGCCATACTGGCCAGGAGGTTGGACAGCGTTCATATTGCTGTTCTCCGGCCCAACAAATTCTTCAATCATTATTGGGCAGCAAAGGATTATTGGGATGGAAGCGACCGCCCACCTTTCGGAAAGGATGCAACTGTTGCAAAAAATGTAACAGTTCAAAAAGAAGGGGACCGGGAGGTACTGAATACACCTGCCTCATCAAACGGGTAAGTTTTTTGTTTATGCCACGAGCTCCGGTATGGTCGAATTTATACATAACTTGCCCTGACAAATGAAACTTTTATGTCGGTAAAGGAAATTGTATTCGTGATTGTGCTGGTATCTGCATTTATTCTGCTTATTTACTTGCAGATCAGGATTACTGCTGATAAAAAACCGAGGGCGAGACCAATTCCGCTCAGAATCCTTGAAATAGCTGGTGGAATTTTCATCATAATACTGCCCTGGCTGCTTGCCAGCTCTATTCTGCCAAAAATTATGCTTACTGTTTTCGGCATCCACTCCCTGTATCGTGCAAGCAAAGGGTGGCTTTTCAAATCGAATGAAAGTCTGCCGCCAACCTCCTCACAATCTCAGGACTAAGCTGGACTAATATGGCTACAATTTCTTGTCGGATATCGATTCACCTTGAGGTTGCTTTTTTTATCGACAAATATGAAGGCGGGGAAAGGACCCAATTCGTAAATATTTACAAATCAGTAAAAATTAAATAGTATTTCAAGATCCTTTTTGAAATCTTCGATTTTTTCATCGGTATCAGAAAGAACTCAGATGATTTTTTCAATTTCCGTAATGAAACGCTGAGCATTGGCAAGAAACGGGTAAATTTCCTCTTGGGTGAATTTCTGAAAGTCAGAATAATCACCTTTCTGCCTTAGGTTGAATAATCGACCATAAAGTTTTCCGGTTTCGAGTGATACCCTTTCAGACTTCACAAATTCTTTATGGAACATGGTTTTAACCCCGTTATGACTGTTGGCT
>CAIXKO010000107.1 GCA_903919925.1 uncultured Bacteroidota bacterium | reverse complement strand
TGAGTTATTATGGGAATTTGAAATTGCCCAATTTTGGAAAAGAAATCTTTCCAAAACTTAACCCTCAAGATATCAAAATGTTGCCAATTAGTAATCAAATTGGATCAACGCAACTTCCCTTCATCGATAGAGCCGATCGCATGCTTTTATTAAACAAAGACCTCCATGAAGTCTCCCAAAAATTCCAGCGGTCGATTCAGCGGAAGTTTGCCATCGAGGTTTTACCGAATAAACTCCAGGATTGGTATTTGCTCACTTATGCTCAGTTCATTGCAGAATTGGGTAAAAAGAAAGTAAAGCTGTCGCTGTCGGAAGAGGCGGAGTGGGAAGGATATTTTGTACAAGAATCTAAGAAGGCATTGGAGTTGAAATCCAAAATTGAAACCACCGATAAGGAAATTGACCGGATGGTTTACCAACTTTATGAGCTGACTGAAGAAGAAATCAGGGTTGTTGAAGGGCAGTAAGAAATGCAACAAATTTTGCTGGTGGAGGCAGTGGCCAGAACTTTTTCATTATGACCGGGTTTTCTTGATAAAGATTGCTTAAATTTGGGAAAAATGTTGAAATGCCAAAGATTTTTGAATATTTAGGGATTTTGATTTTTTTCTATTCCAATGAGCATGAACCGATTCATGTTCATGGAAAATATGATGGATGTGAAAGTAAAGCAGAGTTTTATATAGTTGACGGGAAAATTGTTGAGATAAAGATCCAACCCATTAGGGGGTTACGCCCTTTGACAGGCAATAAACTTAAAGATTTCGAGGACTTCCTGGGGGAATATGCCGAACGAATTGTTCAAAAGTGGATTGACTATTTTGTCTACCATAAAAATATCGAATTTGAAAAAATTGATACTCGGATCAAATGAGAATAATTGAAGAATATGATAATTTTGAAGTTGACCTGATCGAGATAAAGTCAGCCAAATACATTGGCGATTATGCAATTAGGGTACAGTTCAATGATGGCACAAGCCATTTAGTTGACTTTAAACCGTTTTTGGAATCTTCATTGCATCCTTCAATTAGGAAATACTTGGATGAGATCAAGTTTATGCAATTCGAAATAGTAGATGGCAATTTGAATTGGAATGATTACGATTTGATTTTTCCGATAATCGATTTATACAGGGGGAAAATCTAAGACAATTGCTACTTCCCACTTGGTTTAAACATAATGGGTACATAAACCCTAATCACTCCATTGACAAAAACGGTCATGACCGTTTTGCTTTGTTAAAAGGGGGATTGAAACAGTATCGCTGAGATTTCATTGGGTTGAGTACCTGAGTTTATTAACCCGAAGTGTTCTCAGGCTGAATTCCCTGGCACTCTTGATTGCAGCCAACGGATGCTGTTGGCTAACCCAATCGCATAACCTATATTTGCGCCTCAGATTTAACCCCGTTTATTATGAGCAGATCAATTGCACTAACGGTTTTCTCCATTCTCCTGGTTTTAACCGGATGCAAAAAACAGGAAACGGTTACCGTTCAGATTCCGGTGGGAATGGCAATTTCACTCACCGGTAATTTTGGTCCGTATGGAATCAACCAGAAAAACGGACTGGAACTGGCACTCGATGAACTGAATGAAAACGCTGATATACATGGCTTTGAACTGATTCCCCATTTCTTCGACGATCAGTCGTCCCCCGATACCTGCCGTAAAATCTTCCGGGAAATGATACTTAATCATCAGGTAATGGCCATCATTGGTCCTACCTCCTCCAACAGCGCTTTCATGGCCGATACGGTTGCCCAGAATAATAAAGTTTCTGTGATCGGTATTTCCAATACCGTTCCCGGCATCACCGAAATGGGCAATTTTGTATTCAGGAACAGCTTGATGGAATCCTCTGTCATCCCGAATACTGTTAAGGCTACCCACGCCAAACTCGGGTATTCACGGGTGGCGATTGTTTACGGCAATGATGATCCGTATACCACTGGAGCATACGATGCCTTTAAAGCTGCACTCGAAAACACGCCGGGAGTAACAATTGTTTCCACCGAGGTCATTCATAAGGGCGACAAGGAGTTTACTGCCCAGGTAACGAGGATAAAAGAATCCAACCCCGATGCCATTGTGCTTGCAGCCCTGGTTGCTGAGGCTTCCTTACTCATGCTGAAGGCCCGTGAACTGGGCATTCCGTCTAGCGTGAGGTTCATCGGCGGAAACAGTTTCAACACATCGCAGCTGTGGCAACTGGCCGGCGAGGCCTCCCAAAAGGCAATCTGCGGCAGTGCCTGGATCTATTCTGAAAATACTCCCGGAAATTCCCAGTTCGTGACCAGTTATACCGCCAGGTTTGGATCAAAGCCCGATCAGTTTGCTGCCCAGGCTTATGCCAGTCTTTATATCCTGGCGGATGCCATTAAAAGGGCTGGTCAGGTTAACAACTTAACCCTTCGAGATGCTCTGGCTAGCACCCAAAACCTGCAAACCATCCTCGGCTCCTTTTCTTTCGATGCCAACCGTAATCCGGTCCACACCCCCGTAGTACAGGAACTGGTGAACGGCCAGTTCTTCATATTTCAGTAGGGGCGGCCCTTGTGGCGGCCCTTCGCCATGGCCCGGAGCCGGTCCTAGCCCGGAGCCAGCCCCATAGCCCAGAGCATCTCCATGCCCAGGGCTCAAGCCCACGGGTTACCATATCGACCGTGCCTCCGGCACTATAACCCTACTGTGCATATAGTGCCGGAGGCACGGCCGATATGGTAACTCCGGGATTTATCCCGGTGCTGGTACCCCACAGATCCCTGATGCAGGCTCCGGTGCAGGTGCCCCACTGAGCCCAGGCGCTGGCTCCTGACCTGGTGACCCACCGGGCCCAGGCGCTGGCTCCGGTGCCGGTACCCCACAGATCCCTGATGCAGGCTCCTGACCTGGGTCCAGGGCGGCCACAAGGGCCGCCCCTACGTACCTGGCGGCGGCGAGGTGGCGTCCCTACAATTTCATCTTCGAAACATGTACCGCATGCCCGTAATACAATTCCGCGGCCTCCATCAGCGTCTCCGATACCGTTGGGTGTGGGTGAATGGTCAGGGCGATATCCGAAGCCCGTGCCGCCATCTCAATCCCTAAAACCGCCTCCGAAATCAGATCCCCGGCGTTCTTGCCAACGATCCCGGCCCCCAGTATTCTCTCCGTTCCCTCCTCAATAAGCAGCTTGGTTAATCCAACCGGCTCACCCATCGCCACCGCCCTACCCGATGCCGCCCAGGGGAATTTCACCGCCCGATAAGAAATATTCCTTTCCCGGCACTCCTGCTCCGATAAACCGGCCACCGCAATCTCAGGATCAGTATATACCACAGCCGGTATGGCCCGCGCATCAAACGCCGATTTTTGTCCTGCTATAACCTCCGCCGCAATCCGCCCCTGGTAACTCGCCTTATGTGCCAACAGCATCCCTCCACTCACATCGCCAATAGCAAAAATATTCCGCACATTCGTCCGCCCCTGCTCATCTACCTTAATAAACCCCCGCTGATCAACCTCCACTCCCGCCTTCTCCAGCTCCAATCCTTGCGTATTGGGCCGCATCCCCACACTCACCAGCACCGCATCAAACTCCCGCACAATCCCCCCACCCTCACCCACAACTCCGTCACTCGTCACTCCGTCTCTCGTCACTCCGTCACTTGTCACTTTCTCCATGGTAACACTTACCCCATATTCTTTCTCATCCAATACAACGACCTTGGTACCAAACCAGGTCTCCTCAAACAGCTCCTTATTCTGCTTCCAATAAATCCCCACCAGCTCCGGATCCATCGTTGGCATAATGCCCGGTGTTGCCTCCACCAGCGATACCCTCGAACCCAACGCTTTATAAATAGTAGCCGATTCCATCCCGATATATCCGCCGCCAATAATCAGCAATCGCTCCGGTATCGATTTCAGCTCCAGCGCAACCTCCGCATTCATGATCCTATCTGTCCACTCCCCGATAAACGGCAACTTAACCGGCACCGCCCCCGTAGCAATAATCAGGTGCTCGAATCTTATCAGATTCCCGGAATCATCCACACTCCCCCCCACCATCTTCACGTTCTTCTCGTTCTCCTCTTTCTTTACGTTCTTCTCGTTCTTTACGTTCTTTACGTTCTCCCCGTTCTCCCCGTTCTTCACGATCTCCAACGTCTTTTCGTCAACCAGCCTTGCCCACCCCCTTACGTAATTTATCTTCCTCGCTTTCGTCAACTGCCCCAATCCCCCCGTCAGCTTATCCACTACACTTTCTTTCCATTTCTTAACCTTCTCCCGGTCAATTACCGGCTCCTGAAAAGTTAGTCCCCATTCTCCCGCTTTTAGCGCTTCATTTTTCACTTTTGCCAAATGCAGTAAGGCTTTGGTAGGGATGCAGCCCCGGTAGAGGCAAACCCCTCCCGGATTGGCTGCCGGATCAATCAGCGTAACCTGCAAACCCAGATCGGCTGCCATAAATGCGGCGCGATATCCTCCCGGACCTGCGCCAATAACCACAACCTGATGATTTTCCATAAGATACAATTATAGCCAGGTTAAAAAAGGTTGTTCGAGTACTTTACACATCCACACCAGAAAACGGGCACCATCGGCCCCGTCAATCAACCGGTGATCATAACTTAATGATAGTGGCAGCATGTTCCGCGGAACAAACTGACCATCCATATAAACCGGCTCGATGGTTGATTTTGATACTCCCAATATCGCAACCTGATTAGGATAAACAATTGGGGTAAAGGAGGTTCCGCCAATTCCTCCAAGATTGGAAATGGTAAAGTTGCCCCCTTGCATCTCCTCGCTGGTAAGCTTGCGTTTGCGGGCCCTCTCCGCTATGCCACTGAGCTCGACCGATAATTGGGTCAAACTTTTTTTATCCACATCCTGCACCACCGGAACCAGCAAACCCTGCTCCGTATCCACGGCAACACCAATATTAATGTAGTTTTTATATACGATTTGCTTATTCTTCATGTCCACGCTGGCGTTGAATTTTGGGAACTGTTTCAGCGCCATTGCCGATAGTTTTAGCAGTATGGCAGTCATAGTCAGCTTGCCCCCGGCTTTTTCCACAGCCTCTTTGCTCATCAGCCTGAATTTTTCGATTTCTGTGATATCGGCCTTACCAAACTGCACCACTTGCGGAATCGTTTGCCACGAGTTTACCGTGCTCTCTGCGGTTATCGTGCGTATGCGACTCATCGGCTGAAAATCGACCGGTCCCCATTTTGAAAAATCGGGAACCTCTGCATAACCTGCAAACTCTGCAATCTTTGGTGCCTGAATCACCTCCTTGGCATGCGCCTTCACATCATCGTCCGATATCCTTCCGCCAACACCCGTGCCCTTCACTCTGCTGATATCCAAACCCAGCTCCCGCGCAAACCGCCGTACCGAGGGCGATGCCGGAACAAGAACGTGAAGAGAGTGAGAAACGTAAAGAACGGGAGAATCGTGAAGAACGGGAGAAACGTAAAGAGAGTTAAGATCGTTCTCGCCATTCTCCCAATTCTCCCCATTCTTCACGCTCTTCACGCTCTTCACGTTCTCTACGTTCTTTACGTTCTTTTCGTTCTTTTCGTTCTTTACTTTCTTCTCGTTCTTCTCGTTCTCTTCGCTTTCTATCGTCATTAATGTCTCCCCCACCCTCACTTCATCTCCCGTATGCACCTTAATATCAATAATTTTACCACCAATAGGCGATGGTATGTCCGTTGCTGCCTTATCGGTTTCAATCTCAATAATGGACTGGTCCTTTTCAATAACATCGCCCACCTTCACTAAAATCCTGGATAGGAATCCCGATACCACATTGTCAGCAATCTCAGGAAGTTTAATCTCTTGTTTCATTTTGTTTCGGTTTGATGGTTATACGGCTGCAGGGTTTTTCTTATCGGGTTGAATTCCCAGACTAACTCTGGCCATGGCCAAAACCGAGTCGTCAATCTTTCCATTATCACGTAGTTGCACCAAAGTGGTCCATACAATATGTTTGGCATCCACTTCAAAATGGTCCCTCAGCGATTTTCGGGTTTCACTTAATCCGAATCCATCAGTTCCGAGTGCCACAAATTGACCCGGAAAATAAGTAGCTACCGATAAAGGAAGCGCCTTAACATAATCCGTTGCCGCGATGAATAATCCGGGTTCATTTCCAACCAAAAACCGGATATGGCTCTCCTTCTTTTTATCGGTATTCAATGTATTGTAGCGCACCACTTCGCGGGCATCGTCATACAAATTTTTGTAACTCGTTACGCTCCAAATATTGGGATGAATATCGAAATCACTTTTTAAAATATCGGCTGCCCTGATCACCTCATTTAATATCGCGCCGCTACCGAGCAGGTTCAAATTGTAAATATTGTTCTCATCATATCGATATTGATACATCCCTTTAAGAATGTGCGACTTAGTACAAGGTGGCTTGGCGGGCATCCGATACTTTTCATTCATAATTGTGATGTAGTAAATTACATCATTGCCTTCCAGATACATGTCCTTGATACCCTCTTCCACGATAATAGCCAGTTCATAAGCAAATGCCGGATCGTACGCCTTCACCGATGGGTAGGTGAGCGCCATCAGATGACTGTTGCCGTCCTGATGCTGCAAACCTTCACCCGCCAGCGTGGTCCGTCCGGATGTTCCGCCAATCATAAATCCGCGGGCCCTCACATCACCGGCGGCCCAAATCAGATCTCCTACCCGTTGAAACCCGAACATCGAGTAAAAAATAAAGAACGGTATGGCATTCACCCCGTGCGTGGAATGGCTGATCCCGGCGGCTATAAACGACGACATCGATCCTGCCTCATTAATTCCCTCCTCCAAAATCGCTCCGTCAGTTGCCTCCTTGTAGTACATCAGGCTATCGCGATCAACCGGCTCATATAGTTGTCCCTTATGCGAATAGATTCCTACCTGCCTGAACAGCGAGTCCATACCAAAAGTGCGCGACTCATCGGGAACAATAGGAACGATAAGCTTTCCAACGTTTTTATCTTTCAGCAGTTTGGTTAATATTTGTACCAGTACCATGGTGGTAGCTACCTGTTTATCGCCGGAATCGTTACTGAATTCCTCAAAAATGTTATGTTCCGGCATTTCAAAACGAATTTTTTCCGATAGCCTTTTAGGCAGGTATCCGCCTAATTTCTGCCGCTGTTGCTGCAGATATCTGATCTCCTCGCTGTCATCTCCGGGCTTATAAAACGGGGCCTTTCCAATTCCTTCATCCGATACCGGAATACCAAAGCGGCCACGGAAATATTTCAACTCCTCCTCATTTAGTTTTTTCTGCTGATGCGTGATATTCCTGCCCTCACCAGCCTCGCCCAAACCATAGCCTTTTACCGTTGAGGTAAGGATAACCGTTGGGGCCCCCCGGTGATTTACCGCAGCCTTGTAAGCATTGTAAATTTTCAACGGGTCATGACCGCCGCGACTGAGTTTCTGCAGTTGTTCATCGGAATAGTGCTCAACCATTTTAAGGGTTTGCGGGTACTTTCCAAAGAAATCCTTTCGAATAAAATCTCCGGTGGAGACAATATATCGCTGCCGCTGTCCATCTACCAATTCCCCGAACCGGCGGGCAAGCAAACCATCTTTGTCTTTTTCAAAAAGCGGGTCCCAGTCCGATCCGTGCATCACCTTGATAACGTTCCATCCGGCTCCCTGAAAAGCAGATTCCAGTTCCTGCACAATCGATCCGTTTCCGCGAACGGGCCCATCCAACCGCTGCAAATTGCAATTGACCACAAAGATCAGATTATCCAGCTCCTCACGTGCAGCAAGTGTTAATGCACCCATCGATTCCGGCTCATCCATCTCACCATCGCCAAGAAACGCCCATACCTTTTGGTCCGATTTGGGTATCAGTCCCTTATCCTCGAGATACCGGTTGAATCGTGCCTGATAAATCGCTGTAATAGGCCCCAATCCCATGGAAACGGTAGGAAATTGCCAGTAATGGTCCATCGAACGGGGATGCGGATAAGAGGATAACCCCCCGCCAGATTTAAGTTCCCGGCGAAAATTTCCCAGATCCTGCTCACTCAATCGGCCTTCTAAAAACGAACGGGCATAGATTCCCGGAGCCGCATGTCCCTGAAAATAAATCATATCCGGACGCTGGCCTTCATCGCCACCTCTGAAAAAATGGTTAAACCCAACTTCATAAAGCGCTGCACTGGAGGCATAAGTAGATATGTGCCCTCCAATTCCTTCCGATTCCTTGTTGGCCCGCACCACCATTGCCATAGCGTTCCACCGGATAATGCTCTTGATCTTTCGCTCCATCTCCCGGCTACCTGGGTAAGGCGATTCCTTACTAACCGGTATCGTATTGATATATGGGGTATTACCTTGATAGGTAAAATTTACACCCTTCAACTGCGACCGGGTTTGAAGCAGTAATAATATTTCCTTTGCCCGATCATAACCCTCTTTCCCGATAATATAATCGATTGAATCGATCCACTCCTGATTCTCAATCTCCTGATCACGGGCTAATTCATTTATATCCATGTTCTTTGTATTTACTTTTAACTGCTGATTAAAACATTCAATCGGACAAAAGGTTATTTGAAAACGGTGTGAACGCATAATTTTTCGTCTATACAAATTGCTACTTTCGCATTTCGTTAAATAATGAAACTGAAACCGGAGCTTAAGGGATACGCATATATTTTACTGGCAACGGTAGCTGGTTCCACGGTATATGTTTTCAGCAAAGCCGCACTTAATCAGATCAGCCTGGCACAGTTTGGGGTGTATTGGTTTGCCATGGCGATTATTTGGAATTCACTCTATTCCATGCGTTCAGCCGAACACCGGAAATTTCACGAGATAACGCGAAAATCCCTTAAGGTACTGGTATTGCTGGGATTCATTGAAATGGTGGCAACAGGAACCTTTTACGCAGCCATTTCCGTGTCATCAAATCCAGCTATTCCTTCCTTCCTGAGAAACACGGAATATATTTTTGTTACCCTGCTGGGGGTTCTACTTCTGAGTGAGCGCTTTAAAGGGATGGAAATCGCGGGTATCCTGCTAACTTTCACCGGCGCACTGGTGATCAGCTATCATACAGGCGCCTCTCTTGGTTCCTATCTTACGGGTACATCGGGCCTGATGATCATCTGCACCTCATTTTATGCCATCCGCACCATACTGGCCAAAAAGTTTATTCATGTCATCACCCCAACCATGCTGGCAATCAACCGGGCCATATTCCTGCTGCTGCTGGCATCTACCCTGTTGCTGATCAATAAACAAAACCTTAGAATTCCATCACAGGCCTTTTTTAATATCATGATCGGGTCATTTATGGGGCCATTTCTCACCTCGATAGGACAATATTCTGCATTAAAATACATTGAGGCATCGCGTGCAGCTATCATCCAGAGCTCAACTTCGCTTTTTGTTGTGCTCGGAGTGTTTCTTTATTTTGGCAAATTACCTCTGCCCTACCAGATTGCCGGAGGGATACTGACCATCGCGGGGGTTGTGGTGCTCATGCTCGGCCGCCGAAATTCAATTGCCAATCCGGTATAAATGTCCCTTGGTTCGCATATATATAGTGCCATCCAATACTGCCATCGAAGCCATGCAACCTTCCGGTAATGAATTCTCTGCAATCTTTTTAAAGGTACGGCCCGGAGCAAAAACGGTGGTCAATCCGCTCTCATCGGTTGTATAAATTCTTCCCTCAGCATAAATAGGCGATGCCGATGTTTCCAGTCCAACCCGTTGGCTCCAAATCTCTTCACCTGTTTTAGCATCGAGGCACTTGGCCTGGCCACCCGTGTTCACCATGTATAAAAGTCCATCGATATACAAGGGCGACGATCGTGCGGTCATATTCTTTTTACTGCTCCAAACCAGAGACTTATCTGTCATATCGCCTTTGCCTCCTAACCTGACCGCCAATAACCACGATTGTCCGAATCCGGTGTTGATAAAAACCATTCCGTCGCCAACAACAGGCATTGCTGACGCTGAAAAGCCCTCAAAACGCACCTTCCAGATTAATTCGCCGGTTAAAGGCTGATAGGCTTCAATCACATGTGGACCCACGCAAATGAGCTGATCCTTGTTATCGGCTTTAACGATTATTGGCGTTGAAAAAGCTTTCCGGCAGTCTGGTGTCAGGTCGCCAAAATCAATAATCCTCGATTTTTTCCATACCGTTTTGCCTGTATATTTATTCAATGCTTCCAGATATTGTACATCCATACCATCCATAGTCAGGATAAGCAAATCCTGATATAAAAAGGGCGATGAACCGGGCCCAACTCCGTGATCACAATGAATATCGGTGCGTTTCCAAATCACCTTACCGCTTTCAGTATCCAGACAGGCGGTTCCATAAGTGCCGAAATGTGCGTAAATCCGGCCGGGTTCGATAGCTGGAGTAGGCGATGCATAGCTATTCAGGGGATGGGTTTCCTGCGTTTTGTCCACATCAAATAACTTAACATTTCTCAGGATTTTTCCAGATTCGCAGCTTATTCCAATCACGCTAAGTTCCTTACCATCGGGTGGTGCCGAGGTTAACCATACTTTTCCATCGAGCACCACAGGCGATGACCAGCCCCGGCCGGGAATAGCCACCTTCCATATTACCTGGGTGGAATCGCTCCATTTCAATGGTACATTACGGGCCAAACTAAACCCATTACACAATGGGCCGCGGTAGCCGGTCCAGCTGTTTGCAGGGCTCTGGGCCCAGGTCAGCGGGAAAACCAGTGTCAGAATAAGAACAAGCATCGATTTTCGCATGGTGCCAAAGTTGTGATTTTTTTAGGAAATATCAGATAGCTGGAAACGTGAAACGTGAAGCGCTTCACGCATCACGTTTCTCCCTATCCCCTATTGATAATTCCAAACCTTTCTTACTTTTATAATCCGTAACCAAAAACTTAAATATGACTACAAATAAACCTTCTGAACGCCTTCACTCCCTCGATGCCCTCCGTGGGTTCGATATGCTCTGGATAATTGGCGGGGGTGAATTGGCTGTGGCATTGGCAAAAGCCACCAATTGGGGCTGGCTCAACTGGTTCGCCAAGCAACAGGAACATGTTGCCTGGAACGGTTTCCGGTTTGAAGATTGTATCTTTCCACTGTTCATGTTCATTTCCGGTGTGGCCATTTCGTATGCCATTCTGGGGAAAATCCACTCAGGAAACAGCAAGTCCCGTACAGCCTGGAAAATTGTAAGGCGCGGTTTGACATTAGTCGGACTGGGCATCCTCTATAATGGATTCCTTGACCTCTCATTTGTC
>CAIXKO010000106.1 GCA_903919925.1 uncultured Bacteroidota bacterium | reverse complement strand
TGTTTGGACATCAAAATCGCGTATTCCTTTCAACCAGGATTCCGAGATGACAATATCTGCCGAAGCACCCAGCATAGAACCGGTGTAACCGTAGCCCGACGGCCATCGGGGAAGAACTCCGCCCTGTTCGCACATTTTAATTAGTGAAACCATCATATCGCGCTGATCTTTAGGAGCTATCAAGGTGAAAAGCGGATGAATAGTGCGGAAAGTATCCCAAAGTGAAAGATCTGTGAAGTACCTGAAATCAAAGGTTTTGTGAACCTTTTTATCAAACCCGGTATAGTCGCCGTTCACATCATTAAACAATGTCGGCATTTGAAGCGAGTGGTAAAGGGCGGTATAAAATATGGTTTTTTGCTCCCTGTTTCCACCATCGATATTAATAAGTGATAGTTTTTCTTCCCAAGCCTGAATGGCTTTATTTACCATCAAATCAAAACTATTTTCACCAGCTTCGGTAGCCAGATTGGCCCTGGCATTATCGATACTCACATAAGAGACTCCCAATTTCAGTACGATTACCTGATCCTGCCTGACCTTGCTAAAACTGATATCCACTCCGATTTTATCGCCTTTTAAAGTAGCTTGATTGTCGAATATTGAGTCGCCGGACCAGACTCTGAAAGCCGAAAAAGGCTGATCGAAGCGAGCGACAAAAAACACTTTAATTCCACCAAAACGTCCGGCGAACGAACCAAAAGTGTGAATGGTGCCGGTTATCTCCCTTTTATCGGGATCTATATGCACCTGGCCGTCCTTTGCTACAGCGCTTCCCATTGCGCTCGATACATCAATCAGAATATGTGGAGTTTTATTGGATGAAAATGTATACCGATGAATTCCAACACGCTCACTGGCTGTAAGTTCAGCAAGAATCTTTGGTCCGGGCAACCTAACGGAATAGTATCCGGGGAATGCTATTTCCTGTTTATGTGAAAATTTTGTATACCGGCCTTTCCGATAGTCCTTTATGCCATTTTCGCCAACCGAAGGAATCACTCTGAAATGCCCGCCTTCAGAGGCGCCGGTACCGATCATCCGGGTGTGGCTAAAACCAATAATTTTCCGATCGCGATAATAATAGCCTGCGGTACTCATGGTTTTGCTTTTAGCATGCCGGGAAGCCAGAAAGTATTTAGTATCAGGGCTTAATCGAACCATACCAAACGGTAGGGTGGCTCCCGGAATATCATCGGCACTGGTGTATGGAGGAAAGCCGCCGGTACCGATAAACGGGTTTACATATTGGCCAAATTCCCCGGGTTTGGCGGGTGCAGATAGGGGTATTTGCTGGGCGATCAAGAAGTTAGGAAAAAAGAATAAAACAAAAATAAATAAAGCAATTTGGGCACCTGAGCAGTAACCTATTCTTTGATGCTCTGAGGGTTCTCTTAAATAACTGGTCTTTAAGTACCCACCCCAACCCTTCCCTGAAAAAGGGAGGGGCTCCTCTCCATTGTAAATCCGGAGCTCTTTCCCCCTCCCTTTTTCGGGGAGGGGGCCAGTGGGTGGGTACTTTAAATGCCTATGCACGAATAGTTTGCGGGCTATTAGGTTTTGGGGCAAAATGGCGACATGCTGTCGGCCTCTGCCGTTATTCGAAACTAAGAATTCAGGTATCATGCAACTATTTTTTATGAAACAATACCTTCTCCGGTATCTCCTCTTTTTCGAATCCGGGACCTTTCCAGGAAACTATTAAACCGTTTGTTCCACCCTCCTGAAAATACTTAACTGAAATGGGATGAAGCCCTGCCTTTAATGCCACTGGCTTGTAGATCTCGGTTAATGGGTGCAGTCCATCGTTATTAATTAATAAATAGCCATCGATATATAAACGGCCGCCATCATTGGTGGTCAAATAGATTGTATATAATCCATCTTCCGGAATTTTGATAAATCCATCATAATCAAAAGCAAAGTATTGCTCCTTTTCACGTGGCTTGATGCTGAAAACAGGAATAATGCCTGATTTTTCCGGCGCAACAGACTGAAAATCATTAACCATACGAAAATTACCGTGAATATACCTGTAGAGAAGGCCGGGTTCCACTTCACCCGGAAGGATGGGTTTGCTCAGGCCTGTTTTTTTGATCTCTGCCAGGGACGGCAAACTAGTTTGATCGCCTTTAAAAGCTATCATTCTGACAGTTGTGGAAGAATTTACTTTGAATGGTGATTTATATAGAATGGAATTCCGATTGGGAGTTGCCCCATCAAGCGTATAAAAAATGTCCGCGCCTTTGGTATCGCAAGCCAGCTTTACTGATTTATCGGTTAAAAAGATTTTATCGGTATCAATAATATAAGGTGTGGCCACAATTTGGGGCACATCGTTTACTTGCGGGTGCTCACTGGTTGAAGCCCAGGTTTTATTGGGTTCCGGGCCCATTTTTAAAACGAGTTTTCCGCCCTTTACCAGGTCAGCATGTTTGATCCAGAATTGATTTAATTCTTTGCCATTTAATGTTGCCGATTGGATATATCTATTTTTTCCGGAACTATTTTTTGCTTCGATAATAAATTTGCTTCCCTGGTAATAATTCTGATCCAGATAAATAGTTACTTTTTCAAATATCGGGCCCGCCAATTCGTAAGCAGGGTTAATAGAAGCGCCGCCGTCCATCTCAAAAAGGCCGATGGCACTCATCACATACCAGGCACCCATTTGACCTTCATCCTCATCGCCCGGATAACCGTTAAAAGGGGTTGTACCGTAATAGTTATCCAGGATTTCACGCACCCAGTATTGCGTTAGCCAGGGTTTCCCTGAATAGTTGAAAAGCCAGGCAGCCTGCATATTAGGTTGATTGCTATGGTTTACAAACCGGCTGGTAAAGATTGGGCGCGATTGGGTAAAGCCATCTTCCAGGCGGCGGTTAAACTCATCGGCACCCATTAGCCCGATCAGGCCTTTGAGGTCATGCGGAACAAACCAGCTATACTGCCAGGCATTGGCTTCCACATAATCGCGGGTACCAAAATTATCCTCTTTACCCACCGCACTTTTCACCGGCGAAAACTCTTCGAGCCAGGGGCCACCCTCATATTTTGGCCGGACATAACCGGTTGATGGATCAAATACATTTCGATAATTTTGAGCGCGCTGCATAAAATACTTATAATCATCGGTTTTGCCCAGTGATTTCGCCATTTGCGCCACGCACCAATCGTCATAAGCATACTCGAGGGTATTGGATACGGGGCCATCATCGGCGGGAACAAAACCCATGGACATATACGGAACCAGATTGCGGTTCCCCACAAACCCGCCGCATTCATGAGGTTTGGCAGGAGTGGTTTGAATTTCACGCATGGCTTTAAATGCTTTTTCACCATCGAAATTGCGTATTCCCTTTTGCCAGGCGCCCACAATTAAAGGTATTTCATGTTCAGCCACCATGATACCAGAATACTCGATTCCGGCGGGCCCATTGGAAAGCCAGCCTCCTTTATCATATATTTCGATCAGTGACTTTGCCCACTTTTCATTAACATCGGGGGTAACCAGGCCCCACAGCTGGTTCAGGTTCCAGAAGGTCATCCAAAAGGCATCGCATCCATAAACCGGAGATTCAGGATCGGGTAACTGCCTGACTGTTTCACACATATCCATATATTTCCCGTTTGCATCACTATAAATAGTGCGAGCGGTATAGGATCGGTAGAGGTTAGAATAAAACTTTATTTTATCGATTTCAGAACCGCCTTCCACCTTAATTTTCCCGAGCAGATTGTTCCACGTTTCGCGGGCGCTTTTGCATGCAGCATCAAAATCCCACTGAAAGGGATCCATCTCGGTTTCCATATTTAAGCGTGCCTGTTGAGTGCTGACGTAAGAGATTCCGGTTTTCATGAGAACAACCTGATCCTTGTTTAAATCAAAATTCACAAATGCCCCAATATCAGAATCTTCAGAAACTACTATTTCATTTGTTCCATTCAAAATAGTTGATCCCTGCCAGCCTCCCATCGATTTGAATGGACGGTTAAATCGAGCCACAAAATGGAGCGTATATTCATTCCAACCGGCTACCCGTTTCACATATCCTTCGATTTCGGTATCGCTCACTTTATTGATGGAGCTGTTGATAATGATTGACTTATCCTCTTCAGGAACCTGCAAATCGAATATTATATGCCCGTTATTATTTACAGGAAAAGTATATCGTTGAAAACCGCCCCGGATTGTTGCAGTTAATTCGGCTTTAATGCCATATTTTTCCAAAATTACGGAATAATATCCCGGTGAGGCTTTTTCAGTATCATGATTAATTTTTGACCGGTATCCGATATCGGGGCCATCAATTTTGCCCGGCAGAATTCTTACTTCCCCGGTTGCCGGCATGGTTAAAAAGCTTCCCATGGCCCAGGAATGAACGTGTCCAAATCCGCAAATGCTATTGTTTTTATACTCATAGCCGGCATCCATGGCGTAATCGTCGGTATTATCGGGACTCAATTTCACCATCCCAAAGGGCATACATGGCCCGGGGAAAAGCATCCAGCGGTTACCGGAGGTCCCGATAAAAGGATCGACATAATCGACAGGTTCTTTTTGAGTGGCACAACCAAAAGTGCTTATCAGACAGAAAATTAGGATAAACGGATAAGCTTTATTCATGATCATTTTCATCAGTATTACTTATTTATCTGATGGGTTAAGGAATGATTTTTTGAATACAAAAACTATCTGCACCATCGGAGCTTCCTTCAAACAGGTAAGGGTTACCGAGGCCCGATTCAGCATATTGGGTAAACACTTTCTGAACAATAGCAGATGCATTTTTATCGGCCAGGATGGCAACTGTTCCGCCGGCTCCTCCACCGGTAATTTTTGCCCCATAAATTCCGTTGGCAACTCCCTGACTTCGGAAAAGGTTTACCAGATAATCGGTGGCTTTTGCACCCAATCCGCATTCAGTGTA
>CAIXKO010000105.1 GCA_903919925.1 uncultured Bacteroidota bacterium | reverse complement strand
CCCGCCTGCAATCATTAAAATCAGGGCAAACTGTTTCTGTAGAGCTATTGCGCGGAGATAAAAAAGTCATAGTTTTGGTACAACTTTAATAATGACAAGAATGAAAAAAGCATTGTTATGGATTTTCGCAATAGTTTTTACCCTGGCCTCTGCCCTATATCAGCGTAGAACAGGACCAACTTATCCCCGGGCTGAAGATATTGTATTGGGCGACAGCACTTACCATCTGCAGTTAATTCGCACCAGTGGTGCACGGGACGCCAGATTAAAGCTTCCGATTAAGGACACTGCGGTGCATGGTGCCATCTTCTATAAGAAACTGGGTGTTGCCGAAGAATGGACCAAAGTTGAATTTAAAATGACTGATATCAGGTATCATTCAGCCTTTATGAAAAAAATACTGAGGAAAAAGGATGAAACATTACTTGCTGCTTCCCTTCCTCAGCAGCCACCGGCTGGCAAATTGGAGTATTATATTGAACTCGTTAAGAACGGGCAGATGGTGGATATTGCAAAAAATCATCCGATTGTAATCCGGTTTAAGGGTGACGTTCCAGCCGGGGTTTTGATACCACATATTATATTGATGTTCCTGGTTATGCTTTTTTCAACCATCGCCGGTTTGTTTGCAATATTTAAGTTGGAAAAGTACCGTCGGTATACGATCTGGACCTTTGTACTCCTGTTCATCGGAGGATTTATTTTTGGTCCATGGGTTCAATGGTATGCATTTGGCGAATGGTGGGCAGGTGTTCCGTATGGCTGGGATCTGACTGATAATAAGGCTCTTTTTGCATTCGTTTTCTGGATAATCGCGCTGTTTGGCATCAAAGGCAAAGGTCGTCCATGGCTGATTATTCTAGCCATGATTATGACTATTGTTATTTTCAGTATCCCTCACAGCTTATATGGTTCAACACTTGATTACAGTACCGGATCGATCAAGCAGGGGTAAAGAATCCTGAAAAAATGGCAGGGTTTTTTCATGGCATGGCCTTTGAAAAGGGCTGGCATGCTAAAACTATATTAAGATATGGAAACTTCAAAACAACAAGGCACCATCAATGTTACTTCGGAAAACATTTTTCCGATTATAAAGAAATTTCTTTATTCTGATCATGAAATTTTTCTTCGTGAATTGATATCCAATGCAGTAGATGCAACCCAAAAGTTGAAAACTCTTGCTTCGGTTGGGGAGTTTACTGGAGAACTTGGCGATTTGACCATTCGCGTATCGCTGAATAAAAAGAAGAAAACGCTTACTGTGTCCGATCGTGGAATTGGGATGACTGCCAAGGAAATCGATAAATTCATCAATCAGATTGCCTTCTCCGGTGCTGAGGAGTTTATGAAGAAGTATAAGAAAGATGCCAATGCAATAATTGGCCATTTTGGTTTAGGTTTCTATTCTTCATTCATGGTTTCAGACCAGGTTGAAATTGTCACAAAATCCTACAAGCGTGGTAAAGCAGTCAATTGGTCATGCAAAGGAAATCCTGAGTATACTTTGGAAGAATTTGATCGTGAAGATCGGGGAACAGATGTAATACTCCATCTTGACAAAGAGTCATCAGAGTTTTTAGAAGAAGAACGCATTCAGTCACTGCTGAACAAATACAGCCGTTTTTTACCTATTCCTATCGCTTTTGGTAAGGAAAAGGAGTGGAAAAACAACAAATATGAGGAAACCGACAAAGACAAGATAGTCAATAATACGGAACCAGCCTGGACGAAAAAGCCTGCTGATCTGACCGATGAGGATTATTCAAAGTTTTATAAGGAGCTCTATCCGATGTCGGAGGACCCTCTTTTTCATATTCACCTGAATGTTGATTATCCTTTTAATTTAACTGGAATTCTCTATTTCCCGAAGATCAGGAACAATTATGAGGTTCAGAAAAATAAAATCCAGCTCTACTCAAATCAGGTTTATGTTACGGATTCAGTAGAAGGTATCGTTCCCGATTTTCTGACACTTTTACATGGTGTTTTGGACAGCCCGGACATTCCCTTAAATGTTAGCCGGTCCTATTTGCAATCTGACCAAAATGTTAAAAAGATATCATCGCACATAACAAAAAAAGTTGCAGACCGGTTAAAGGATATTTTCACCAACGAGCGGGAGCAGTTTGAATTGAAGTGGGACGATCTCAAATTATTCATCAATTACGGTATGCTTACCGAAGAAAAATTCTGGGATAAGGCAAAGGAATTTGCATTGTTGAAGAATACCGAAGGAAAGTATTTTACATACGATGAATATAAAGCGATTATCAAAGGAAACCAGACGGATAACAACGGGACATTGGTTTATTTGTACACGAACGATAAAGAAGAGCAGTTCAGTTTTATTCGTGCTGCAAAGGAAAAGGGATATGATGTTTTGGTAATGGACGGCCAGTTTGATACACATTTCCTGAATCATCTGGAAGAGAAACTGGAGAAAACCCACTTTGTCCGCGTTGACTCTGAAGTTGCTGATAAACTGATTATTAAGTCGGATAAGAAGGAATCCCAACTCAATAAAACTCTAGAAACCTGGTTGAATCCTGTTTTTAAAAGTCAGGCACCAGGTGAAGGTTATTTTGTAACTTTCGAAGCACTCGACGCAACTGCTCATCCGGTGATCATTACCCAATCGGAATGGAGCCGCAGGATGAAAGAAATGTCAAAATTATCCGGCGGAGGAATGAATTTTTACAAAGATCTTCCGGATAGTTACAATCTGGTGATCAATGGAAACCATCCTGTTGTATTGCAGATTGGCGAGGGGTTAATGGAGGCATACGGAGCCAAAGCTGGAGAGTTTGATGCAGAAGTGGCCAGGATACAGTCGGATCAGGAGAGTCTGGAAAAGTTGTTGAAAGGTAAAAAAGAAGATGAGATCGGACAGGAAGAAAAGGATAAACGATCGGAGCTAAACAAACGGATCGAGGAAACCGAGAAGCAGCGAAATGAAGTTCTGGCTGCCTATGGGACAGAAAATCCGTTGGTAAAACAGTTGATTGACCTTGCGTTATTAGCTACCAACCGCTTAACAGGTGAAGCTCTTGATGCATTTGTTCAAAGAAGTATTGGATTGCTTGGGCAACAAAATTAATTTACAAAATGATAAAGCGATTTGCATTTTCAATGGTGGCTGTGCTTCTGATATCCGGTTCAGTTGCTCAGGCACAGTTATCCTACGGTGCAAAATTGGGTATGGGATTTCCTGGATTTGTTGATGAAACGATTGCCAGCCAGCGAATAACTTTAGCAACCGGGCTGGTTGGCAGTTGGAAGATTACCAATGGCATTCAGCTTTTTACAGAGCTCGGCTATCAACGAAAGGGGAGTAAATTTACCAATGAGGTTTGGGATTCAAAAGGCGTGGTTATTGCCGATTCCACTTACCTGATGAAAACCAATCTTGATTATGTCAATATCCCTTTGTATCTGAGAGTTAACTTTGGACGGTCCAGTAAATTCTACTTTCAGCTTGGAGGTTATTACGGATACCTGATACATGCCAATTTCACAGGAATGCGATTGGGGGAAATGGTTAAAAAAGTTCCGATCCGGGATGGCTTGAATCTGCACGATTATGGGGTTATTGCCGGAGGAGGCATTGAAACCCCTATTAGGCCGGGGTTTGGTGTGGTGCTTGATATCAAGTATCAATACGGGCTCAAGGATTTGAATAAGGATCACCTGATTATTGGAAATTCCAAACCAATAATGAACAAAGGATTGACGCTAGGCGTTGGATTCTATATAGACAT
>CAIXKO010000104.1 GCA_903919925.1 uncultured Bacteroidota bacterium | reverse complement strand
TTAACCCGCCTTCGTCACCGCTTCCACCAAAACATCCAGCTCAGCAGGCGTAGTATAAATATTCGGGCATATACGGCATCCATGTACACTCTGGCCATCAATGGCAACAGTAAATATCTTGTATTTGTCAATCAGATATTTGGAAAAATCAGCGGGTTTCATGGTTTTAACGCCCACATTAGCCACCCCGCATGAACGGGCCGGATCGGCCGGAGTGTTCACCATTACATGCGATAAATTCCTGACTTTACTGGTCCAGTAAGTTTGCAGGTACCTGAGCCGCTCTTCTTTCCGCTCCGGTCCCACCATATTGTAAAAATCAATGGCATCTGATATGGTCAGGTCGGTAGCTGCCGGATGTGTTCCGATATGGTTCAAGCGCGATATATCATCCAAAGGCCGGTCGCCCTCGGCTAATAGTGGCCACACCTTTCCGATATTTTCCTTTTTCACCCAAAGAAGTCCAGCACCTAGTGGTGTGCTTAGCCACTTATGCAAGCTCGATCCATAAAAATCGCAGTGCAGATCGGGCATCGAGAACCGGAAATGACCTACTGCATGCGCACCGTCAACCATAACCAGCACTCCCTTTTTGTGCGCCATATCGCAGATTTTCTGTATCGGCAATATTTGGCCGGTAATATTGATGATATGGCAAACCATCAGCAGCCTTGTTTTTTCTGTTATCGCACTTGCGTACAGATCAACTATTTCTTCATCCGATTTCGGGTGCAGGGGAACTGACAAAATCTTGTTGACCACACCATGTCTTCTGGAAACCTGTTTGAACATTTCAATCATCGCGCCATAATCCTGCTCAGCCATAACAGCTTCATCCCCCGACTTCCAATCCAATCCGCCAATCACCATATCGAGCGATTCGGTGGTGTTGCGCGTAATGATCACTTCATCAGCAGGGGCGCCTACTATTTCAGCCAGCTTTGCAGCAACCTTAACCTTATTACCAGCCTGAACAGTGCGCATATACCACGATCCCTGAAGGTTCACTTCCCTGATATGGCTGATATATTTCTCAAGCGTTTCTTGTGGCATAAAGCAGTAATAACCATTCTCCAGGTTAATATAATCAGGTTTCAGCCGATATCCGCCGCGGATCCCCTCCCAAAAAGTTTCATCGGAGGCTAATAGCCGGGAAGGCTGACCTTCATATTTATTAAGCCAATCCTCAATTCCGTAAGCTGATGGTACTCCTGCCAGGCCAAGAACTCCCATGCTTTTCAAAAATGTGCGCTTATTCATTGGTTTCCACGGTTAGTTCAGTATCAGCTCAATAACCGGAATCTCCACATTCGGCTTCAGTACCGGCAATCTCAGAATTGTTTCGTCGCCCGATCCTTTTTCATCGAGCCAGATGGTAGCCTTTTTCGTTGACATGCCAATCTCAGAGGCATCGTGAAGGAATTGCGCGTATTTGATTTTTCCGGCATAACCCATTAGCGTAACCTGATTCAAAGGCCAATCAAGCAAATGGATATACAATCTTTTAGAGACAGGATTATAGGTAAGCAATGAATTTTCAGGTGCCTTGAATTCATCCGGTGCCTGGGTACATCCATAAATCGAGCGGCTGCAATATTTCATCCAGTTACCCATTGAAGCCAGCCGGTCCTGAGCCCGGTAATCCAGCGTGCCCCGTCCGGTTGGACCAACGTTCAACAGTACGTTTCCGCCTTTTGAAACCGATTCAATCAATAGCTCAATCAGCTGCTTACTGTCCTTCCACGACATCTCATCGCGGTAATATCCCCATGAACCGGAGAAAGTTTGGCAAACCTCCCAGGGCACCCTTTTCCCGTTTACCTGAACCCACTCGCGCGGCTTGTACTGCTCCGGCGATTTAAAATCCCAGCCGCCCGGAACATCTTCCAGATCGAGCCGGTCATTTACGATGATTCCGGGTTGAAGCTGACGAACCATCTTTAATAAATTCTCTGAATCCCAGTCCTTCCGGTTCTTTCCA
>CAIXKO010000103.1 GCA_903919925.1 uncultured Bacteroidota bacterium | reverse complement strand
GCCGGTATTGCCGATGCGGTTATCATCGGAAGGATTTCCGGTCAGGGAAAAGGTCGGATCACCATTGTCACCTAATTTAAATTTATCATAATGAAAACGCGGGCTTTACTTTCCGCTTTAGTGTTTCTGGCCGGCTTTGTACCATTAAAAGCTCAGAACACTCTTTGGATTAATGACCCAAATATCTCCTGGAACTGGCAAAGTGGAACTATCACGGAAGCCTCATTATCAGTTCACCCCAAAGGATTGAACCTAGAGTATGGTCTTTATCTTACTTTTTCAGCTTCTTCAACCTATTTTGATCCCGGCACTCAGCTGGAAGTGGTTTTGGATTTTCAATTGCCGAAAGGAGCCGTTGTCCTGGATAGCTGGCTTTGGGTAGGTAATGATATTATTCAGGGCAAACTGATCGATCGGTGGTCGGCCTCCGATATTTATGAAGGAATTGTTAACCGCCGCCGCGATCCTTCGGTATTGTTCAAAAATTCGGATATCCAATATCAACTCAGGGTCTACCCGTTGAAAAAAGAGGAAACCAGGAAAGTGAAAATTACTTACCTGATGCCTGCTGATTGGATGGAAGCAAAGATTGAAGCATCAATACCTGGTAATTTGTTAACGTCTTCCTACCCTGCGCCTGATTTAAACGTTTTTGTCTGGGAAGAAAAAGGTTTCACCAACGCTGCATTTAACGATGACGAGATCCTCTTTCAGACCAAAACCGATAGCGCTTTCGGCTCCTTTAAACATGCGGTTGTTCAGTCCGCAAAGCTTTGGCAAAACCCACTGGTAACCATGGAAGTCCCGGTTCTTAACGGAATATACCTGAGTGTATTTGAGGATCATAACACCAGCTATTACCAACTGGCTCTGTCCCCGGGATCATTTATCAATCTGAATAAAAATCAAAAGATCCTGTTATTAATTGATTATGAGGTTGGTAACTCTTCAATTAAAAAAAGCAACCTGATTGCTAAGCTTAAACAACAATTGCTTGCCAACTACGGTCCGGATGATTCCTTCAATATTATGTATTCAAAGCTCCGTATTGAGCAGTCGTTTGGGACATGGAAACCGATCAATGCCGAAAACCTGGATGTGGGATTAGATCCGCTAGTCACAGAATCAATGTATAGTAATCTTCCGGGGTTATTTTCCTCAGCCTTCGAGTTTCTTAAAACGAACGGGGGGACAGGTTCGGTTTTGCTGATCACAAATTCTGACAATTTCGGTAATTATGAACAAGCCAATGCTTTACTCAAAGATTTGAAAAAACTGCAGGATCCTTTGCCTCCCATATTTATTGCTGATATTCAAGATCAGATGTTAACCTACCACTACATCGGCAACAGGTATTATTACGGCCAGGAGTATCTGTATTTAAATCTGAGCAAGTCTTCTGCAGGATTCTTCCGGAGCATCAGGGACGAGTCTTCCCTTTCATCTCTTCTTTCAAGTGTTACCAACTCGATCGAGGGAATGGTCACCGCTTTCGATATTTATACAGCTCCGGCTGATGGGTTTTGCTATGGTCGCTTTGGGAACAACACTGTGGAGGGGTTTCCTGTTAATCAAACCGTTACGCAAATAGGAAAGTTTCTCGGAAAAGCTCCGTTTGTGCTTAACCTTACCGGTTTGTATCAGAATCAGCCATTTCAGCAATTGGTTCAGGTCACGGAGGATCAGATCCTGAAGGCCGATACTATGTTGGCCAAGATGTGGCATGGGCGTTATATCGGAAATCTCGAACAAGGTGATAATAACAACATGATTGTCCAGGAAATTTTATACGAAAGCCTGAATAACAGGGTTTTATCAGTTCACTCGGCCTTTCTGTGCCTGGAGCCTAGCGATAGTATTTCTGTATGCCAGACTTGTAATGATGAGTCACGCCTGACTGGAATCGGGGATCAGATGCCGGTTGATTCAACAGATTTCGTAAAATTGTATCCGAATCCTTTCAGCGACAAAGTGACAATGGAAATTTCGGTCGGCCAACTGTCAGGAATTGATGAAGTTGTTGTCAATATTTTTAATTTGACCGGACAGTTGGTTTTTGAGAAAACTGAGCAGATTCAGCTGGGACAGAAGGTAACTACAACCTGGCAGGGAACGGGATTAAACGGAGATCGGATGCCTGCCGGACAGTACATTGTAATTATTCGGGCAGGTCAGGTAGTTTGGAGTAAAAAGCTAATGAAAACGGAGTAAAATAATTAATATGAATTCACATCAGATCGATTACAAAATTATCGGGGAAGATATTCAGCTTGTTGAAATCGAGCTCGACCCGATGGAAACTGTTATTGCCGAGGCAGGCGCAATGGTTTATATGGAAGAAGGCATCACCTTTGAGGCCCGTATGGGAGATGGCAGCGAAACTAACCAGGGAATTTTGGGTAAGTTATTCTCAGCAGGTTCCAGGGTTTTAGCAGGAGAGTCTTTGTTTATGACTCACTTTACCAACCGTGGTTATGCCAAATCCAGGGTTGCTTTTTCAGCTCCATACCCGGGAACGGTTATTCCTCTTGACCTGGCCGGACTAGGTGGCCGCCTGATTGTTCAAAAGGATGGTTTCCTGTGTGCCGCTATGGGAACAAGATTATCTATTGTTTTTAATCGCCGCCTGGGCAGCAGCCTGGTTGGTGGCGAAGGTTTTATTCTGGAAAAGCTGGAGGGTGATGGTCTGGCATTCATTCATGCCGGAGGTACAGTTATTGAAAAACAGCTCAGAGGGGAAACCCTGAGAGTTGATACCGGTTGTATCGTGGCTTTTGAGGAAAGTATCGATTATGATATAGAAACAACCGGAAGTCTGAAATCAATGGTGTTTGGCGGTGAAGGTTTGTTCCTCGCTACATTGCGGGGGAATGGAAGAGTTTGGCTGCAATCCATGCCAATAAGGAAACTGATTCATGAGCTGTCTCCGTATGGTGGAAATGCGGGTAAGGAAAATCAATCCATCTTGGGAAATTTTCTCCAGAGATAGCTGATAATGAATGGAATTGGTCCTCAGGAGTTTCTGTCACAAGCACTCGGTAAACCTATTATTGATGTTCGTTCACCTGCTGAGTTTAATCAGGCGCATATCACTGGTGCCATAAATTTACCGTTGTTTACCGATGATGAACGGGCAAAGGTAGGAACAGCCTATAAAAAAACCGGAAGGTCGTATGCATTCGATCTGGGGTTAGATATTGTCGGCCCCAAAATGTCGGGGTTCGTAAAATTTGCGCGTAAATTAGCGCCTGATAAACACCTTCTTGTACATTGCTGGAGGGGAGGAATGCGCAGCGCATCTATGGCATGGCTTCTTGAAACCGCTGGTTTCCATGTTCAGGTGTTAAAGGGCGGTTACAAAGCCTATCGTTCCTTTGTGAGGGAGAACCTGGTTACCGGCAGGAAGTTTATTATTCTTGGCGGTCTCACCGGAAGCGGAAAAACTCTTTGGTTGAAAAAACTGACTGAATCCGGTGAGCCCGTTGTTGATCTGGAGAGCTTGGCAAATCACAGGGGATCAGTGTTCGGAGGGATTGGCTTAGGAGAACAACCAACCAATGAACAGTTTGAAAATAACCTGTTTAACCATCTTCAGTTTTTTCATCATGATCAAGTGATTTGGCTGGAAGATGAAAGCAGGCAAATTGGCCGGATTTTCTTGCCTGAGCCCATTTACTTAGCCATGCTTTCCTCCCCGTTGATCCGGATAAAAGTTCCGGATGAACTGAGAATAAAAATCATCATCGATGAATACGCCGGTCTGGATCCTGAAAAGTTAGCTACTTCCATAAAGCAGATTTCAAAAAGGTTGGGTGGGCTGGTTACCAGTCAGTGCCTGGAATTACTCGAAAAGCCCGATTTTCCAGAAGTTGTAAGGCTGCTTCTCCCATACTATGATAAAACATATTCACATAGCTTGCAGGTACGGATTAATCAAAAAGTGACAGAACTTGACCTGGTTGACAGTGATCCCGGAACCTACGCCGGAAAATTGATCGAAAAAAAAACGCAGCTGATACAATATGATCAGGGATGATATCGTTTTACTCGATCTACTCAAGCCTGTGACTGTTCGTGATACTTAATTCTGACTGTTTTGCATATCTATACGCGTAAACAACGCTGGAAATTTCTGCTTCTTGCGGGAGCACTGATTATTGGAATTGCTACTTCGTGGTACACCAATTCCATGGTCAGGAAACTGGAGGGAGAGGAAAAGCTGAAGATAGAAACATGGGTTGCTGCTACACAGCAGTTACTTAACAATATGAACATCGGCGAGGAATCTCCTTACGATGACTTTTTGATCAAAATAATCCAAAACAACACCACTATCCCGGTAATCATCGTTGATGAAAGCGGAAATATACTGAATGCCAGGAATTTAAAAGTCTTTGACAACAATAACAAGCCGATGGAAGAAGGTAGAATACTGGATTCAATCAGCTCAAAAAGCAAGAAGTATCTGGCCCGGCAGCTTTCAAAAATGAAGGCACAGCATGATCCGATTCTGATTGAAATGCCCGATTCCAAACAGTTTTTCTACTACAAGGATTCCTATATACTTACACGCATTCAGTTATATCCGATTATTCAGCTCGCCATTATTTTCCTGTTTATCTTTTTAGCCTACTTTGGATTCAGTTCCACGCGCCAGGCCGAGCAAAACCAGGTGTGGGTTGGAATGTCAAAGGAAACCGCTCACCAGCTGGGCACGCCAATCTCCTCACTGATGGCGTGGGTGGAACTTTTAAAAATGGAACAGGCTGGCCCCGAAATTATCCGTGAAGTGGAAAAGGATGTCCGGAGGCTTGAAACCATCGCAGACCGGTTCTCCAAAATTGGTTCAACACCCGTTCTCATACCTGAGAACCTCCTCGCTGTCCTGGATAATTCAGTTCGTTATCTAAAGAACCGGGTTTCCGATAAAATTAAGTTTGAGCTGAATTTTGGAGATCTTGATGAACTGTATGTCCCTCTGAGCCTGACACTTTTTGAATGGGTAGTTGAAAACATTTGTAAGAATGCTATCGACGCCATGGATGGAAATGGTTCTATAAATATTTTTGTCAAGGACCAGAATCAGGTGGTATACCTCGATATTACAGATTCGGGTAAAGGAATTCAAAAATCGAATTACAAGGTTGTTTTCCAACCTGGATATACAACCAAGCCCAGAGGGTGGGGACTGGGATTGTCGCTGGTAAAAAGGATCATAGAAAATTACCATAATGGTAAAATTTTCGTTAGAAATTCCGAAATCAACCGGGGGACAACTTTTAGGATCGTTCTGAAAAAGTAGAGGAAAATGATGTTAACGTGCGGATAACCCGCAGGTTCTCAAAATCATTTTTTTTTATCCGATATTGTTTTATACTTTTGCCGGACATTTTTTGAAAGAGGGTTGAAACGATTTTCAGAATATACTATCCCTTTCAGCTCCTATTCAAATGGACTGCATGAATTTGAATTCGAGCTTGTTGACGCGTTCTTTGATCATTTTCCGGAAAGTGAAATTCATCAGGCAGATGTGCTTGTCAATGTAGAAATGATCAAGCATGAGCGCCAGTTGGAGTTCAATTTCCTGCTCGACGGATATGTTACTTTACCCTGCGACCGGTGCCTGGAGGAATATGAACAGCCGGTTTCCGGTGAATTCAATCTCTATGGAAAATTCGGCCATGGAAACAATGAGGATGAATTTGATGTGGTTTGGCTACCCCAGGATGCTTACCAGATCGACTTGTCACAATATCTGTATGAGTATGTTGTCCTAAGTTTGCCTTTGCGCAAGGTTCATCCCGATAGTGATGAGGGTAAACCGGGATGCGATCCGGAAATGTTGGGTTTATTACGAAATTTAAGTGTAAAATAAATAGTTACTGCCATGCCAAATCCTAAGCACAGAACATCGAAACAGAGGAGAAATAAGCGGAGAACGCATTATAAAGCTACTCCTTCCCAATTGGCTACCTGTTCAAATTGCGGTGCAACCGTACAGTATCATCGTGTTTGTCCGGAATGCGGACATTATCGTGGTAAACTGGCTATCGAAAAAGAAGTTACCGCATAGTCAGGAAATCATCTGATCTGAAAATCAAATGAAGATCGGTCTTGATATTATGGGAGGCGACCATGCTCCCAAAGCAACAACAATTGGAGCAATTCTCGCAAAAGCGGAAATGCCTCCTGATGTTGAACTGGTATTGATTGGTGATAAAAACGCCATTGAAGCTACTTGCCGGGAGGAGAATTTCGACCCCGGCAATTTTCTTGTTGTGCCCACCACTGAGGTGATCGGTATGGGGGACCATCCGGTAAAAGCCTTTTCCCTGAAAAAGAATTCAAGTATGGGAGTCGGTTTTCAAATGCTTTCAGAGGGAAAACTGGATGGTTTTTGCAGCGCAGGAAATACCGGAGCTATGATGGCCGGTGCAATGTTTACCATAAAGTCCATTCCCGGAATCATACGACCTTGCATTGGTGTATCTATCCCCAAAGGAGAAAATGAGTACACCCTTCTGCTTGATGTGGGTCTCAATCCTGATGCCCGGCCCGATGTCATGTACCAATATGCAATTATGGGGTCGTTTTATTCCCAGCATGTTTATGGTACCGTAAACCCTAAAGTTGGCCTCCTGAATATTGGTGAAGAAGAGGAAAAAGGAAACTTGCTGACTAAAGCAGCCTACCAGATGATGAAGAATAGTCAGGATTTTAATTTTATCGGGAACGTGGAGGGAAACGAGATTTTCGCTGATAAGGCTGATGTTGTCGTTTGTGAAGGATTTATTGGCAATGTGGTTCTTAAGCTCGCTGAATCCGTATATAATTTGAGCCAAAAACTCAGAATATCCAACCCGTTCTTTGAGCAGTATAATTATGAGAATTTTGGCGGAATTCCGATAATCGGGATTGGTTGTCCTGTGTTAATCGGGCATGGTAAGTCCACTCCTCTCGCCATTAAGAATATGCTGATGAAAAACCGCGAGCTTGTTCAATCGGGGTTAATTACTAAACTTAAGCAAGCATTTGAATAATGCAAAAGATATTTGCTGCTATTACCGGAGTTGAAGCATTTGTTCCACCAGATATTCTGACAAACGCCGATCTCGAAAAAATGGTGGATACCACCGATGAATGGCTTTTATCGATGACAGGCATCCGGGAAAGACACATATTAAAGGGTGCAGGTTTGGGTACCTCTGATATGGCAGTTCCGGCGGTTAAAAAGCTTCTCCAGAAAACGGGCACCCATCCTGATGAAATTGATATGGTCATTTGCACCACTGTTACCCCGGATATGGTTTTCCCGGCTACAGCTAACATCATCAGCGATAAAGTTGGTATTAAAAATGCTTTCAGTTTCGATATGGCTGCGGCATGTTCCGGATTTGTTTATATGCTTGCCGTGGCTTCGAAATTCATTGAAACTGGCAGCGCAAAAAAAATATTGTGTATCGGCGCCGATAAAATGTCTACCATAACTGATTATACCGATCGGAAAACCTGCCCCCTTTTTGGTGATGCCGCCGGAGTAGTTCTTCTGGAACCCAATTTGGAGTATGGTATTCAGGATCACATTTTGCGAACCGACGGGTCAGGAAGAAAATATTTGCACATGAAAGCAGGTGGCTCCGTAAAACCAGCTTCCCACGAAACTATTGATGCCAGAGAACATTTTTTATATCAGGAAGGACAGCCTGTATTTAAAATGGCTGTGTCAAAAATGGCAGATATTTCGGTCGAAATCATGGAAAAGCATAACCTTCCCGCTGATAAATTATGGCTGGTTCCTCATCAGGCTAATCTGCGTATTATTGAGGCAGTTGGCAGAAGAATGGGCCTCGATCCCAGCCGCGTGATGGTCAATATTCAACGATACGGAAATACCACAACCGCAACTATACCACTCGTATTGTGGGAATATGAAAACCAGCTTAAAAAAGGAGATCAACTGGTGCTAACCGCATTTGGCGGAGGTTTTACCTGGGGAGCACTTTATCTTACATGGGCTTACGATCCTGCATAAATCTTTGTTGATAAGCCGGTTTTTTTTACATTTACCTGAAAATACAAAGCAACATGGCAAAAGAAATCGAATCAACCAATGGTATTAATCTGATATCTGCGGGCACGCAGGTAAAAGGAGACGTGGAATCCAACTCCGATTTCCGTATCGATGGTCAGTTGAATGGGAAAATGGATATTAAAGGGAAAGTGGTAATCGGTGCGTCAGGGCAAATTTTGGGTGACATCATTTGCCAGACATTAGAAATTTCCGGACATATTACCGGAAATATCCGCGCTGCAGAGCTGGTGAGCTTAAAGGCTACTGCCCGGATGAATGGGGAGATTATTACCCGAAAACTGGCTATTGAGCCAGGCGCGATCTTTAGTGGAACCTGCCGAATGGATAGTGAAGCTGATGCTAAACGGAAAGAAACCGTCCAACTTAAATAACCTGGACCAGGAAAAACGAATTTTGCGTGATTATACACGCTATTCCAGCTTGGCTTTTAAACTGATTGCGGTCATTCTGGCCGCTTTTTTTATTGGCTGGCAATTGGATAAACTCGTCTCAATCGGGTTTCCTTTGTTTACCCTTTTATTCTCAACCGGAGGAATCGTAATCATTATTTATATAATAATTAAGCAATTATAACCATGAACCAGGTGGATAAAAAATATTGGATTGAACTGACCATAATAACCGCTTTGCTTATCGCCGCGGCATACGTAACATTCATCTATTTGCTACCCGGCCATTATCCGCCTGCATTGCCTGCTATGCTGGTCACCATTGTGGCGGTTACAGCTGTTGGGCAAGTAGTCCTCACCCGCCTTCTTGCTGAAAGATTCAGTAAGTTCAACTCGGCCTTTTTAATCTATAAAGCATTGAAAATATTAATACTTATGGCTTTTATGGTTGTTTACTCGGCTTTGAATAAAGAGCATGCCTTATATTTTCTGGGATCGACTTTTGTTATCTATCTGGTGTTTATGTTTTTCGAATCAAGATCTCTCAACAGGCATTCCAAAAAACAAGCGGAACGATAGTTTTTTTTTATACCTTTGCGACCTTGCTGAAATCGAACAGGAATGAAGAGATGGACGTATATTTTATGGATTCTGCTGCTCACGGTGGCACCTGGGAGCCGCTTGGTTGCCTTAAATCCTGAAAGTCAGACAGAGCATAACGAAAAAAGTGAAGCTCCGGAAAAATTTGATGCCGGGAAATTCATTATGGAGCATGTCATGGACGCTCATGAATGGCACATAATGAAAATTGGGAATACTCATGTCAGTATTCCGCTGCCGGTAATTTTATATACCCGCGAAAAGGGATTGTCGGTTTTCTTTTCCTCTAAATTTCATCATGGCACTCAAGCTTATAAGGGTTACCTTCTGGCTAAAGAGGGGCCACATGAAGGAAAGATCGTACAAGCAAATTCCGATGGGACGATTAATGAGGAAGCAGCACTTCCGATCGACCTTTCCATAACGAAAACGGTTGCCGCCATGTTGGTCAGCATGTTGCTGATCCTGGTTCTGTTTATCCCCCTGGCACGCAAATATGCAAGGAATCCTGGTAAGGCTCCCAGTGGTTTTCAATCGCTTATTGAACCGATCATCATTTTTGTACGGGATGATATAGCGATTCCTTCAATCGGATTGCATCGATATGAGAAATTTATGCCGTACCTGCTGACCGCATTCTTTTTTATTCTGGTGAATAACCTGATGGGTCTGGTACCAATCCCTCCAGGAGGGGCTAATGTTACCGGGAATATAGCCATTACAGGCATACTTGCGTTGTTTTCCTTTATGATTACCACATTCAGCTCAAATAAAAATTACTGGAAACATATTTTCAATGCTCCGGGAGTTCCCTGGTGGTTGAAGTTTCCAATACCACTGATGCCATTTATTGAACTGCTGGGCGTTTTTACAAAACCTTTAGTTTTGTGCATCCGGCTCTTCGCAAATATTCTGGCAGGGCATTTTATTGCACTGAGTTTTATTGTGATGATTTTTATTTTTGGCCAGATTCATTGGATCGCCGGTTATGGATCGTCTATCGTGTCCATTCTGTTTTATGTATTCATGACGATGCTTGAACTGCTGGTGGCATTTATTCAGGCCTACGTATTTACACTTTTGTCAGCTATCTATTTTGGAATGGCAAGGGAGGAAAGTCACTGAGATTTTTTTTAACACCAAATACCTAAAGAGTATGTTAAGTTTTATTGTATTTATTTTACAGGCAGCCGGTGCATCAATGGCCCCGCTGGCTTCTATGGGTGCTGCAATCGGATCAGGTTTGGCAGCAGTTGGAGCAGGTATCGGAATCGGACAGGTTGGTAAAGGCGCAATGGAAGCTATTGCACGTCAGCCGGAATCGGTTGGGGATATCAGAACAAATATGATTGTTGCTGCTGCTCTGATTGAAGGAGCTTGTTTCTTTGCGATGATTGTTTGCTTATTGATTGTATTTCTTGTTAAATAAGGTTGCATCCCGGTATTGCGCGGGACGCGGCCATTTTATTTTTAAAGTATGGGACTAGTATCACCGGATTACGGAACGATTTTCTGGATGGTTCTGGCTTTTTCCGTCGTATTTTTTATTCTGCGGAAATTTGCCTGGGGGCCCGTCCTTAAAATGCTTAAGGAGCGTGACCAATCTATTGAAAAGGCCCTCCTTTCGGCCAATGATGCCCGTGAAGGGCTATCCCGCCTGAAATCCGAGCACGAAAAGATGCTTCAGGAGGCCCATGCCCAACGCGATCTATTGATTGCTGAAGCAAGGCAAATCAGGGAGCAGCTGATTAGTAAGGCTCGCGAAGATGCTGTTTTGGAAACTGCAAAAGTTTTTGAAAATGCCCAGCGACAGATTGAAACTGAAAAATTAGCGGCTATTGCAGAAATCAGGCAACAGGTAGCTTCTTTGTCCGTAGATATCGCCGAAAAAATCCTGAAAAGGGAACTTTCCGATCGAACCCAGCAGGAGAAATTGATAAAGGAACAGCTTAGCGACTTGAAATTGAATTAGTTCTATGAACGATAGCCGCCTAGCTTCACGATACGCAAGAGCTCTTTTTCTACTGGCCAAAGAGCGTAATCTGGTTGAGAAAGTAAAAGACGATCTTTTAAAACTTACCGGACTACTTGCTGATTCAGCCGAGTTCAAATGGTTGCTGGAAAGCCCGGTGATCATGGGCTCCGAGAAAGCACGCATGGTTTCAGGTGCCTTATCAGGAGTTGTGGAACCCATCACCCTTGATTTTCTGCAGCTTTTAATCCATCACAGGCGGGAAGGAAATTTCTCTTCAACCTGCCGCATGTTCATGGAACTTTTTAAAGCTGATCAGGGGATTATGGACGCCCGGGTTGAATCAGCTATCGCATTGGATTCTAAATTTCTGGAGGGTATGAAAGCTCGATTGGAAGAATCGACCCACCGGAAAATAGAGATGCAAACGGAAACAAATGAAGCCTTAATCGGTGGATTTATTCTTACCCTGGAGGATATGCAGCTTGACGCAAGCGTTCATTTGAAATTGAAGAGAATTAGACAGGAATTACGAGAATCAAAGAAATAATTGACCATGGCAAGTATTAAACCGGCCGAAATTTCGCAAATATTGCGGCAGCAACTGGAGGGATTGAAACTCGATGCAAGTTTTGAAGAAGTTGGAACTGTATTGCAGGTGGGTGACGGAATCGCCCGAATTTATGGCCTCTCCAATGTTCAGAGCAACGAATTGGTGGAGTTCGATAACGGAGTAATGGGCATTGTTCTTAACCTTGAAGAAGACAATGTGGGCACCGTACTCTTAGGACCATCAGTTGGAATTGGTGAAGGCAGTCATGTAAAACGTTCCAGAAGAATTGCATCTATCAGGGTTGGGGAAGGACTGTTGGGAAGAGTGATCAATACTATCGGAGAACCTCTCGATGGTAAAGGACCGATAAAGGGTGAATTGATCGATTTACCGCTTGAACGCAAAGCGCCGGGAGTAATATTCCGTCAACCGGTAAATCAGCCTCTTCAAACGGGTATTAAAGCAATCGATGCCATGATCCCGATTGGGAGAGGTCAACGTGAATTAATTATTGGTGACCGCCAAACGGGAAAAACGGCTATCGCCATTGATACTATTATCAATCAGCGTCAGAATTTTGATCAGGGTAAACCTGTTTACTGCATCTATGTTGCTATCGGGCAAAAAGGTTCAACTATTGCTCAAATCGCCAAAACATTGGAAGAACATGGTGCAATGCCTTATACGGTTATCGTAATGGCCACCGCCAGTGACCCGGCAGCATTGCAGTTTTATGCTCCTTTTGCCGGAGCAGCTATCGGTGAATTTTTCCGTGATACCGGGAGGGATGCTTTGATCGTTTATGACGATTTATCAAAGCAAGCTGTTTCCTATCGTGAGGTATCGCTGTTACTAAGGCGCCCGCCGGGCAGAGAAGCCTACCCGGGCGATGTTTTTTATCTCCATTCCCGATTGCTGGAAAGAGCCGCAAAGGTGATTGACAGTGATGAGGTTGCTGCAAAAATGAATGATCTGCCCGATGTGCTCAGACCAATGGTTAAAGGAGGAGGTTC
>CAIXKO010000102.1 GCA_903919925.1 uncultured Bacteroidota bacterium | reverse complement strand
ATCATCAGAATCTGCTTCTCAAAAACATCCTGCCGGATCTCCGTAAATTCCTTTAAAACCCGATCCAGCAATTGCTGCCGCTTATGCCCTAATGGGGGCAATTCCTTACTCAGAAAATTGAAAAGAAATCGCTCAATCTTATAGTCTTTGGCACTATCACTCGAATCACGCTTCATGGACCGTATTTCATATTTTATGAGATCAAAATCCTCCAGCTTGTATAAAATCATCAGGTTAACCAAACGTATCGTCCGGTAAACCGGCAGATGGAAAAAGTTTTTTCCCCTCAATATGATCTGATTCAAAAACTTGTGGGCCTTCTGATACTGCGAGCTCCCAAAAAACACTAACGAAGTGTACAAACAAAGATCGGCCTGACGAGCTAGCGTCAATGTTAGGAACTTATCATACAAAACTTCCTGATAACGACTCATCAACGACATCGATGAACCAAAATCACCGGAATCGAGGAATGGAAATAATTCATAGAGAAAGGTAATGCAGGTGAGGTTAATCCTGAAACTTGCTGATTGACTTTTAATTGCCTTGAGTTGCTCAATGAAATAGGTCATGCCCTGATAATTATGAATACCCCTCAGGCTTTCCAACACTCCCTCCAGCGTATGCAGGTAGTAAACCGGTGGATTGCTCCATAAATGCTTGTTCGATTCAAATAGATTGCTCAGTTCAATATAGGAATTTAACGCCGACTGATAATCTCCAACACTGATCAGGTAATTCGATTGAAATAGCTGGTGAAGCTTAGTAATCTCAAAATTGTCTTGATTGAGCGAAGCAACAATACTTATCTCGCTAAAAACTAAATCGTTAAGTTGATTTTTTTGCTTTTGGGAACGGGCATGACCTTTATGAACAATCCTGTGTTTCAGATTTTCATAAAGTGACGATTGCTCGTTTATTTTCCGTAGGTATTTTAATGCTTCTGTAAGCTTAAATTGCTTGTTTATCAGGCTTTTTTCATCCAGGTTCGGAAAGTTAAGTGCTAGCAGGTAATCCAGTTCCAATCGCGAAGCAAGTAAAAGGGCATAGTAATTCTCGTATTTCCCGGCATCTTCAATAATACTTTCCAACAGGTTGAAACATTCATCAAATAGAGATTTTTCATATAGTATCCTGGCCTTTAGGATTTTATTGAAAAGAAAATAGAAGCTATCCTGCTCTTTTTTCAAGTCCAGCATCGATTCCAGCAAAATATCATATAAATATCTGGAGGTGGTTTCGACGGAAGCACCCGGCCGTGCTTCCAAAAATTCTGATATCAATGCGGAAGGTTGCTGATCCCTGTTTTTTTCTATGATGTCATACAATATTATATAGTCTGATTTGGCCTTGTTGCGGGTAGATAAGATCCGAAATGCCTTTTTTTCTGCGATGGACATCGAATGAGTGAGCAATACCAGAGATTGAAACTTTGACATAGGTTTGAAATTACAGTTTATGAACCATATTTAGCATTTCTGATACTTTGTAAAGATCATAAAATTAAGAATATAGTTGAAATAGTTTTTCATAAGGTCAAAATTGTAATTGCTGGTTTATCTCAATTTTTGATTTTTTTTGCATTCAACTGTTCCTATATTTACTAAAAATACTATTGACCGATGACACAATCAAACAAAATTGTTGTAGTGGGAAGTTGCAATACCGACATGGTAATCAAGGCTGACCGGCTTCCGATACCTGGTGAAACAATCCTGGGTGGTACTTTTTTTATGAATCCCGGTGGCAAAGGTGCCAATCAGGCTGTAGCAGCCGCCCGAATGGGAGGCACCGTTACCCTGATCGCGAAAACGGGGAACGATGTATTTGGTAAACAGTCGGTTATGCTTTATAAAGCTGAAAATATCAAAACAGATTTCATCTTTTCTGATGCAAAAAATCCATCCGGTGTTGCCTTGATTACAGTGGACTCCCAGGGCGAAAACTGTATTGTAGTTGCTTCCGGAGCCAATGCATTCCTTACTCCAACCGATATCAATAAAGCCAGTGTGGAAATCGAAGGCAGCAGTTTGGTTCTGATGCAATTGGAAATACCAATCGAAACAGTTGAATATGTGGCGGAAATGGCTCATACAAAGGGAATTAAAGTAATATTAAATCCTGCTCCTGCCAGAGCCTTGTCAGATGACCTCCTGAAAAACCTGTATATGATTATTCCTAATAAGAGCGAGGCTGAAATTCTTTCAGGAATAAAAGTTTCCGATATCGAATCTGCCAAACAAGCTGCCGATATCATTAGCTCAAAAGGCGTTGATATTGTAGTTATTACACTCGGACCACAAGGGGCCCTGATTAAGGATTACCTGGAATATCATTATGTTGAGGCATCAAAAGTAGAGGCTGTTGACACTACCGGAGCAGGTGATTCCTTTTGTGGTTCGGTTTGCGTTGGCCTTTCCGAAGGCAAATCAATCCTGGATTCAGTAAAAATGGCTGCACGGGCCGCTGCTCTCACCGTTACCAGGATGGGGGCTCAAACATCAACTCCTTACCGGTCCGAATTGTCATCGCTCGATGCAATTTAAGTAAATACTTGATTATGAAAACATCATCTTGGTTTAAACGGAAAGCCTGCAGTTTTAAGGGATTCATTGCAATTGCTGCCTTTGCTATCGCTGCAAACTGCGCTTTGGCACAAAACGGTTCATCCATTAAAGTATCGGGTACGGTTATCGATAACACTTCCAATGAACCCATCCCCGGGGTGAATGTTTTACTAAAAGGCACCCAAACCGGAACCACCACCAATACAAACGGGAAATATGCGTTGGACATACCTTCCAATGGCACCCTGGTTTTTTCCTTTGTCGGCTATGAAGAAGTTGTTATAAAGGTTGGAAATCAGCCAATTATCGATGTTCGACTTCATATTTTAGTGCAATCGTTGGACGGTATAGTGGTAATCGGTTATGGGTCTACCACAAAAAAGGAAGTCACTGGATCTATTGCAACCGTAAAATCTGCTGATTTCAATCGGGGCGCATTCGGCGATGCCATAGGATTGCTTCAGGGAAAAGTTGCAGGACTCACCATTGTAAAACCCGATGGCGCTGATCCGCAGGCGGAATATCGAATTATGCTGCGCGGAACCAATACCCTGACTTCCGGTCAGGGGCCACTTATTATTATTGATGGGGTGGTGGGAGCAGAGATAAAAAACGTGAGCCCTGAGGAGATTGAATCTTTCGATGTGCTCAAAGATGGCGCCGCCGCAGCTATCTATGGCACCCGGGGATCAAACGGAGTGATCATTATTACTACCCGGCGGGCCAAATCCGGACAAAGCAAAATCGAATACTCCGGACAGCTATCGGCTCAGGTAAACCCGCGGGGGGTTAAGAATCTGTCAGCTAATGAATTCCGTCAGGCTATCGAACAATATGAACCCGATAAGGCAGTGAATATCTTTAGTGGTAATGTCGATTGGTTTAAAGAGATAACCCGCCCCGTGCCACTTAGCCATAAGCACAATCTGGCAATAACCGGTGGAAATGAGACCTTCTCTCACCGCACAACTTTATATGTGGATAATGCACAGGGGTTACTGACTGATAATGTTTCAAACAAGTATCTGATTCGTACTAACGTGGTACAGAAGGTAATGGGGGAGCTATTAACACTGGATTATAACCTGAGTTATGGCATGCGTAATTATAAACCTGCCAATTACGACCTGTTTTACCAGGCTTTTATCCGAAACCCTACCAGCCCCGTGTATGATCCAGCCAATACTTACTCCGGCGGTTACACACTGCTTCAGGGTATAGAATATTACAACCCGGTTGCCATGCAAAAGGAACGTACCAGAGAGGGTAAAACAACCGATACCGGTGGAAATATCCGTGCTACCCTCAACTTGACTGAATCTTTAAAATGGGTGAATTTTATTTCCATCGAGCAATCTGATTGGGAAGATTTGTATTACCGCACCAAGTATTATCCCAGTAAATTGGGTAAAAACGGCGAGGCGGAGATCAGTAACGGTAAGAACAAAAATCTTCAGTATGAAAGTACCGCTAACTATCTGAAATCCATTGGAGATAATAATATTCAGGTGCTTGCAGGCTACTCATTTCAGGAACTGGAGTCCAACACTTCCTATATGATCAACTCCGGATTCGACTCCGATCTATATGGGCCGCATAATATCGGCGATGGATCGGCTCTGGGAGTGGGTACCGCAGAAATGGGGTCCTATAAGGAAAAAAGCAGGCTAATCTCGTTTTTTGGCAGGGTATTGTATAATTATGATCAAAAATATCTGGCCTCAGTCTCTCTCCGTCGCGAGGGTTCATCACGGTTTGGAAAGAACAATAAGTGGGGCTGGTTTCCTTCTGTTTCATTAGGCTGGCGATTGAACAAAGAGAAATTCCTGTCGGATATTAAATGGATTAACGATATTAAACTCCGTGTTGGCTATGGGGTTACCGGTAATCAGGATTTTGCAAACTATAAATCCTTGATTATGATGGGTACTGCAGGAAAGTTTTATTACAATGGTGAATGGATAAACACTTATCAGCCAACCTCTAATCCAAACCCTGACCTTCGTTGGGAAAAGAAACAGGAGCTGAATGCCGGTCTTGATTTTTCATTGTTTAATAATCGCATCAGCGGTGTGCTCGACTATTATTATCGTTCAAGCACCGATTTACTCTATGCTTATAATGTGCCTTATCCACCATACATTTTCCCGGTGCTATTTACTAATGTGGGAACGATTAGTAATCAGGGTGTTGAATTTACGCTAAACGCCATACCGGTGAAAACCGGATTATTTTCCTGGAATACTACCATCACCTTTAGTAAAAACAGCAATAAACTGGTTAAGTTTTCCAACGCTGAATTTACTAGCAAATACATAGAAACAGGTTGGTTGGGTGGCGCTTTTCCGCTCAATGCCCTTCGGATCGAAGAAGGAAAACCGCTCGGAACATTCTATGGCCCTGTTTGGCTTGGATTGGATGAAAATGGCTACGACCGGTTCAAAAATGCAAACCCAATTGGTAAAGTTGACCCCAAAGACTGGGAGCCAATTGGCAACGCTTATCCACTCTTTACCATTGGATGGAGCAATATGGTTTCCTGGAAAGGTTGGGACCTCAGTGCAACATTGCGGTCGAGCATCGGGGGAAAAGTGCTTAATATGTATCGGTTATATTACGAGAACTGGCAAAGTCTGGGTAGAAATATCGTGCATACACAGCTTGAAAATCCCGGTTTTAATGGTATCGGCCAGTATTCATCCAAGTATGTGGAGGACGCTTCCTTTTTGAAACTCGATAATTTATCGGTCGGGTACAATCTGCAGGTTCACTCAAAATACATTTCAAAAATCCGGATAAACCTTACCGCACAGGATGTTTTAACGCTTTCCGGCTATAAAGGACTCGATCCGGAAGTGAATTTGAGCGGCTTGCAGCCTGGTATCGAATACCTGTACTATTATCCCCGTACCACTTCGGTTACTCTGGGTGTTAACGTTATATTTTAATGGACCACGATTTTAACTAAACACGCAAAGAATCATGAAAAAGTATATATCTACCATTCAGGCATTAAGTTTATCAATCCTTTTGAGTTTGATTTCCTGCACTAACCTCGATGAGCAAGTGTTTTCCGATATTCCACTCGATAAATTCTTTCGATCGGAAAAAGATGTATTAATGAATGCCGGACGCGCTTACACAAAACTTCAACCTTATCCCGAGGAATTCAGTCTTTGGAGTCTCACTGAAATGGCATCCGATGAAATGGTGGCACCCGGCCGCGATGATGGCTTCGTTTGGGATAACGGACGCTGGAATGAGATGCACACCCATAGATTAAGCACCACCAACAAAATTCTGACTTTAGCCTGGGAGTTTGTTTTTGAAGGCATAAGTGCATGTAATGAAGTGATTTATGAAACGGAAGAAACAGAAATAACTTTTCCCGAAAAAGAACGTATCGTGGCTGAGATAAAAATTCTCAGAGCTTTCTTTTACTACTGGGGAATGGATAACTGGGGAAATATCCCGTTTTCAATCGATTTTACCGATAAAAATCTCCCACAGCAAAAAGGTAGAAAATTCATCTTTGACTATATCGAAAAAGATATACGCGATAATATGGAAAAGCTTCAAAATCAGCCTTTACCATCAAATTATGGACGCGTTACCCAGGGTATGGCTTATTCCCTCCTGGCAAAGCTTTATCTGAATGCACAGGAATGGATTGGTGAAAATAAATTCCAGGAATCTATCGATGCCTGTAATAAAGTCATTGCTTTAGGTGCTTATCAGATTGAAAATGACTATTTTACAAATTTTAAAGTGCAGAATCAGGGATCGTTGGAAAATATTTTTGTGATACCGATGAACTCCATTTTTACCAAGGATCATCTGTATTGGTACACGCTTACGCTCAACGATGCCAGTCGGGCCACTTTTGGGTTTAAAGGACAAATGTGGGACGAGTTTATTTTAGAACCAGGCTTTCTGGATAAGTACGCCGACAACGATCTTAGAAAGAAATCGTTTTTATTTGGTCAGCAAAAGGATAAGAGCGGCAATGACATCATGGTGGATGGAGTTCCGTTTATTTATACTACCACGGTGGCCAATTATATGGCGCGCAAAAAATGGGAAGGGGCGCGATGTGCCAAATATGAGTATCAGGATGGTCTGGAATATTACGTAACCGATATGGAAAATGACTTTGTTCTATTCCGATATGCCGATGTTGTTTATACCAAACTGGAGGCATTGTGGCGCCTGGGTCGGGCCGATGAAATGCTTGCTGATCCTGATTTGCGGAAAATAAGAACCCGTGCAGGTTTGACCCCCTATCAGCCGGGCGAGTTAACTGCGGCAGAATTCCTGAATGAGCTGGGCCGTGAGTTTGCCTGGGAGGGCCATCGCAGGCAAGATCAGATAAGATTCGGCGTTTGGGGAAATGTATGGTGGAATAAGCCGGCTTCGGGACCCAATTCAAAATTGTTTCCGATTCCCCAATCGGTACTTGCAACAAATTCCAATTTGGTACAAAATCCATTGTAACATATGAATACAAATTCAGCAATCCGGTTACTGATGCTGCTGGCCATATGTTTTTTTCTGACGTTGGATGTTGCTGCCAACCAACCGGCCAAAATTAAGGTAAGCGATTTGCGTGATAAAATTGCCGCAGCATGGGTCGGGCAGATGATTGGCAACATATATGGATTGCCACATGAAGGTAAGTATATCAATGCTCCGGGGCCCGAAAACTGGCCCTATGGCTATACAAAAAACCTGGATAAGCTGATAAAATATAATGGAGCGTTTTCCGATGATGATACCGATGTGGAATACATGTACCTCCTGCAAATGATGAAGTTTGGCCCGGAACCTACTTATGCACAACTCCGTGATGCCTGGATGTACCATATCCGCGATCGTCTGTGGCTGGCCAACAGAGCAGCCCTGGGATTGATGCACTTTGGTTATACACCACCGTTTACCGGAAGTAAAAAGCTAAACCCGCATTGGTACCAGATCGATCCTCAATTGATCAATGAAATATGGGCCGTTACTGCTCCGGGAATGGTTAAATATGCAGCCTCAAAATCGGAGTGGGCAGCACGTATAACCAGCGATGATTGGGGCGTGGAGCCAACGATATTCTATGGCGCCATGTATTCAGCCGCTTTTTTCGAGAAAGATATCAGAAAGCTTATCAATGTTGGGATCAATGCTCTTCCACCCAATGGGCGTTTCACCGCAACGGCAAAAGATATGATAGCCCTGCATGCCAGGTATCCGTCCGATTGGAAAGCATCCTGGAAGGAAATGGCCCAAAAATACTATATCGATGAGCCCGATATGACCAAAACCATCTGGAATGCGAACCTCAATGGAGCTTGTGCAATTCTTGCGATGTTGTATGGTAACGGCGACTTTCAGCGTACGCTCGATCTATCCTGTGCAATGGGTTTTGATGCTGATAACCAGGCTGCTACAGTGGCTGGGCTCCTGGGAGTGATTTATGGAATGAAAGGATTGCCTGAAAAACTTTATCTGCCGGTGGAAAGCTGGAAAACCCCGTTCAACAACCATTATATTAATATCACCCGATATGATCTGCCAGATGCTCAAATTTCCGATATGATCGATCAAACCTTAAAAGCCACCATTGATCTGATCATTTTAAAAGGCGGAAAAAAAACAGGAACACAGGATAATGCAACCCTTCAAATCAATACCGAGGCTGGTTATTCCGCTCCCCCTGAGTTTTACCTGGGACCACTCCCGGTAATGGAAGTTGGTCAGCCAGTTGATTATCCGTTTTATACCGAGGCCAATAAAAGCTATCACTGGAGTATGATTTCCGGAACATTACCTCAGGGTATGAACTTTTTAAATGGCAGGCTAACCGGTACTCCTGTTGTCGCGGGAAACTTTTCTGTATCCTTGCAACTCAGCAATGGAAAAGAAAAAATCACCAGAACTTTTAACCTTCTCGTCCGTACAAAGAACATCGCTCAAACAGCGGATACTCTATTGGCCAATGTGCGCGACCTCAATCAAAAAGTACTGGATTCCTGCTGGTATACCTTCGGACGATCAATGTATGCCAAAAGCGTTAACGTGATCAATGATGGAATAACCACTGGTGCTGGTTCTGTCTTTTATAGTTTGGCCACTAAATCCAAGATTCCTAAAGTGGATTATTACGGCTATGGATGGAAAACTCCTCAACGAGTTAGTATGCTTGCCTTCCACACGGGTTGCCTGGAGGAATTCGGTGGGTGGTTTACCTCCCTCAATGTGCAGTATATGAATGATTCAGGTAAGTGGGTGCCGGTTGAAAAAATATCGATAGTCCCACCATTGCCTGCTACCGATATCGTGTTTTTTCAACCTCACTTTGTGGAGTATGTAATCAGCTTTGAACCTGTTAGTACCAAAGCCATCCGGATTATTGGCGATGCTAAAGTCCAGGACCATTGGAATAAATTCACCAATCAGGTTTCATCCTTCACTTCAATTACCGAACTTTGTGTATATCAGTAAATGCTTAACGTTTAATGAAATATAACATGAACCGGACCATTGGAAATGCTACATCTGCCATCCTTTTGTTGTGCATCATGGTTTCATGCGGACAGACCCTACCAGCCACCAAAGTGGTTTCCGGTAATGTTTCCTTTACCCGTCAGCAACTTTTAGATAAAATCAAAGGTGGTTGGGCAGGCCAAACTATTGGAGTGGTTTATGGTGCACCGGTCGAATTTAAGTATCAGGGCTCAATTATTCCTGATTATCAGAATATTCCCTGGCGTGAGGGTTATGTTAAATACTGGTGGGATAAAAAACCAGGACTATTCGATGATGTGTATACCGATCTGAATTTTGTTGCCGTTTTTGAGAAATATGGGCTGCAGGTAACCACTGATACTATTGCACATCATTGGGCATCAACAGCTTATCATCTCGCGCATGCTAACCAGGCTTCCCGATATAACATATTAAATGGAATAATGCCTCCAAAATCGGGGTTCTGGAAAAACAACCCGCATGCCGATGATCTTGATTTTCAGATCGAAGCTGATTTTATTGGATTGATGGCTCCCGGCATGGTGAATTCGGCTACTGAAATTGCCAATCGGGTGGGGCACATCATGAACAGTGGCGATGGCTGGTATGGTGGTGTTTTTGTGTCTGCCCTTTACTCGCTCGCCTTTATTTCCAATGATGTTCAGGAGATTGTTCAGCAAGCGCTGAAAACCATTCCTGAAGGAACAAAATTCCATGATTGTATCGCCGATGTAATCAAGTGGCGTAAGCAATTTCCTAATGATTGGCAGGCAACCTGGTTTGAGTTACAAAAGAAATGGAACCAGGATGTTGGCTGTCCCAAAGGTGTTTTTCTGTCATTTAATATCGATGCAAAGATTAACTCCGCTTACGCCGCCATCGGCCTTTTATATGGAAATGGTGATTTTACACAATCTGTCGATATTGCCGCCCGATGCGGTCAGGATGCCGATTGTAATCCAGCTACCGTGGGCGGCGTGTTAGGTGTTATGCTTGGCTATTCAAAAATCCCTTCATTCTGGCTTAACCCGCTACGTGAAATTGAAGCCCTGAATTTTCCCGAAACTGAAATGTCATTAAATAAAGCTTATCAGTTGAGCCTGAAACATGCGCTCGGAATGATCAGTCTGGCAGGTGGCTCCGTAAATGTTGACCAAATTCGGATACCCCTTTCCAACCCTGTTCCGGTGGCATTTGAACAAAATTTCGAAAGTACTTTCCCAATCTTCCGCGATCGGTTCGATAAATCTTTTACCGATGAGTTGTCGTATGATTTTAATGGCAACGGGTTTATTTTCTATGGAAATCTCGTTAAAAATTCAAAAATCGATAAGGATTATATCGATCGGGTTTCAAAAAGAGTAGGATCCGAAGTATTTGGACTCGCTGAGCCAAATGATCCTTATGTTGCTGAATTATTGATGTATATCGATGGTAAACCGGATGAATCCATCAAACTGCCAATGAAAAATAGTTCTCGCAGACTGGAGCCGGCCTGGAAATACCAATTGCTTGAAGGTAAGCATAATGTTACTTTGAAGTGGTTGAATCCAAAACCGGAATACGAAATCCGAATCAACGACATTGTTGTTTACTCCGGAATTCCACCGGTTAGCAACCTGCCTCAAAATTTATTGAAATGAAAAATGGAATTTTAAATTTGCTGATATTCACGGTGTTGAGTTTGTTGCTCTCTTGTGGGAACTCTCAAAAGAAAGTTACTGACGCGCCCGCTTCCGTTTCCCTGACTCCAAATATTTTGAAAGATAAAATCAAAGGAGGTTGGGCGGGCCAAACGATCGGATGCACCTTTGGCGGTCCAACAGAATTCAAGTTCAAGGGAACGATGATCCAGGAGTATCAGCAAATGGTTTGGTACGATGACTATATCAAGGAAATTTTTGAATCGGACCCTGGTTTATACGATGATGTTTATATGGATCTTACATTTATGGAAGTGCTTGAACGAGTTGGACTTGATGCCCCCGCCGATTCATTTGCCCAATCTTTTGCCCACGATAATTATAAACTTTGGCATGCTAACCAGGCCGCCCGATATAATATTTTGAACGGCATGAAGCCTCCAGCATCCGGGCATTGGATGAATAATCCCCATGCCGATGATATCGACTTTCAGATTGAAGCCGACTTTGCCGGAATGATGTCACCCGGAATGATTAATACTGCTTCCGAAATTTGCGATCGCACTGGTCATATTATGAATTATGGTGATGGATGGTATGGCGGTGTATTTATGGCAGCAATGTATGCAACGGCCTTTGTATCAGATGATATTGATTATATTGTTGACCAGGGACTCCGGCCGGTTCCCGAAAAAAGTAAATTCTATCAGGCCATCAGCGATGTGATAAAATGGCACAAACAATATCCCGGTGACTGGAAGCAATGCTGGTTTGAATTTGAAAAGAAACATACCTCCGAAAAGGGCTGCCCCGAGGGCGTTTTCAATGCATTTAATATCGATGCCGGTGTAAATGCTGCTTATGTGGTTATGGGCTTGCTTTATGGCGAAAAGGATTTCTTTAAAACCATGGATATATCAACCCGCTGCGGTCAGGATTCCGATTGCAATCCAGCTACCGCTGCCGGGATACTTGGGGTGATTATCGGTTATGAAAAAATCCCTGCCATTTGGAAACCAGCTATCGAAAAAGTTCAGGACCTGAAATTCCCGTATTCCGATCTTACACTCAATCAAATTTATGATTTAAGCTATAAACATGCCACTCAACTCATTGCAAAAAATGGTGGTGAGGTTACCCATTCGAATATTAGTATAAAAGTTCAAAAACCGGAAATCCTTCGCTTTGAACAATCCTTCGAAGGAATGTATCCTACGAAAGAATTGTTAGTCAGGAAGGATTTTCTGGATGAAAGTATCAAGATCAATTTTAACGGAAATGGCATTGTGGTTCTGGGAAATGTAAAAAGCCAATGTGGAGTGGCTACCAGTGATTTCGTGGCCATTCTCAACGTTTTTATCGATGGTGAATTAACGGAGCAGGTTCGTATGCCATATGACTATATCGTGCGTAAATATGATATTTTCCATAAGTATCTGTTAAAAAACGCGGACCATAAAATTGAAATAAAGTGGATGAATCCCGATCCGGATTTCCGGATAACCCTCAAGTCTTATGTTGTTTACAGCGATTCACCGGGTAAATCTTTTAACACAGGTCAACAATCTGGGGTAAAATGATCAAATTTAACTTGCAACGGCCTGATCATTTGGGACTATTCTTTGGGATAGTCTCCTTAAGCGTGTGGTTGCCCGGATGTAAGCCCGATCCTGTACCACCGGAGGAAAATAAACCTTTTGTCCGATTATTAACTGAGCAAACTTTTCAAAGCAGGATATTGACGAGAACAATGAACTACGCTGTTTTGCTGCCTAAAGAGTATGAGAACTCAACATCCTCTTTCCCTGTAGTTTATCTTCTGCATGGCTTAGGCGACAATGAAACTGCCTGGTATAAATGGGGTTTGATCACTTATTATGCCGATCTGTATGCAGCTGAAACGGTTCCAATGATTTATGTTATGCCTGAGGGATTCAATACCTATTGGGTGAATAAGTATAATGGCAACTACCCTTATATGAATATGCTTATAAATGAGATGGTTCCAAAAATGGATTCCTTGTTTCGCACCATTCGGAACCCTCAGGCAAGAGCAGTAATGGGCTATTCAATGGGAGGGTATGGTGCGATGATTTTGCCTGCCAAAAATCCGGAAGTCTTTAAAACCGGCGTGGTGCTTAGCATGTCATTCCGTACCGACAGGCAATATATGGAGGAGCCACAAGGTGTTTTCGATTCACAATGGGGTACCCTTTTTGGCGGTATGGGTACAACTGGAACTGCAAGATTAACTGATTATTACAAAGCTTTCAGTCCGTTTTACTTTTTTAGTAAGCCGGGTGATCTATCCCTGCAGGGTCAGAATTACTTCTTCGATTGTGGTGACGACGAGGAGAGCCTCTCGGATCCAAATGATGCGCTCCATTCCTTATTGAGGGATTTGAATATCAAACATGAATACCGCACCAGAAACGGCGGCCACAGTTGGGATTATTGGCATAAGTCACTTCCCGAAGCGTTGAAATACATTGGCAAATGTGTACAGGGATTACCGTATCCTGATGATCCACAACCTGTTGATCCCGGACCAACTATTCCTCCTGATCGGATTGTCAACTGCCAGCTAAATGATTCAGGAATTATGTACAACCTGGCTTTACCGGCAAACTACCTTGCCGATACCACACATTACCCCTTAATTGTTGTACTCCATCACCGGTCGGCAGCCACACAAGATCAGGAATCGCAGATTTTGATGTCGCTCCTGAATTTGAATATGTCCGGCAATAAAATTCCGGTTTCATTGATTTTGGAAATCCCAATACAAACGGATACGGTTACCCTATCCATTCTTAATCAGGTTATGGGCGAGGTTAGCTTGAAATACCGTACGCTAAACGATCGTAAGCACCATATTCTGATCGGTAATAATGAAGGTGGCAAACTAGCCTGCCTGTTCGTTCCTGAATGCGCACCGCTATTCAATGCTTGCCTTCTTTTTGATGCTGATATTCCTGATGATGCCAGTGCTGCTGATGCCGGAGTGAGCTATTATCTGGATATCTCTGATCAGGGCACCAATTATCGGGGTTATCACTCACTTTTTATGAGTTTAAAACATAATAAGGTTAATCATGAGTATCGTGTGCGGCAAGGATCTGGTTCAAATGAATCCTTTATCGCAGGATTAAATGAATCGGCTTCGTTTATGAAAAGTCATCTTTAATATGGGAAAATGAAAAAAAGTATTCTGCTCGGTATTATTAGCTGTCTCCTGATCTGCAATTCCTATTCCCAAAAGGAATTGAGAATCATGGAAAGCCTGAATATGCCCAGCCGGATATTAAATCAGGATGTCCATTTTTCCGTTTGTCTGCCCAAAAATTATTATGCTGAGAATCAAACCTATCCGGTTGTTTATCTTTTGCATGGCTTGGGCGATGATGAAACGTCATGGCTCGAGTACGGTCGCATTTCTCAATACTATGATCAATTGATCGATGAAAAAGAGGTGGTCCCCATGATTTTTGTAATGCCCGATGGTTATCGCACCTATTATGTTAATGATTACAAAGGCAGCTTCTTGTACCAGGATATGTTTGTTAATGAGTTGGTTCCCTATATAGATAGTGTTTTCCGGACTATTCGTGATCGACAGCATCGCGCACTGATGGGATATTCAATGGGTGGTTTTGGTGCATTAAACCTTCACCTGAAGTACCCTAAAATTTTTGGAGCCACAGTACCGCTGAGCATATCTGTGCGTACCGATGAGCAATACAAATTGGAAGATGCTTCGGAATGGAACGATCAGTGGGGCAGACTGTTTGGTGAACCTGGTTTTTTGGGTTCAAATCGTATTACTCCTTATTATCAGCAGAACAGCCCCTTTCATATATTGCCTCAGCTTTCGGCTAATGTAAGCAGCATGCTTAATATTTATATTGATAATGGAGATAAAGAGCAAACTCTTTGCAGGAGTAATGAGGAATTGCATATTCTGATGCAAAATCTTAAGATCCCACATCAATTCCGGGTGCGCGATGGCGATCATAGCTTTCGCTACTGGTGCTCTGCGTTGCCAAATGCACTAAGGTTTATCAGTGATGCATTTGAAGGTAAGCCATATCGTGGAGATATTTCACTTAAAAAAATAGTTAACCTTTCAGCCAAAAATCCATCAATCAGCTTTTCGATTAACAAACAGGAGTATATAGCTTATGTACCTGAAGAATATAGCTTTACCAACCGCTTGTACCCGGTGATCTATTTTGCCGGAAATTTTAATTCTTCAGAACGTAAATCAATTGCTTCCTTCATTAATCAGGAAATAAATACTAATGCGGCAGCTCCGGTTATACTGGTGTTTCTGCCAAGGAATTCTATTTCCGGATTAGCCGCAGTTTTGCCCGAAATCGAAACTAATTTACGCATCAGAAAAGGGTACCGGTTCCGGGCACTTGCAGGATATCAGGATGATGCAATCGAATCCTGCAGATTATTTGTCGATGCTCCTTTATTCCGGACTTGTTGCATCTCAGATGGTTATTTACAAAAAGATAGGATTGCAAACGTCTTGTCAAAAACAACTGCTGATCAATTTAATCGTATGATGTTTTATATTGATGCCCCCGATAAGGGCAATTATTATGAGGGGAACGGAAATGCCCATATCATTTTGCGAACCAAAGAGATACCTCATGAGTACCGGGTTAGGGAGGGTGATGGTGGATTTGAATGGTATTTAGCGGGTTTATCCGATATAATTAATTACACAACAAACAGATTCCATAAATAGATAATTAACAACTAATACAATTAACCATGTTCATCGTAAGTAGTTACACATTGGCAGTCATTTTTTGCTTCATCACCATGCTTTGCTGGGGATCGTGGGCAAATACCCAGAAAATTGCCGCAAAAAGCTGGCGGTTCGAACTTTTTTATTGGGATTATGTGCTTGGCATTCTCCTGTTTTCGTTGCTTTTTGGATTAACTTTCGGCAGCTCGGGCGATAGGGGGATGGGCTTTATGGAAAGCATCAGGCAGGCAAGCACCTCCAGTATTATTAACCCGATAATCGGAGGGATCATTTTTAATCTTTCCAATATTTTGCTAGTGGCGGCTATCGCAGTTGCCGGTTTAGCCATTGCGTTTCCGGTTGGGGTTGGCCTGTGCATGGTATTAGGAGTAATTATCAATTACATAGCCACACCAATGGGCAATCCTGTATTGCTCTTTATTGGAATGGGTATTGTTTTGGTTGCCATCATTCTCGATGCATTGGCTTACAAAAAATTAGCAACACTGGCACAGAAAACATCCAGCAAAGGCATTATTTTATCAGTAGTTGCCGGGTTTCTGATGGCTTGGTTCTTCCGCTTTATCGCCAAGGCTATTGCAACAGATCCTGAAAGTACTGGCGCCGGACTCGCCGAAGCTGGAAAACTGACTCCATACGCTGCATTTTTCTTTTTTGCCATCGGTGTGCTGATTTCCAACTTCTTGTTCAATACATACCTCATGAAAAAGCCCATTGAAGGAGCACCGGTCACCTTTGGCCAATACTTTCAGGGTAATTTTAAAAGTCACTTGTCCGGAATTATCGGTGGGATGATTTGGGCCCTGGGAACCTCTTTAAGCCTCTTAGCCGCCTCAAAGGCAGGCTATGCTATCTCATTCGGACTTGGGCAGTGTGCCACCATGATTGGTGCACTGTGGGGCGTGTTTATCTGGAAAGAATTTAAAGGAGCCAATAAAACCGTCAATTCTTTGTTGATATTCATGTTTTTGTTCTTTACTGCAGGCTTGGCCCTGATTATTATGGCTGGAAACAATTGATTTCTTAATAGAATATTTTTAATTCCAAATTTTAATAACAATGAAAAAGCAGATTCGTTTACTCGCTTTGGCTGTGATTATAGCCATTCCGTTTTCTTCCTGTAAGAAAACCGATCCACCTGTTGTTACCACAGCAACAGTTACATCCGTAACGGAGACCACCGCATCAACCGGTGGTGATGTTACCTCAGAGGGCAGTGCAGTTTTAACCGCCCGCGGAGTTTGCTGGAGCACCAATGCAAACCCTACAGTTGTTGATTCCAGATCAGTTGAAGAACCGGGTGCGGTTGGTGCATTTGTTCATAACCTGATCGGACTCACACCGGGTACCCTTTATCACCTGAAAGCTTATGCTACCAATGCCAATGGAACAGGTTACGGCGCAGAAGTTACATTCACTACCTCCTCGCTGGTCAAATCGATTGGTGTTGTATATCCCGATGGGGTTGAACGGTATGATTTTACCTACGATTCAGGCACAAAAAAAGTCACCAAAATCGATGACTACTGGAATGCGGATCTGGATAAAACCATTACCTACGATTATTCTGTAGCCGGGAAACTCCGGATTACCTCAGGATCATCCACCACCGATTATGAAATAAATGCCCAGGGCATGGTAACCAAAGAAGACTGGGGCGGCGGAGAATATGCTGCTTATACCTATGATGCCGATGGGTTCCTGATTAAAATTATCGAACATTGGGGAGGCGCCGATCATTTGAAAATGCAAGCGGTTATCACCAATGGCAATATCATGAAACACACTACCTATGATGATGATGGTGTTACGGCTAAAAAAGTAAAAGAGTTTACCTATACCGTCGGCGATAATGTCAATAACATTCATCAGGCCAGTATGGTCGACAGCAACACTAAACCAGTAGGTAATTTGTTTGGAAAATCCAGTAAAAAACTGGTTGATTTTCTGGAGTACTGGGATCCACGCACTACAGATGCCAAGCTTAGGACAACTATTACCTATGAATTCGATGCCAAAAACCGGCCTTCGAAAATCACCCGCTCAGGCTCAGGCTGGCAGGAAGTTTACACCTACAGCTATTTTTAGTCAAATCTCTATGAACAATAGGGGCTGAGCCAAAATAGGGCAAGAGGGCAGAAAGGCAAGAGGGCAGAAAGGAAAGATTAAAAGTAAGTATGTTACAAGTTTCAAGTAATCAAAATGTTACATGAATTTTTAAGCCTTTATTTCTTGCCTTTCTGCCCTGCTGCCCTCTTGCCCTTTTGCCCTCTTTCCCCATGTGCCCATATCGATTTTGGCCCAGCTCCTTATTTTTACCTATGAAAACCATCAAATATCAAGGTCTGATTGGCGGCATTATTTTTCTGATTATTATGCTGCTTCTCCCTGTTCCCTCCGGCATGACTGCTGCTGCACGAAACGCTGGTGCCGTTGCTTTGCTAATGGCCATCTGGTGGATTACTGAGGCAATTCCGATTTATGCTACTGCCTTCTTACCGATGGTGCTCTTTCCGTTGCTGAAAGTTTTGCCTGCCGGCGATACAGCGGTTAATTATGGACATGACCTTGTCTTGTTGATGATATCTGGGTTTTTTATCGCAAAAGCAATTGAAAATCAGAATCTTCATAAACGACTCGCTCTCGTACTGATCAAAGCTCTGGGCACCAGCCGGCCAAGAATCCTGCTCAGTATCATGCTCGCCACCGCTTTTTTATCGATGTGGATCGCAAATGTAACGGCAGCCTTAATGATGCTTCCTATTGGTTTGGCTATCATTACTAAAGAGGAAACCCTCGGAAATGCAAACCCGAAATTTGGCACTGCCGTAATGCTCGGAATTGCTTATTCTGCCAGTATCGGTGGCGTGGCAACATTAATTGGTTCTCCAACTAACCTGATATTCGGCGGTATCATGGATAAATTGTTTCCGCTGGCACCCAAAATCAGCTTCTTTTCCTGGCTTAAAGTCGGAATTCCTATCCTCATCATCTTTCTTCCGATGATCTGGTATTATCTTACCTTTTTCTTTAAAATCAAAGGAAGCATTCCCGGAAACAAAGAAATGATAGGCGATGAGCTAAAAACCATGGGAAAAATGTCGGCGGGTGAAAAGCGCGTGATGTTCATTTTTATTTTTACCACCCTGGGATGGGTTTTCCGCGAAGGTTTTACTTTTGATCAAACCGTGATTCCCGGTTGGAGCTCCTTGTTTGGAGTAAGTGAATTTGTACAGGATAGCACAGTGGGCATGCTCGGGGCTCTCTTACTTTTTATGCTTCCGTCAGGAAAAGAAAAGAAGCGTTTGCTCGACTGGAAGTCCGCCTCCTCGGTTCCATGGGGCGTTGGGGTGATTGTTGGCGGCGGGTACGCATTGGCTACGGGTTTTAAAACCTCCGGACTCGCCGATTGGCTTGGCGGTCAGCTGGCCTTTGTTAGCGGTTATCCAACCATTATAGTACTGATAATTGTGGTTGGCGCTGTATTGCTTTTTACCGAAATGAATTCAAATACCGCCACTGCCAATATCTTTCTACCGGTATTGGCAAGCATAGCAGTAGCCGGAAGTGTAAATCCTATACTGCTGATGCTGCCTGCAACTTTTGCCGCTTCCTTTGTATTTATCATGCCGGCCGGAACCGGACCTAATACCGTAATATTTGCGAGCAACAAACTTACCGTACCCGATATGGCCAAATCAGGCATCTGGCTTAAACTGATTACCATGATCCTGCTGCCGGTTATCCTTTATTTCCTGATTATTTATGTGCTGGGCATCGATCTGGCCTTACCGGATTGGGCAAAATAATGGATGGCTACCCCTTACCAACTACCTTACTTCCAATCGGTATTGGCTAATTCATAAAGGCTCACAAACCCTGCCTTAATGATCTTTTGCATTAAGTCGATGTTTGCCTTTTCTGAATGATCCATCGGACCATGATAATCAGCAGTAAATGCAGCATCAAACCCGAAAATAGGCACCTTCTTATCAGCAAAAGGGGTAAAATCAGTACCGGCACTCGGCTTTTTCGATGGTCTGAACTTGATATCCAGTCCTAACTCATATTTAGTATTTGCCTTCTCAACCAAATCCTTTAAAATAGGGTAAGCCTCCGTATAATCCATTCCCGCTTTAAATCCCGATGTGTCCTTTTCAGGTCTCCTGGATATCATGTCGAAATTCAGGTTCAATACCAGATCTTCTTTCTTCGGATATTTGTCAACATAATAGTTCGATCCAAGTAATCCCTTTTCTTCACCGGTCCAGGCTGCGAAAATGATGGTTTTCTTTGGCTTGACCCCAGTGGCCATAAAAGCTTTTGCCAGTGTCATCACCCCAACTGTGCCCGATGCGTTATCGTCAGCACCATTCCAGATGTATCCATTGGATGTTCCAAGATGATCATAATGAGCACCTACCACAATTACCTCATTAAGATTTTCTCCCTCGATCATTGCCAAAACGTTCCGTCCGCGAACCGTTTGAGTGGTAACTGAATTCTTTAAACGAATGGTTTTGCCTTTAAGCTCTTTCGATCCCGGCTTCAATTTGGTTGCCGCATTGTCTTCAAATTCTTTAATATTAACGCCGGCACCGTTCATGATTTCGGTAACCACTTTT